>NZ_AAWS01000001.1 GCF_000169175.1 Microscilla marina ATCC 23134
CTTTGTAAGTGATGTTGTGATGTCGTATGGTTTGTAGTATTCTGGGGTGTCGTCCAGTGCTATCACTAGTTGTGAGTTGCCATCGGGTAAAAGTTTTTCGAGGGCACCAGGGGCAGTATAACCCTTGTAATAAATCAGTGATTTTACAAAAGTGTTGAGTGGGGGCGAAGGTTGATAAATTTTCAGATACATATTGTAGTTTTACTAAGGAATTGTTCAAAAATAAATTTACACTCTGAGAGGTGATTTTTCGCCTTGATACTTCGTTATTTTTAGCCGTTGGCAGAGCTCGGCACAGCGTAGCTGTAGCCATCAGTTATTGCCCGTAGCGCTGCTATGGGCGCAAAAAATAGCCTCGTCTCAAAACAAAACCTCTACCTCAAGAATAGCAATTTAATTTCTCATCATTCCTAAGGGGTTTACAAACGCCAAACCTCTGATGTTTTTAGGCGAGGTAAAGCATACACTGTATAGTACAAAGCAGTGTCAGGTGTAAAGCCCTTTAGATGCCGATACCTATCAGTTAGGCTGTTCAAAATTAGTGAATTTCTTCCCCAAAAAAGTATTCAAAATCTATAAAAACCACTACATTCAGCTGATTCCATACCTGTCAGGTTTTCTTGGCGTCGTCTTAAAAACCTCATACATTTGACAATGTTTTGTGAAGGCAAATAAAATTTGTTTTTTTATAAAAAGGAAGTAGCACACTGATAAAACCTTAGGGCTTCACCCTGTCTGTCAAGATATGGCTACTTCCTATATTTCCGTATATGTTGGACAGTTCTTTAGGCATCAAGCCTGTGTAATGAAGATAATATCCATACGGAATTTCATTAAATAGCAAGATGTAAAATTAACAAATTATGGCACATTACATAGGTTTTGGTATTGGGAAATTGACAATTCACTATGCTTATTATAAGAATGGAGAACTTGTTCAAGGGGAGTTGAAGAACCAATTAGATAAAATAGAAGCGTTTATAGCACAACTTCCTTCCGACAGTCATGGAGTAATGGAAGCTACTGGTTTGTATCATTTCCCTTTGGCTTATGCTTTACAGGCGCAAGGCTTTATTTTAACAGTAGTTAATCCAGCGGAAAGGGTATTCTCAATCATTACTTTCTATTAGTAAGACTGATGCCTCTGATGCAGTGATGCTTCAAAGACTTGGTGAAGAGCGCCAGTTAAAGGGTATGATGCTTCCTGACAAGGATTGGCAAACCCACCGTCATCGTTTACTGAACCTACAGCATTTACAAAATGATATACAGAAGTTAAAAAACCGTATCAGTGAACTAAGCTTCCATCCCCAGCCTGATGATTTAAGTGTAATGATGATAGAAGACCAACTTGAATTGTTGCAACGTCAGCAAAAACAACTGGAGGAAAAAGTAACACAGGAATTGCCTCAAAATTATCAAAAGCAACTCGTGTATGGAGTAAGTGTCAAAGGTATTGGTAAAAAAACTGCCACTTTTTTATTACTTTTTACTCAAGGACTTTTCTTCTCCCAAGGCGTTGGCTAAATTTATTGGGATTGCCCCTAATATTTACCAATCAGGAAGGCATCAGAAAAGAGGACGTATTTGTAAAAAAGGACATCCCCAACTGCGAAGCCTGCTTTATAATTGTGCGAAGTCTGCCAAAAGATATAATAGTGCTTGCAAAGCTTTATACGAAAAACTAAGAGCCAAGGGGAAACCACACAAAATCGCTATGGTTGCAATAATGCATAAGTTAGTAAGACAGTTTTTTGCCGTGATAAAAAATGAAACCCTTTATCAAGATGATTATCAACTCAACAAAGGGTAATAACAAATTTTATTTGGAGAAAAATTTGATTTTTAACACAGTTCTTGACAGGTATTTGTCCGTATTTTAGTTGAAAAAAGTTGTTTTTAAGGTCACTTACACTATATTTTAAGGAGAAAACAGGGAAAATGTGTATCTAAATACCAAAGTAAATTCACCCGAAAAACACCCTCTCCACCTCGGTTGTGTGTTTTCACCAACCGATCGATACCCCGAAAAACAGCGTTTAAGCGTAGATTCGTGTTGGTCGGTGTGTCACTCGACTAAGGAGAATGACGTTTTTTGAAAATTGGTTGGGCTCTGAATAAAATAGCCCCATATTGAGTAAATAAATTCGCCATAATAATTAAGGATGGCTTAAAACTTTGGGGCACTTTTTTAAATTTTGAACAGCCTACCTATCAGTACTATGTCTTGTTTTAGCCATCATTATTTTGCGTGCTCATTATATTAACAATTCTTGTTTAATTTATTAGCGATTTACTTGTTTTTTTTGAGCAAACATTGGCTAAAAGTATTACATTTGCATACTGATATTACATCCCAATATATAGGCTTGCCTGTTGCCAAACAAACCACCTAATTTCGGCTTATTTATTGTCAATGGCAGCTATTTAGAGATTGAATCCACGTAAAACTAACTGTATACATGAAGATTAAAGATGTTAACCTCTTTAGAGATTGGTATAAGAACGAATATAAACTACGAAAAAATGATCAGGCAATCAACCCCGATTTTATTGGCTATCGCCACGATAACACCTTGGGCTTTATAGATTTGGTACATGGGGCAGTGCCCGACATTGCCAATTTTTTGAGTACTCCGCTCAAAATTGCTCAAGACGATCAGGCAATCTATGAATTTATCCAGAATGCGGCCGATGCCCAGTCGTCTTTGTTCAATATATTTTACGATGAATCTTATTTTGTGGCCATCAACAACGGAAAACCCTTTTCCCGCGATGACCTGACCTCGTTATTGAATATAGCGGCTTCTACCAAAAAGAGCTGCGAAAAAATCGGTCGTTTTGGCATCGGTTTTAAGCTTGCCTACCGTTTATTGGGCAAAACCACCGGCGCCGAAGAAATGATGCGCGACAACAAAGGCCCTGTGGTGTTTAGCTGGTCGAAAACCGAACACATAGAGTCGTTGTTGAAACTAGATGCCGACCAGCTCAAGCAAGGCTTTGACAAAGGAGACTGGAACGCCGAAGATGCTCCCTGGTTGTTTAAGATTTTATTGACTTGTTTTCCGGTACACCCCGAAGATGCAGGCACGGTAGACTTGCAAAACAAACAACAGGTACTTTTCCCAAAAGAAGAACTGCTGGAGTATGTAACATTTTTGAAAAAATATGAGCACAAACTCAATTTGAAAGAGTTGGGGCAAGGCTCCTTGTTTTTTATCAAACTAGGCAATGGCAAATACGATAAATTGTTGCAAAACGAGGCTGGGTTTAAAAAAGGAGTAGAAATATCGCTCAACTTTTTGAAAAAACTACGCGAAGTAAAAATTGGCGATCACATAGAAATTACCCAACCAGTAGACCTGTCTACATCCAATGTAGAAATCACCATTCCTAAAACCGACAAGGCTTACCACAAAATATTTGACCTGGACAAGCAAAAACTTGCCGAAGCCGACGAATACGATTGGTGTGATCTGAAGGTGTTTTTTGGTTATTTGCCTTACCGCCAATCAGAAGACATTCTGAAAAAAGCCCCCAGTTTTTACAAATACTTTCCGATGAAAACGGAAGTAAACAACTTTAACTTTATTCTGCATTCCAATTACTTCGACACGGCCACCGACCGCCAGCGAATGGAGAATTACAACGATGCCAACATTCGTTTGTTTGAAACTTTCAGCGAACGACTTACCCAGCATTTCGACACGCTCATTCCCACCGATTTTGCCACTTACAAAGATATTTTTCCCAATATATTGCTCAGCGATGAGCCTACCACCGAGCGAACTGCCTGGTTGAATGCTATTTTGTACCAACCGCTTTTTCAATACATCAAAGAGCACATTCCTACCAAAGAACAACACGCCGTAAACCGCCATAAAGTATTGCTCAAAAACACTGAGTTGCCCTTTCACCCGCGCCAGTTTGGGGTAGACAAAGAGTGGTTTTTTTGGGACGAAGTCGAAGACCCACAGGTAGTAGAAGTGGCAATTGAAAAATTAGGCTTGACCGCCTGGAACTTTGTTGACTTGTTTCAACAGGGAAGCTTGCCTGCCCTCAACCAATTGATTGGAAACACTCAACTCGAAGAGTACGCCTTGATTCACGATGAAATAAAGGCGATAGATGAAGACACCTGGACAGCAAATGGGGAGTTTTTATTGAATAAATTTTTGAATATTCAATACTATAAATTCTCAAACGATCGCTATTACTCGATAAATGCGGTAGCCAATAGCGGCAACTTTATTTTGTTGCCTCAATTGTTGGAACCCATCCGCGGAATATTGATCAAACTGGGCTTTATGGTGTCTGAACACACCTTTGCTCCCGAAAGTTCGGTGGTAGAAGACACCATTCAGGAACGTATTTCTTACCTTGCCGATCCAACCTTGTTTTTTGACATGGTCAATGCCAAAACCCAAAACAACCAATTGGCACCCAAAGAGAAGCAACGTTTGTTTGCTACTTTGCTCAATATCGAGGGCATAGAAGTAGACCAGTGGAAACAGTTTCAGTTGTTTTGTAATACCGAAGGGCGCATTGTGCCTTTGGGCGAGTTGTTGTCAGCAAGCAAAGAAATCAAGGAAGAATGGCTGGTTACCCACAAAATAAATGGGGAAGAATATACCCCCGATCTGGAGGAGTTTCTTACGTCGGTGTCTGAAGTATATGCTACCCGTATTTACCCCGATTGGGAAGACATTGTACAACACCCTGAGGTGATCCAGGATGGGGCGGGTTTTTATGCCAGTGTACAACGTTACTACGAGGCAGACAGTACCGAAGCCGACACCCTGGCGGCTAAAAAGTGCTTGTATACCATGCAAGGTTTCCAATCGGCCGACTATGTGTTTTTTAATACCGCTTTGCGCGAAATTGGTGAGATGGAATACTCAAGCCTGCAAATGGCAGTAAGCAAACTGACTAATCTATTAATGCCCGACTATCAGGTATTGCCTTATTTGGGCAATGCGCCGTTTGATGTGCCCAACCAGGCATTGCCAGGGCAGATTCAAACGACTTACCTTGAGCGCGACGAGGCACAAAACCTGTTGAAATACCTCAACGAAAGCCAGGAAGATTTTTCAAAATTTGTTGAGCAAAAGTTATTTGTATTCAGCAACGACGAAATGTATTCGTTGGATGAAGTCATCGAAACCGAAAATGCCTTGTTTGTGTTTGACAAGCTGCAAAAGCACCGCCAGGCATTGCGCGACTTTGATTTTATACTATCTGAAATCAACCTGAGCGAATATGCTCATTTGCAGGAAAGCCTCCAGAGCTATTTGCCTTACCTCGAAAACGAACAAATGCTGTTTGATCGGTTTATTCAGGCAAAGCTGGAAACCGATGACCTAAAAGCCAGCCAAAAACACAAGTTGTTTGACCTGGTGAAAAGTCTGGAAACTATAGCGCTCGATCACTTGGAGCTGTTTAGCAACCAACACGGCCACATTCAGCCCTTGAGCAGTTTGCTGGCGCCTTCTATAGAGGTAGCCACTTGGCTGCAGCCGTTCAAGATTCAGCGCGAAGACTATGACGAGGTCTTAGATGAATATTTATTGCAGGATACATCTGAAATCTACCAAAGCCTGATTGTACCACATTGGGACAGTATCACCGCGCATGTGTTGTCAGACGAGTTTCCGGTGCAACGTTTTTGTGAACAATTGCAGGGGTATTTTGCCGCAGCAAAAGAAAAGCTGGGCAATGCTATAGCCACCCTTGAGGCGCAACAATTACCTTACATATATACTGCCGATGGTTTTAAAACCCGTGATGAGGTGTTTTTTCATCCTACACTGGGCAAGGTGCAAGACTTTGAAAACCTTCGCGTGCTATTGGGCAAAATGACAGGTTTGCATGTGCCTGAAGCAGAGGTAATGGAAGCCTTGCAGCCAGTGAGTGCGTTTGAGGTGGCAGAGGCAAACGACTTTGCCGAATACTTGGTCGAAAGCAACGATACTTATACCGAAGAAGAGCTCAAAAGCTGGTTGGAACTCATGGTGCTTGCCGGGTATCCTTTCTTCGAACAAGCCTACCTGGAGCCCCGTTTTGATAGCTTTACCATTACTCCCCACGACAATGCTTTGTATCAGTTTTATACCGAAGATGAGGTGATCGACGATTTGATTGCTTTCAAGGCATCGTTCAAAAAACTACCTGCGCCATTTTATCGCCCCGAACTGGCAGACTGTGGACTCATGCAAGATGGCTTGCAGATGTACAAGGAAATATTGCGCCTGAGTGGTTTCGATGTGGCCTTAATGCCTTACGTGTTTGAAGGCGATCTAGAGATAAAAACAGTGTTTCTTGAACAAATGGAAACCTTGGAATTGGCACAACAACCAGGCGAGCAATATAGTGAAGACTCGCTGGAGTTTCGTTGTTTGCTCATGGCGCACGAGCTTTATAATGCCGAATTTGATATAGAGGCTTTCCGCGATAAAGTACGCATTGATGGGCAGTACCGCCTGCAAGAGGTAGCGGTACACGAAGAGGTATACGAGGGTTTGCCTCTGGCAGCAATATTACCCGAAAGGGCAAAAATGCAAGAAATTGCTGCCCAGCTTACGACCCAGTTGATGGAGTTTCCGGCAATTGATTTTATTAATGAGGTTATTTTCCGCCCGGAAGCCGCCAACAAAGTGGAGGTATTTGAAGCAATCAAGGCGCAGGAGGATGCCCGAATTAAGAGTGGCGCACAGCTTGCCTTTTTGATTTTGTACAAACAAGAGGGGGGCGATTTTGTTTTCCACGATTTTACTATTGTGGCAATGGACGAGCAAGTGTATGCGGCAGAGTATTTTTATTATACCCACCCGCTGAGTTTTGTGCGAGCCGATGCTACCCTAAAGGCGCACTACCAACCTGTGACCCAATACCTGGCTATAGATGCGGCCCGCCCTGCCTATAGGGTCAATCCTACTTTTGTGATTGGTTGTTCGCCCTACTTTGAAGACGGCGAGTTGGTTTGCCCTTCGCTTAAGGAGGAGTTAGGGCAAGATGAGCGCCGCGATTTTGTCGCTTTTTTGTTTGACCAGTGGCACAAAAACGAAGAAGCGCGCACCGCCATTGCCGAAACCGAGTGGACTACAATCAACGATTTGCCCGTGGCTCAGGTGTTGGGCTTTGTACCTGCCCAATTGGTGTTGCAAGAGGGGGTAGTGTCGGGCACCGAAGATATACCTGCGTATTTGCAACAATGGCTGGAGGCTGAAGAGGACATCCGGGAAAATAAAGAACTGTTTTTGAAAGACTTGGGAGTAAATACGGGAGACTCGATAGCGGTACAACTGCGCAATTTCTTGACGCAAGGTGGAGCATGGGATTTGGAAGAAAAACCTGTCAATGACCTCAACGAAACTTTGTTGGCGGGAGCCCTTGATTTTATGCAAAAACAAGCCACCGTGTTTGCCGATGAAGCCCGTTTGCAGGTGTTGCACGATATATACCATCAGCTAGACTATGACACTTACTTGGGCAAAGTGCCGATGGTGTATGTATACAATTTTAAGAATGAATACACCGAATATATACTACAGCCTAAGGCTGAAAACGATTTTTATTTCAACGAAAACACCCTCAATCATTTAGAAGGGCAAGACATTACGCTACAACAAGTGTTTAAGGTGCTCAAGGCACAAGGCAAGCCGTTGATGCCGATGGAGGTGTATCCTAAAAAATGGGGTAAGAAGAGCGCCGAACGCATTCATTTGTCAAGTCCTAAATTAGACGTAGACCAATTGATGCAACGTGCCAACGAATGGGAGGCTGATTATTATAAAAAATGGCGTGAAACTACTGAGGTAGATCATCGGGTGTTTTTCTATGCCAATACTTTGCCCTATAGTTTGTTTTTCCAGGACGAAGCTTTGTACACCGAAGAGCGCGAAGAAGGCTCAGTGATTGATGACCAACACCGTTTGTTTATCAGCAAAAAGGGTGCGCAATCGGTAGATGAATTGGTGAAAGAGTTTTTGCCTTCCGGCGAATATGTAAGCTTTCTGGAAGCTAAAGCGCAGAGCGGTTCTGTAGTGTCAGTGTCAGCTGGCAATGGAGCCCAGGCGGCTGCCAAAGATGAAGATGCTGCCGCCAAAAAAGCCATTTCGGACAAACTGGCTCAGTTTATCATCGAGAAAGGTTTGACCGATGACGACATCAGTGATCTGGAGGCGTTTTTGGCGAGTAGGAAAAAATAGCGTTTCTTTTAAAAAATGAATTAAAAACAAAACCCCAGTTTGCCGAGAGGTGGGCTGGGGTTTTTTAATTACGAATGGATCAATTACGAACCGACTGGAAGGAGCTCTGCGAAGCTAATTACGAATGGGCGCGAAGCGATGCTTAAAACTACGGTCTACCGACTCTGGACTAAATTACGAACCGACCGCAGGGAGCTCTGCGAAGCTAATTACGAATGGGCGCGAAGTGATGCTTAAAACCAAAGTACGCTAAGTTTTGGTTGAGCAGGAGGTAGCCAATATTTTGCTGCGCAAGGAAAGTTGCAAACTTTCCATTATTTAACGAATTAAGTTTGTAAACTTAACCCAGGTGGGAATGGACGCAAGGCGTAGCTTAAAACCAAAGTACACCAACACTCGAAACATCGTATCCAAGTCGTTTATGAAGTTTCGGTTGAGCATTGCTCAGGTCACCCTGCGGTAAGACCTTCGCTGGAAGCGGTTATTTAATTACGAATTATGAAAATTTCCCTGCTTTGGTCTTAGTGAAATGAGACTAAAGCACGCTAGATTTGCGTAACTCCAGTAAATAATTTATCAAACCCAACAACCCATGACTAACCCCACGTCCAAGAAGAGCAATACATGTCCTTCGTATGACAGTGTATGTTTGCCGAATGTTAATTTGCCTTCGTATGTTTTACTTCTTCCTTCTTCTTCTGTACTTTTTTTACCAAAAGGGTTTTTAAATAATCTCATGTTGGGTTAATTTGTAGTAAATAATGACCTTATTTGATTGTCTATTATGGTGGTTCTACACTGTTTGTCTAACCATTTGTAAAGGTAGATTACCAAGGAAGTATGCAAGGATATTTATAAAAACAACCTTGCAGAGGGCTTAAATACATTATAAATTTCATACTAAAAACCGTAACCCATGAACAACCCCCACGTCCAAGAAATAATCAAAGTAATACAAGCATTTGGGCACGAAGTAGCCAACAGTGGCTTGCCCGCCGAGGAAATCAGAAAGGCAGAGGAAGCTTTGCAAGTAAAGTTTCCTGAAGTTTTAGTTGATTTTTACCTCCAATTGGGCAACCACCCTGTGTATAAAAACCGGGGATGTTACGAATACAATATCAGGAGCTTATCGAGTTTGTATCCAGCAGATGAAGACGGCTATCTGACGTTGTTTAGCGAGGGGGGAGGTTATGACTCAGTGTGGGAGTGTGTTAGGGTAGAGGAGTTGGGCAAGGCTGAACCCATCGCGGAGTTTTGGGTGGTAGACAGTGTCTACGATCGTCACCCTTTGTTGGAAGGTTTGCAAAATGTAACCTTTGCCAATCTCACTGCTCCTCATCACCTCAAAAAAGCCCATTATGCCAACGTCACCCAAGTAGCCAATTTTACGGCTGGTTTGCCAGAGGTAATTCCTGGGGAGTTATTCATTACGCCTGAACTGTATGTGCAAACGGATCAAGTAGCCGAAACAGACAAGTTTAATGTAATCGTAGGGGCAAGCACGCCACAAACATTACTTTCTTTTATCACCCACTCCAGCCGGCAAAAGCACCAGACATTGCTCCATAATCTTTGGTTAAACATTGAACCAGAAGATGCATTTGAGGTGGAGTTACTTGGTCAGTTTTCTGAACAACAGCTGGAAAAGCTATACTATAACAGTCGCCAGGTATCGGTAAAAGAGTTAAGGGAACTATTGGACAAAGAAAACAAAGCCACGTAAAACAAACCCAAAATAGCATTCACTTGTTCATAATAGACATACTTAAAACGAAAAAAATGTATTACAATGTGAGCATTTCTATAAGTAGAGCAAGCCTTTTTTAGTTTTGGTATCTTCAGATAAATTAATTAGATTTACTTGGTACCTGGAGTAGGAGCGAATGTTCGTAAAGTGTAACATTATGTAGACCACCCATGCCAATGCTCTTTAAGAGTATGTTAAGAATGATGACTTTTATACTAAGATGAAAGTGATTTTAGGATTTACAGGATTAGCTGAAGCTGAGCTCAGCACAGCAAAGCTGTAGCTTCGGTTGATTAATGTTGGTATTCAGGCAATTAGTCAAAATCCATCCTCAAAACCATTTTTGTTTAAGTATAAGCATATTCTAAAAACATTTTTTCAATATATACACACCATTGCCCTGTGATAAAGGCTGATACTTTAGAGTTTATACCATTGCCTGCCCTTTTACTGGATGTAACCAGTCGGCAAATTTTGGCAGTCAACGACGGTTTTAGCCGATTGTTATCAGTCAATCGCTCGGCTGTTGTGGGTAAAAAACTCATAGCACTCTCACAGTGGGACACTCAACAAACCCTGGACAGGTATGTCACTGAAGCCACCACCCAATCAGAAAGTAAATACTACCACGAAACAGTGTGGCAGATGGCGGATGGCTCACCCAAACACCTGCGCCTTGACTGTAACATTACTTCTGTGTCGCCCAATGCCCAGGTAATGCTCACTTTTTTGGACATTGATCGAGAAAAGCAACTGGAAGCACAACTTGCCCGACAAACGAAGGTAAGACAACAGGTTTTTGAGAATTCACCCATCCCCAAGTTTTTGCTCAGCCTGGACAATAAAGTATTAAAAGCCAATCGTGCGTTTTGTTTAATGCTTGGCTACCACCCAGAGGAGGTTTGCCAAAAAAGTTTGCCTGATATTATCAATCCTGACGACTTGCCCTCTTTCGTATTGTATCAAACAAAAGTGGCGAACAAGCAGCTGGGGCATTTTGAGCTTGAAAAACGGTTTTTGCATAAAACAGGTGTAGAGGTTTTTACTTCAGCCCACACCTCTCTTTTATACGATGATGCCTTACAAACAGAGTGTTTTTATGTACAAGCCATTAACACTCAGGCACGCAAAGAAGCCGAATTTGAACGTGAAAGGTTTCGTAGTATTCTCAACCAAGCAGGCGAATCTATCATAATAGCCGATGCTCAAAGTGGGGCTATCATTGACTTTAATCATACTGCTTGCCGTAGTTTGGGGTATTCACAGGCTGAGCTTAAACAATTATCAGTAAATGATGTAATCAAAGAAGACCGGGTAGCGCTCAGGCAGCGTTTTGACGCGTTGATACGCAACCCGCGCAAAGCAATTCATTTCCAGGTAATTTTACAGCGTAAAGATAAAAGTCACTATCCAGCCCAGGTATCGGTAAACTATCGCAGCTTTAGAGGACATAAATACTTGACCGCCATTGCCCGTGATATTAGCAACGAGCTTGACTCTGAAATAAGAATATTGGAAGGGGAGGCGCGTTTTAAAAGTATTTTTGAAGAAACCCACATGGGCATTGCCTTGACAGATGCCAGAGGCAATTTTGTTGAATGCAATCAGGCATTGGCGGATATGTTGGGCTATACTCGCGAAGAAATGGTGGACTTGCACATTATGGACATTGCCTATCCCGACGATATTCAGGTACCGGTTGAAAACATTCAAGACTTTTTTAAAGTAAGAAGCCTCGAAAAACAATACCGCAAAAAAAACGGAGACATACTTTGGGGGCGCTTGACCAACTCTACCATTCGCGACAAACACGGGCGCTTGCTGTTTGGCGTAGGAATGATTGAAGACATTACAGCACGTAAACTTGCCGAAGAGAAAAACATAGAGCACGAAGCCTTGCTCAACTCTATCAACGAAAACCTCAGCGAGGGTATTTATCGCAGCACCCTCGATGAAGGGCTGATATACATTAATCCAGCCTTTGCCCTTTTGTTTGGTTTTACCCGCATTACCGAAGCATACACAGTACACCCCAATGATTTGTATTACGACGAGCGACAACGGGAAAAACTACTCTCTATCTTAGAAAAAGAGGGGTATTTTAAAAACCAGGAAGTGTTGTTTAAGCGCAAAGATGGCAGTACGTTTTGGGGGTTGCTCAATAGCCATGTTACCCGAAGTAAAACCGGGAAAACTTTTTATGATGGAACCATCATTGACATCTCTACCAAAAAAGAGTCGGAGGAATTGCTCATGTCGAAAAACGTGGCATTACAAAAAATAAACAGTGAGCTCGATCGCTTTGTGTACAGTGCTTCGCACGATCTACGCGCCCCACTTACCTCCATTTTGGGGTTGGTGCATATTGCCAATACCGAAAATCCCCCACCCAACCTTGCCACTTACCTGGAAATGATCAAACAAAGCATTCATAAGCTGGATATATTTGTACAAGACATTATCAACTACTCTAAAAACAGCCGTTTGAAAATAGCGACTAAAGCCATTGATATTCAACAACTGGTACAGCAGTCGTTCGATAACCTGCAATTCATGAAAGGCTCTGAGAGTATTGATAAAACAGTGGAAGTGCTTAAAACAAACGATGCTGTTGCAGGATTTTATTCTGACCCTACCCGCCTTACAATTATATTTAATAACACGATCTCAAATGCGATCAAATACCACAACCCCTTTGCCGAAAGGCCCTTTGTAAAAGTACGGGCACTTATCAACGAAGAAGGAGTAGACATAGAAATTGAAGACAATGGCAAAGGCATACCTGCCGAAAACATAGACCGAATCTTTGATATGTTTTACCGCGCCAGCGAAGACTCCAACGGGTCGGGGTTGGGCTTGTATATAGTAAAAGAAACCGTGGAAAAGCTAAGGGGAGACGTGATGCTTCACTCTGAGCTGGACAAGGGCACCACCATTACCATTTCGTTGCCTAGCCACGAAGCAGTAAAAAACGAGGAAGAGTAGTGGAAGCGTTTTGGGTATGGAAACGCGAAACAAGCTCTAAAATGAATTGATAAGCCAAAAGGCTGGTGTGATGGTTCAACCTTTTGGCTCAAAGTTGTTAGCGACTAAACGATAATACCATAAAGCCCCCTGCCATAATCCAGCCAGCGTACTTTATCATAGAGTGTACCTGTTGAAACTCATTGAGCCAACCCTGGCTTAGTGCCAACCCAAAGGCAAATACAAGCCCGGCTACCAGTCTTAATGAGCCTGTACGGGCAATAAAACAAAGCGCAAAACCAATGGTCATAATCCATACAGAGTATAGGTTGAATGTGCCCAGTTTTACCCAGCCATTTGCCAGCACAATGCCCACAATAAAAACGATTGATCCGATGGTATAAAGTGTGTTATTTGGCATAAGTTTATAGATTTTTAGAATGATTGCTACAAAATAGCAATATAACACATTTGTCAAGTTTATGGTCAAATGAATGCTTGAAAATATTGAGGCATAAAAAAACAGGCAAGCCGTTAAGCCCCCTGTTTTATGAATCATAAAATAATTTAGAGTATGTTTAAATTTTGTCTTCGGAGTTAAAAATGATGAGTTTTTTGTGCTGGCGAGGCGTATTTTTAAGCTAATAGCCATAGCTATTGACGCAAAAATCAACAAAGTCAGCGCGTAAAAATCACTTTTTTAACCCAGATTATGATTTTTAAACATACTCTTATTCAGCTTGAATTAATTATTTTCTATTGTATATTTTCTTTGCGCCTATTTCATTGAGAAGCACGAGTTTTCCATCGGTAAGCGTTTCTATTTTAAAAGTCGCATCTTTGCCTTTGCCGTTATACCCCAACAACACCATTTCATTTTCTTCTTTGTCTTTCCACTTAAAAAAACCGCGTACTTTAGAGCTCAATACTCCTTTGCCCTTGGTGCGTTGCCAGGCAAGTTTGCCTTTTTTAGATTTGTAAATTTGTAGTGTATGGTTCATCAAAAAATTACCAATCTTTTTTACATCTCCTTTAAGGTTGGTCACATCTGAGGCATTTTTAATACCAGTAGATTTATTGATGGCTTTGCCAGCTTCGGCACGGGTGGCTTCTGCATCGTATACCCAGCGTTTGTTCATCAGCTTTTTGGTTTTAGCCGATACTTTTTTTCCCCCACAAGACGTCATCCCTACAACCAATGCCAGTGCGAAACAAGCCATTAATGTGTTCTTCAACATAATTTTTGAAAGTTATGGTATATAAAATTTATTAAATAGATTTGCTTATAAGTTAGTATAAATCAGGTATAAAAGGTTAACAAGTTGAAATTTTTTTTATAAAATTTACAAGAATATATCTATGCGTTGGTCATTTTCATCATATCGCCAGTTTAAGGGCTGTAGGCGTCAGTGGTTTTATCAAAATAAAATGGCAAACGCCAACGCTACCAAAGATCCTGAACGTAAGGAAGCAGCAATTTTGCGCAACCTACAGTCGCTCAATGCCTGGCGAGGCTCTATGGTTGACTACATCATAGGCAAAGAAGTCATCCCCTGTTTACAGCAAGGGATATGGCCACAGTACCAAGACGTTATTACGGCAATGAAGGCACTGTTTCAAGAGCAATACGCCTTTGCCAAAGCGCAAAAATACCGCGAAGAGGGTTTGACCAAAACCAAAGCAGGCGAAAGCTTTCTGGCCTTGTATGACCTGGAATATGCCCCCGAAAAAATTACCCGCGAAGCCCTCAATCAAGCCTATCTGGAAGCGGTACAAGCCTTAAAAAACTTGTTTCATAACCAGCGTTTTCTGGAATATTTGCGTTCGGCAAGCCGCCTGATTACCCAGCGACAAGACCTGCAGGTAAAGTACAACGAACACTTTACCCTCAAGGCAATTCCTGACTTGCTGGTGTTTGAAGAACACCCCTTTCGGGTACACATCATCGACTGGAAGGTGCACTCGAAAGCACAACGTACCTACGAAGAACAGCTTAGACTGTATGCCTGGATCATAAAAAAAGGAGCACGCCCGCGCGACTTCCCCGAAGTGTTGGATAACCTGCCCATTACAGATATTCAGCTCACTGAATATCAGTTGTTTACCAATGAGGTGCGCACCTACGACATCAGCCTCGAAGATGTGCACGAAATAGAACAAAACATTGCCCAAAGTATTGCCGAAATGACCGCTGCTCAGGCATATCTTAAGTACCAGCAACTAGAGATAGCAAACTTTCCGGTCAATCGTTCAGAAGAAAACTGCCGGGGGTGTCGTTTTCGTAAAATTTGTGAACAACCTGCACCCACCCAGACGCAAACTTCTTTGTTTTGAGCACGCACTAATAAGTACCATCAACACAGGCAAACTGAAGGCGCTCGTTGGTGTATTTTCCCTGTGATGATTGGCCTTACTTTTCTCTTCAAAAACAAATTGATTAGGTTATAAGTGGCATAAATCAGAAAATATAAACGTGTTGCTTTTTTGTTTTAAAACTTACATAACAAAGGGGCTGTAAATGAGTTATTTAGCTTGAAAATATGTCTTTTTTTGGTAAATATTACATCGGTAACAGGTTTTTATGGCTGGATTTGTCAGGTGTTTGTGATAGGTAATTTTCTTATTTTCAGGTTCTTAGGTTGTGTTTTGGTGTTTTTCGTAAAAAAAATAGGCTTTTTTTAAGTTGTTTTTTTGGATGTTTATAACCGGATTCATACCTTGTGTAACATACATCAAGAGATTACTCAAACTTGTTCAAACTACTAGTGACTAAACTACCAATAATCAAATGGTACACGAAGCGATCGAATTTTTAAAAACCGCACTAAACAACTATCTGTTACAAAAAATTCCAGATAGTACAGTGACTGCCCCCAGGGTTGACTACCCTAAAATTGACACTGATCCGCCAGTGTTTAATTTAAGAACGGTCAACCTAATGTTGATTAACCTGGAAGAGGAGAGAGTGCTCAGACCTGCCGACCCTTATGCCCAGGTGAGTTCTGATGGAACCCACGGCTCTGTAAGCCCTCCCTTGAGTGTGATATTGACTTTGCTGTTTTCTGCCAAATTTACCGATTATCAGGCAGCCCTCAAGCATTTGTCATATACTATGCAGTTCTTTCAGTCAAACCACCTGTTTACCCCCGAAGACTTTCCTGGAATGCCGGATGGCATAGACAAACTCACTGTAGAGTTTCAGTCGTTGAACAATGCCCAAAAGAACGAAATATGGAGTTCTTTGAAGGTAGCTTACCTGCCCTCTGTAGTATATAAGCTGAGAATGCTTGTTTATCAAGAAGATAGCACAAGTTCGGATACTTTAGTTACTCAAACCAGCAATCAAAATACCTTGTTGCGATGAATTACCAGCATTTATTCTCAATAGCTGTTTTGCACAATTACTTTTCAGGTTCATCAGAGGCAGTGCCAGCCATTAATCAATACCTGACACTGAGCCCCACGCCTGAGTGTGCCCAGTTGATCAAACAGTATCGGCTTAAGCTACACAGTGCACCAGGCAAACTTTACCTGAGCAGTCCAGTGCGAGACGAAGCACAAAAAACATTTTTGCCCCCGGCAAATGTGACTTTTGACTTTTATATAAAAGTGCAACACCCTGCCTTCTTTTATTTTACCGACACGCAAAGTTTACAGGGTACTGCCCCTCGTTTTGTGGTTGATGGGGCTAACCCCGAACTGTCTCTGGAAAATGATGAAGCCACTGCGGTTGACTTATTCAATATTCCTGAGCAAAGAGGTTCAGATACTTCATTCTTTTTACAAAATAAACCCACCGCATCACCAACCTTTGGTGTCATTGGGCTTGACCCGGTACCCACACCAGCGTATGATGCCGACCTCAATAAAATTACTTTTGATACCAGCCCAGTTACTTATGAAACCGGGCAAGCGTTTCAATTAAGTTACCCCATAGCACCTCAGTGGCCACCCAATGTGTTTGGCTTGGCGTCTATTACGCTTGATGGCAGCAGCCTTACCTTCGACAAGGCTTACACCATTACCTTTAGTCGCAAAGAGCAACAATGGAACTACTACATTGTAGCACCCAATACGTTGTTGCCTGCAAACCTGACAATTACTGCCGATGCCGACTCAGAAAGTAGTTGGGCTTTTGGCAGCACCACCGAAATACTTACCGGAGAGTTATACGATCGTTTGAAGGGACTGTATCCGGAAGCAAAAATTTTCAATATTGCTTCCACCGCTGCACTGCCTTATCAGAGTAAAGCAAAGAAGGGGATCAAGCTCCAGCAAGACAGCGAAACCATTGTCAATAATTTACCCAACCCTGCTCCCCAAAACGAAGGAGTAGGAATACTCAATATTTACTCATAAAAGCATAAATCGTTATGGATTACAACGTACCTGGTGTGTATGTAGAAGAAGTTTCTACCTTACCTCCTTCAGTAGCAGGGGTTGCCACCGCTATACCAGCCTTTGTAGGCTACACCGAAAAAGCCCTGGATAAAAACGGGGTAGCACTTCCAGCCGATGAAGTGGTAGTAAAAAGAATAGATACTTTGTTGGAATATGAGCAGTTTTTTGGCAGCCAACCAAAGCACGCCAGGTTTGCTCTGGAAGACGGGGTACTCAAAAGAAAGGCAGCTACTGGTAGCAGTGATGCAGGTGAATTGCATTCACACCTGATGTATTATGCGTTGCGCATGTTTTTCGACAATGGTGGCGGCAGTTGCTACATTGCATCGGTAGGCAGGTATGCTGCGGCTGCTACTACAGCTGATGCTATTTCGGCAGATGATATACAAAGCGGTATTGACAAACTCGAAGAGTTTGACGAGCCTACTTTGGTGGTATTGCCCGATGCGGTAAACCTTGCCGAGGCAGATTATTATGCCAGTTGTGTAAAAGTACTTAACCAGTGCAATGACTTGAAAGACCGTTTTGGTATTTTTGATGTATTGAGCGCTGATACTGACGCCAGCGGGTTCAGACAAAACATTGGCAGCAACCACCTCAAGTATGGAGCTGCTTATACCCCTTACCTCCAAACATCATTGAGTTATCAGTACGACGATGCTGATGTAGATGTAGGAAAAGCTTTTTTTGAATATAACAGTGGTGCCAATGGTTTTGTGGTATCATACATAGCATCAAACGCGGGAGGAATTACTCCTAAAATTGCCGTAACCAATACTGCAGATGCGGGTGCTACTACTGATTTTACGGTAGTTGAAGATGGCGCTACCATTAGTTTAACCATTGCAGCTGCTTCGGATGCCCAAGCCAGTAATGTAGTAAGTGATTGGGCAGCGTTTAGTGGGAGCACTGGAGGCTATAGCATTGCATTGGTAGGAGACGGAACTAAAAACGTTGCTTCTAAAGCTTCGGCTAATATGACCAATCCCACCCGCTCTTTGGCAGAGATCAAAGACTCCTATACTGCTTTGTACAACCAGGTAAAAAACAGCCTGAGAGAGCAGAGAGTAGTACTGCCCCCAAGTACTGCCGTAGCGGGTATTTATGCATCGGTTGACCGCGACCGTGGGGTATGGAAGGCGCCCGCCAACGTAAGCATTGCGTCTTTGATTGAACCCACCCGCACCATTACCAACACTCAACAAGGACGTCTCAATGTAGATGCTACCTCGGGTAAGTCTATCAACGTAATTCGTAGTTTTTCGGGACGTGGTTCATTGGTATGGGGCGCGCGCACCTTGGCGGGCAACGACAACGAGTGGAGATATGTAAATGTAAGGCGTTTGTTTACTTACATGCAAGAGTCTATTCAAAAGTCTACCTCTTTTGTAGTGTTTGAACCCAACACCGCTACTACCTGGCTCAAGGTAAAAGGTTTGGTAGAAAGCTTCTTGTATGGGCTTTGGCAACAAGGGGCGCTGGCAGGTTCTACGCCTGAATCGGCTTATTTTGTCAATGTAGGTTTGGGCAAAACAATGAATAGTCAGGATATTTTAGAAGGCAAGCTCATTGTAGAAGTAGGCGCTGCGGCAAGCCGTCCTGCTGAGTTTGTGGTTTTACGCTTTATGCATAAACTGCAGGAGTCGTAACCAAAGTAACAAGTCATTAGCGACAAGCTACAAGTAAAGTTAACTCAATTCATTGGTGATGGCTTGTGGCTTGAAGCTAACAGCTTGCTGCTAATATTGTACAAAATCATTCCTTAAATATTTTTTAGCTCAAAAGACATGGCATTAACAAAAGAACAAATTAAAAATAACTATCCTTTGCCCTCATACAATTACCGGGTATCAATTGATGGTACCACCGTTGCCTTTTCTCAGGTATCGGGCCTGAAGGTAGCGTATGAAACCACCACCTACAAAGAGAGTGCAGTGGGAGGCGACGCGCCCGGACCAGTGGTAATGCGGATGCCCGCCCAAAGCTCAGAAATCACGATTACTTTGCAAAAAGGCATTGTAAGAGGTAAAAGTATTGCGTTGTACAACTGGATCAATTCTATTCAAACCAATTTGGTAGACAAAAAAGACGTGAACATTGAGTTGTGCGACGAAAACGGTGCCGCAGTATTTGTCTGGAAAGTGATCAATGCTTTTCCTACAGGCTTAGATGCACCCACTTTTGATGCTAACTCTAACGATGCCTCTATCGAAAGCCTTACACTCCTGGCTGACCGGGTAACTATGGAAGAGCTGTAAAGCATGGCAATTAGTAAAAAAGACATAGCAGCCAACTACCCATTACCTGCTTATAATTACAGGGTGCAAATTGGTGCAGAAAGTTATGGTTTTGCCAAAGTATCGGGCTTGAGCCTAAAGTATGACACGGTAAGTTACCGACATGGCTTTAGCTTTGCCGAAGGCACCCATCACTTGCTGGGCATTTTGCAACCTGTAAACCTAAGTTTGCAGCGGGGCGTAGTGAGGCAAGGCAGTTTGTTGCTCGCCTGGATAAGTACGCCTATACAACAAGACATTACGGTGAACTTATGCGACGAGGATGGTAAGCCCCAAGTGAGCTGGTGGGTGCAAAACGCCCTGCCTACGGCTTATGAAGCAGGCGACTTTGATGTAAATACCCAAGAGGTGGCAATAGAAACCTTATCGTTGGTGTCTGACAACATGCGGGTCACTTACCACCAATCGGGGCAAACCGGTGGAGCCAAAGGAAATATTTTTTCAGATTTATTTTAAACCTTATGATCAACGACAAAACTGGTACTCCAAAGCTTACTATGAATGGTGCCCCGTTGCAAGCCTTCAATTTTTTGGTGTCTTTTCTAGGGGTGGGTTCCATCACGGCGCCCAATCCACTAGACATTCGTTTTCAGCGGGTGTCAGGCATTGGGCTCAACGGCACTATGAATAGCGAACGCATTGGTGGCAGGCAAGTACGTTTGCCTGAGTTTCCTACCCACGAAAACCTCACCCTGGAGCGAGGCTATGTGGTGGGCAGCCCATTGCGACTCGAAATAGAAGCAAAATTTGCCGACTTAGAGTTTCAGCCGCGCAATGTATTGGTTGTCCTGTTTGATACTAAAGGTTCTCCGATGGTGTCTTGGTTATTTTACAATGCAGTGCCTACCCGTTGGGCAATGGGTGAACTCAATGCCAGCCAGAGCGGGGTTTTTATCGAAACCATAGAACTATCTTATACTCGTTTCCAACCTATTTCTTTGTAGTATTATGGCAGTAGAAATCAAAGAATTGATTATAAGAGCAGTAGCGGTAGAAGAGCCCGGGCAAGTGGGCGGTGCTGCAGCTCCTGCCGAAGATCAAATGGCAGAAGCCAACGCCCAATTGGTGCAGGCGTGTGTAAGAGAAGTATTAAAAGTATTGGAACGCAAATCATCCCGTTAAACAATGGCTGATAAACCAAATATACTCAAGTTAGACCACCTCAAAATTGAGTCTTACGAAGATGCCGCCCGAACAAAAAAACTGGCTAATCAAAATGTTTTTGACCGTCCCGTAAGTGTCAAAGATTTCTCACAGTTTTATGGCACGAGGTATCGTCAGAAAAAAGGCCTGGGGCTGAATAAGAAAAAAACACCTGATACATCAACTACAAAGGGTGACAAAAAGACTTTAAGCGCAGCCAAGAATCAAGTAGTTGGCTCGGAAAAGCCTCACTTAAAGTTTGACATTGTATTGGATAATACGGTGGTGTTTCGTTCTGACATGGGCTACAAACAAAGTGTGAGTGTGGTAGCCCAAGTAAATGAGTTTTTGGAGACATGCTATAAAAGCGACAAAGTGACTCCTTATTACCTTAAGATTACCTGGGGAGAAAGCACCTTTGATTGTGTGCTTCAAACGTCTGCCATCACATACAGCCTTTTCGACCGGAGTGGCACCCCTTTGCGGGCGAAGATCACGGCTACTTTTTTGGTGGAAAATGTGGAGGGGGAACCCTCTGAAAGAGCAGGCAAAGCTCAAGTAAATAAACAACACTCGGTAAAAAAAGGCGATTCGTTGCCTATGATCGCAGTGGCTGCTTATGGAAGCTTGGCGTTTTTGTTGCCCCTGGCGCGCTACAATGGTGTAAAACACTTGCGGGAAGTAAAGCCTGGCACTACGCTAGACCTACCCACATTAGACGAATTAAAGAACTTTTTTATATAGGGTAAGCCGGGAGCCACAAACAGCCAAACAAAGGCTAAAAACTAAAAACATACCAATTAGAAAACATAGTTAAATGAACATACCTACGATTACTATATGGAGCGAAGGTCAGGAGGTGTATTATCCTGAGCACCCTGATGTAGACATCCAGCATGAGGTCAACAAAGTGCCTTATGCTTGTTTGTCTTTTCCAGATGGTGATCCGGGTAAGCCAGGATTTATACTGAGTAGCCAGTCTGATTTTGCGCCTGGTAAAACGCTTGAAATAAAAATAGGTACTGGCGAGAGTGACCAAACAACCATTTTTAAAGGAATCATTGTAAAGCATGCTCTAGAGGCAAGTGGTTATGCCTCGCTACTTTCGCTGGAGCTAAAAGGCGATTGTGTAAAAATGACTAACACCCGCAAAAGCGTGGTACATACCCAAGGCAACCAGGAAACCCAAAAAGAAGAAGATGTATTGGCTCAGGTAATAGAGGCAAACGGGCTGGAGGCAGACCTGAGTGCCCAAACCTGGAGCAGTCACGAAGAGCTTGTACAGTATTACAGCTCCGACTGGGACTTTCTTTTGACAAGAGCCGATCTTTATGGCTACTGGGTGGTGGCAACCGATGGAAAAGTATCGGTGGTGAACCCTAAAGATGTAATAGATGCCAATGAAGCAAAATATGAAGTGGTGTACGGTGATGCAGGTATTTTCAATTTACACCTGGAAATAAACGCTGAACACCAGGCAGCTACCATCAACACCCTTGCCTGGGATGCAGAAAATAATGACTTGACTGAAAAGACTCAAGCCGAAGATTTTGTAGCTCAAAAGCCTGCAGCCAACGCTCAAAGTGACGTAGAGGGTGAACCCGCCGACCCAACTGCCCTGGCGGAGGCTATAGGGAACGAAGAAGAAACCCTGCAAAGCATTGTGCCCCTAAGTGTAGAAGAACAAAAAGGTTGGGCAGATGGCAAAATGCTAAAAAGCCGCCTGGCAATGCTGAGAGGAAGCTTTACCCTGGATGGAAACGCAGAGATACAACCACTGGACCTGGTATCGGTAACTGGTTTTAACGCCCAGTTTGATGGCAACACCATCATTTCGGGGGTGCGCCACAGGCTGGGCAATGATGGCTGGTATACTGATATTCAGTTTGGGATCAGTCCAGATAATTACACGAAACAAAATGCCATAGAAGCTCAAAATGCCGCAGGTTTGTTGCCTGGCATCCAAGGCTTGCAAGTGGGCGTTGTCGATGCCTTCGAAGAAGACAAACAAGGGCAGTTTAGGGTAAGAGTAAAAATACCTGCCTTGGGCGATATTGTGTGGGCACGCCTGACCAGCCCCGATGCAGGCAAAGACAACCGAGGCATGTTTTTCAGACCAGACGAAGGCGACGAAGTGGTCGTAGGCTTTATGAACAACGATCCTCGTCAAGCCATTATTTTGGGGAGCGTGTTTGGGGCGAAGTTGCCCCCCCCACATGACCCCGACGAAACCAACGCCATCAAGGGCATTTTTAGCAAGGCGGGTTTGCAATTAAAAATGGACGATGAAAACAAAACCTTAGAACTGTTAACCTCCGAAGATCAATACCTGAAAATAGAAGACGGGACAGTCATGGAGATGAAAGATACCCACGGTAACTCTATCACCATGAATGACAAGGGCATTGTGTTGAAAAGTGACGGTGATATAACCATCAGTGCCAGTGGCGATGTAACTATAGAAGGAGCGAAAGTGGATGTGAAGTAGAGGTGGTTAATTACGGATTTGAAAATTACGAATGGATCAATTACGAACCGACCAGAGGGAGCTCTGCTTTAGCTAATTACGAATGGATCAATTACGAATTACGAATGGGTGCGAAGCGAGACTTTTTAATTAGGGCTGTACGGAGTTTTAAAAATCTTTGATAATAAGGATTTATATCTAAATCAAGGTGCTAAATGTAGGGGCAATCCCTTGTGGTTGCCCACGCGAAGAGCAAACATGATTACATAAAACGTCTTTTAAAGGAATAAACGACCTTACTTGAATTCGTTTTGATTCTGTAAAATATTTATTATCAGTAAATTACAAGACTTTATACACTCCTAATTACGGCTGTACGAAGTTTTAAAAATCTTTGATATACAAGGATTTACATCTAAATCAAGGTGCTAAATGTAGGGGCAATCCCTTGTGGTTGCCCACGCGAAGAGCAAACATGAGCGTATAAAACGACTTTATTTGAACTTGTCAACTAAAACAAAACCTTAAAAAAATGAATAACAACGTGAGTAATCAAGAAATTCAATTGAATGTGAGTATAGAAGAAGCCAATGTTTTATTAGAAGCGTTGGGTGAAATGCCTTTCAAAAAAGTATTTGGGTTGGTGGGTAAAATTCAACAACAAGCCTCTTCACAGATCAACCCACAAACTCCCCAGGTCAACGGCAAAGAAGAGGTGAAACCACAAAACCACATGGCAGTTCATGAGTAACAGCAAATCACCTTTTTTGGGAACAGGCTGGGGGTTTCCGCCCCAGTTTGTCGCAGGTGGTAAATACTTGACTACCACCCAAAGCGTAGAAAATGTACATAAGAGCGTGCTTATTCTTTTGCAAACGAATGTAGGCGAAAGGGTAATGCTGGAAGATTTTGGCGGAAGCCTTGTCAATTTCCAGTTTGAGCAAGTAAGTACGCGCTTATTGGAAGACATCAAAGACCACGTGGCGAGTACTATAGAAATAAACGAGCCCAGGGTGCGCCTCGACAATGTAGAGGTAGAACAAGATACCCAACTGGAAGGACGCTTGCTGGTGCAGCTTCAGTATACCATCAGAAGCTCCAACTCAAGGTTTAACCTGGTGTATCCTTTTTATGTAACCGAACCTTTGACGTAGCAACAAAATGTCTGATTCCAGAGCCATTATTATAGATGGTGACCAAGCTGTTTTTGAAATAACCTTTGGCAACGCCCTGACTACCATGGTGCCGATAGGCAATATGAAAGGCTCAGGTGAAGCTACTTTTGATAGCAACACGCTATGTGTACTAGGGGACGAAAAAGAGCTAAAGGTGGAAAATGTCCCTTATAATTCCCCCCCTTTTGTGGGAGGACAGGGCACTGTCAAGATTGAAAAACTAGAGAGTGACCAAGTAGCAGGGCATACCAACAGCGGAGGAAAAAAAGTGATTTTGAAGGGAAAAAAGTTCAAAGCGAAACTTGAAGTAAGCAGCCCGGCTAAAGACCCAAATGGGGTGCCAGATCCCAATGTGATGTATACAGGAGGGATGGGAGAGTTTAAAACGACTAACACAAAATTTACAGGAACCTAAATGTCTGAGAACCAAGAATTATATTATCGTGACGGTACCAGTCAGTTGCAACGAACGCAGGCAGCGTTGGACAAAGACTATGTGCGCATAGAAGAACGGACTATAGAAGACTGGCTCAAATTTGCTGAGAAGTACGCCGAAGGGCTTAATTTCTATGCTGCCAACAATGAAATACAGGGCAACTGGAGTGGTTTTTTGAGCGGCAATGTCAGCAAAGAAGAAATGATGGCTTACCTGAAAGACCCTGCGAGCCTTGCCGACCAACCCAGTAAGCAAGAGTGGATGTCGCGCCCGCATTTTGTGTTGTTGCTTACCTTTTTGCAACTGTTAGACCAACACCTTAAGCCCGCCCTCAATCACATACTGCCGCGCCACCTGGACTACTACTACCACGAGGTACTACAGTTTGTTCAAAAACCCGCCCAACCCGACCGGGTATACCTGATGTTTGAACTGGCAAAGAACTATGCCAATGACCGCTTTTTGTTGGCAGAAAACACTGAACTACTGGCGGGTAAGGATAGCACTGGCAAAGACTTGATTTATAAGACTGGGCAAAGGCTGATGATCAACCGTGCCAAGGTGGCGCAAATAAAGAGCACATTTATCAATCGGGAGGTAAAACAGCCCGATAGTTACCAACTACCAGGAGGCTTTTATCAAATGCTAAAGCTTGCCCTGGGGCAGGTAACCACTGGCAACGATGTAACGCTGAAACCTGGAGCCGACTTGCCCGTGCCCGGAATATTGGGGTTTGCCAGTGCGCCTACCGACCAGACCGCTGCAGCCTTTTTTGCCAAAGTAAAAACCGCCCTGGCTTTTGCCAATGATGAACTGCACCTGTCGTTTGCTGACCTGCGTTTGTTGATGCACCTCAAGCAAAACCGTGACAATGACAGCCACCAATGGGCACAAATCAATCAGGAGCTCGCAAATATGAAAAATGGAGGTGCCTACACCTCCAAAGACTTCGTGGCAAACTTTACCGCTGCTACCGGGCATTCGCCCTTAGACGATACGGTGTACCAGGTAGTACAAAGTGTAAACAGTGTGTATGACCTTTACCAGGAACTCAACCTGGCCACTACCGGGCAATATGACTTGTTTAAAACTTTGCAAGAACCCTTGGAAAACCAGGGGTATGCCGACATTAACCGGGTGAGAAACCTGCGCACCTTTATCAATGATAATTTTTATAGCGGGAGCAGTGATGATAATGTAGCCAACCAAAACTTCAATAATTTTCATCAGATGATGCAGGTGCGGATTGAAGTATACGACGAATGGCTTGAGATACAAGAAAGGCTCAATAACATTGCTGACCTAAGCAATGAAGCCGATTTTGAGGACATCGAGTTACCCAATTTTGACCAATTGTTGGAAAGCAAGTATGGCAGTATGCCTAACTTTGCTATGGTAGATGCCAGTATTACTACCCTGGACAACTACTTTGATACGTTGACCAGCCTTGAGCAGTATTTTGCCTTATTTATGGAAGAAATTCAGCAGTTGCTGGAGAGTGCCCTGGTAAAACGAGACCAACAAACGGTGACAGATTTACTCTACAAGGCACACCAACAAAAAAGAACGGTCATTAGACAAAAAGAACTGGCAGCACTTGATAAAACCTCTGACACGCTGTTTAAAGCAGCATTTGGGCAACCCAACCCTGGCGACGATTATCCCATGTTGCCTGCCGGTAGCAGCACGCTCGAAGATTTATTGCCACTGCTGGAGGCTGACCCACCCGACGAAACCGCCCAAAGGTATGTAACCAATGTACTTAAGCTGACTACCAAAGATTTTAAATTTATCATTGCCCTTTGTACACAACACAGTGGGGGCTTTGTGGCACCTGCCTGGCAATGGAACAAAGCTCATCGTTTATTGGCAGAAGCCGAAGCCAAAATCAGGGGAGGAGTCCTTGCCACTGGCCCGGTGATTACTCAACTAAACGGCTTGTATGCCTTTGAAGATGCCACCGTAGCTACTACAGGAGACCAGGACGAAACATTTGATCGGTGGCGTACTTTTGGCAGAGTAGAAGCTGACAAACTTACCCAATTGGGCATCGCCATCCATTCGCCCGTGTTGGCACTTTCGGGAGGGGAACGCTCCATTGAGCTTAGTCTGGAGCTCAACCCCAACCTGACCCCGGCTCAAGAGCAGGCAATACAAGCGATTGACTTGGAGGATAACCCTTTTGGGGCAGAACTAACCACCGGGAAGGGTTGGCAGACCGTCACTGGTTTTGCCTCTATTACTTTTACTACTTCCTCGGCAGCAGATCCTGACACGGGCAACCCGATTTATACCAAAATACTCAAAATCGTGTGTACCCTTACCAGCGACTTTGACCCGGTACAAGCACTGAG
Source organism: Microscilla marina ATCC 23134 (assembly GCF_000169175.1). Lineage (NCBI taxonomy): Bacteria > Pseudomonadati > Bacteroidota > Cytophagia > Cytophagales > Microscillaceae > Microscilla > Microscilla marina. The sequence goes on from NZ_AAWS01000001.1 coordinate 27,192, forward strand.
CCCCGATGCTGAAGGCTACCTCGCCCCCGAACCTGCTTTACGCTTATTGGTAGGGCAACCAGGGCTGGAACTGGGCGAACTCACCGCCCACGACTTGTTTAGTCGGGTATTGCTCAAAAAAATAGACCTCAAAGTAATGGTACAAAACCTGGTACCCTCGCACATACGCAACGATGTAGCCACCTTGCAGGCAAAAGAAGCCTTTGCCCCCTTTGGTACCACTCCTGTGGCAAAATCTAACTTCTATTTTACCCACCCCGAGTTGATGTTCAAGCAGTTGGACACCGTAGCGTTGCAGTTGAATTGGTTGGGGATGCCCGGGAACTGGAACGCTTACTATAACCATTATAGTAACCGGGACGCAGCTAATATAAAAGCCACCTTAGACTTGTACGACCAGGGAGTGAAACGGCGTTTTTCGATCAATGATGCCACCGAAGACTTTGAACTCTTGAATAGTACTGGCGTTGATTTATCGCTGGATGCTTCCATTGAGAGTACCAGGCCTTTTGGGTATACACCATTGGCTGCCACTCCAGCAACCAACGATTTGTTTGCCCACCCACGTTACTTTGTGCTGCAACTGGGCAACGTAGACTTTGGACACAGCGAATACCCGGTGCTTGCGGCTTCCAAATCGACCCAGCTGGCTATAGACCTGCAAGGCTCTGGCACTGTCGTGGCAACAGATTACCAGGTAAATGCCCCTTATACTCCCGAACTACAAAACTTTAGCATTCATTATACCGCCAGCGTAAGCATAGGCGAAGAGGAAGCGGCTGCCTCAACTAACCCAGCGACCATGTTGCATTTGCATCCTTTTGGACACGCAACTGTAGGGCAGGAGCAGGTTAAAGAAATTACATTTTTACCCTCCTATACCCAAGAAGGCTACCTTTACCTGGGCATCAAAGACCTGGACCCTCCCTATGACCTCAGCTTGTTGTTTAGAATGGCAGAAGGCAGCGCCAACCCTGACCTTGCCCCGCCTAACATAGACTGGCGCTACCTGGTAAATGATGAGTGGAAAATACTGACCCAACAAGGGCGCATTATTACCGATGACAGCAATGGCTTGCTCAATAGCGGGATTATCAAACTCAGGATTCCGGCAGAAGCCAACGATGTACACCAGCTAATGCCCACGGGCTACTACTGGCTCCGGGCAAGCGTGCGCAACCATAGCAAAGGGCTCAGCGATGCCATTGGCATTCATGCCCAGGCAGTAGAGGCAGTGTTTGAGAACCGCCAAAACGACCCGCAACACCTCCAAACCCCCTTGCCTGCCCACAGTATCCAGCGTACCTACCTGCCCCAAGCTGAAATTAAGGGCGTAAGTCAGCCTTATGGCTCGTTTGGTGGGCAAACCATAGAGTCTCTGGGGCGTTTGAACACCCGCATAAGCGAGCGCTTGCGCCACAAAAACCGGGCAGTGAATATCTGGGACTATGAAAGGCTCGTATTAGAAGCTTTTTCGGAGGTATATAAAGCGAAATGCTTGCCCGGTGAGTTGCTCAACGATGGCACACCAGGAGAAGTAAGGCTCATTGTAGTACCCAATATTGGAGGCATTCGCCCTTACGACCCCTTCAAGCCCAAGCTATCGGGCGATGTGTTGCAGGCGATTGAAGGCTACCTCAAACAAAGAATGTCCGCCCCGGCAAACGTGACGGTACGCAACCCAGTATACCACGAGCTAAAAATATTTATGCAGGTGGTATTCTATGAAGAGTATCAGGCAGATAATAAGTATTACCTGGAGATACTGCACCAGGTGTTGCAAGAATACTTGGCGCCCTGGGCGTTCGACACGGGTGCCGACATTGCCCTGGGAGGCAAGCTATACCCCAACTTGATCGTAGATTTTGTAGAACGGCTGGAGTATGTCGACTACATCAACAATTTTAGCATGACCTATAACGACGGCGAACATATATTGCCGGTAACCCCCGAAGAAATGCAAACCGGACTGATAGCCCAACAAGCAGACGTGGTGTGGGTGTCGGCGCGCGAACACCGCTTGTCGGCCATTGGCAACGTGGGCGCTAAGGGTACTGGTGTGGGGTATATGATGGTTTCCAATGACTTTACGGTGGCTTAAGGTTTTTTAAAAAAATGGTAAAATGATAGAGTAGTAGCGCGAAGCGATTTCTCAATTATGAGAAAAACTCCCGACTCCCAACTATCGACTAATTTATCTCAATTGACATAAACAAATCACCATGAATTTTCAGGATTTTTTAATCAACACTACCACCGCCCGGAGCGGTTTGAAGCCCTCATTTAACACGGGCGAAACACCTACGCAGCAAAACTTCCATGATTTGATTGATGGTTTGTTTTTGCTACAGGACGACAGTGTATACAAAGACGCCAACAACGGCTTGGCGGTCAGAACGGGGGCGGACGACCAGGCATTGCTGTTTTTTGACCACGAGTCGCAAGACCTGACCTGGTCGCTGGAGATCAAAGACGGGTTGCACATCAAAGACAAAGACGGCAACGCGCGATTTTCGGTATTGAGCGATGGTAAGGTGGGCATTGGAAACATTACACCTTCAGCTTGCCTGCATGTGGTGTCTGATGCTGCTTCATTGCAAGACAATACTGCCCAGTTTTATGCACCAAATATTGGAGAATCTTCTAGCCATATTCATTGGGGCGCAACCGGTGATTGGTACATTCGCTCGGCAGCTCCTGAAGGAAAGGTGGTGATACAAGATGGTGGTGTTGGCAATGTAGGCATTGGTACCGATGGCCCTGGACAAAAGCTAGACATCAAAGGAAAACTGAGGGTGTCTGATCAAGCGACCAATACCGAGAACGTAGACATTTATTACCAAAACGCTGACGTAAATGAAACCTTATATAGCAATAGTTATCCCGATCAGCACGAGCGGGCGGTTATTTTAAGACCTAATGCTTACCAAGATGGGGCAGGAGCCGGTGGAGCAGGTTTTCAATTCTGGACTCAAGGCATTACTGGAGGAAGCCACCCTAACTATGAGAAAGGGCACATTCAGGCAATGGTGATTAGGAAAAACGGCAATATAGGCATTGGTACGGCTAGTCCTGGCGAAAAATTAAATGTATACAATGGTAATATCAGACTTGACAATGGTTTTATGAGGTTTGATAATACACCAAGTTCACCCAGTGGTATTACAGGCTACTGTTTGGTGTTTTACCGAGACGGTTCTTATTATAACTATAATACAGGATTTGGTAAGTCAAGCGATAAAGATGTATGGTTTAATGTACATGAAGGCTCTTTTAAATATACTTGGGCAGGTTATGATAGGCTTACTATTAATTTGAGATCAAATACCAGTGCATACTATGTGATAGATGCCCATGGCAAAATTGCTTCGTCAGATGGATTAGTACATTCCTCTGACCTCCGTTTCAAAAAAGACATTACACCTATTACCTCAGAGGCGATTACAAAACTAGGACAACTGCAAGGGAAAACCTTTCAATGGCGTACCGAAGAGTTCAAAGAAAAAAACTTTTCTGAAGGTACTAAAATAGGATTTATTGCGCAGGAAATGCTGAATGTATATCCTGAGTTGGTTAATGAAGGAGGGGATGGGTATTACTCAATAAACTATTCTGGCTTAATACCCATACTCACCGAAGCAGTCAAAGACCTAAATAATAAAAATGAAGCTTTGGAGGCGCGGGTGCTCCATCTGGAAAAATTGGTGCTGAGCGCAAATATAGAGGCTTAGGATAGGCGGTAGCTTCTACAGGCGGTTAGTTTTTAGCCGAAAGGCAAAAGCACCAATGAACTCATAGGACAAGCAGATCCCTCAATTATTCGAGATGACAAGAAGGTGGCGCTTTGCGAACCATTTAAACCATTAAGCAATTTTAGTACTTACCTCAAACTGGTTTCACTGTAACCCTAAATGAACATGAACTTTCAGACATTATTTAATAATACCACCACCAATCGGGACAATCTTAAGCCCGCCTTTAATGTGGGCGAAATACCGACCCAACAACATTTTTATGACCTGATTGAAGGCTTATTTTTGCACGGCAATACCATGTACAAAGCCGAAAACAGTGGTTTGGCGATTCAGGCAGGCACTGATACCGACAAAACCGCCCTGCTGCTATACACCGATGCCACCTCTGAACCCGCCTGGCAACTAGGTGTTGCCAATGGTTTTGAGTTGAAAGACAGTGCGGGCAATACCCAGTGGATGGTGACGAATGATGGTAAGGTAGGCATCGGTACTACCAGCCCTGGTGATGTACTATCTCTTGGAGCAAATCAACTCAATTTTGCTCCCTATGCAGACATAGGGACTTTTACGGAGGCTGCTATCATTAAAGCATTGGGCGACTTGGTCATCGATTTTGACAATAATACCAACGATACCAGTGGCGTTTTTGCCATTACCCATGACAATGGTGCCTCAGAAGTTTTCAGGATAAATCAAGAGGGTAAGGTAGGCATTGGTACTACCAGCCCAACCACAAGACTGGACATAACACAAGAAGCCCCAGGGATAGCCTTGAATGTAGAGACTACTACATACGCTGGCGTATCAGGTTATACAGGTATATCTTTGAAAGCTAAAGATGAGAATGACATTGTAAATGAATGGGTTCTCTATAACTCCATTTCTAATAGTACTGAATCATACAATGGCATTGGCTTTTTTGATCCTGCTGTTTCATCATATCGCCTGTTTATTAATAAAAGCGATGGCAATGTAGGCATTGGTACTACCAACCCTGCGGCATCTCTGGATATTTTGGCGCCTGCAGTGGGAGGGAATGAAGATATATTAAAAATGAAAGTGACTGATGCCCCTAGCGATTACCTCAAGTTTGGTAATATTACTGCTGCTGCTGGGCAGTTTATGCCTAGTATTATGGCGCACCATGATACAGACAATCGAGAAGCCTTGTTTGTGATTGGCTCTATTAGCCCCAGTTCCAATAATGGCACCAATGCTATTATGTACTTTGAGGCAAGAACTGAAGGTGCTCCTTATACTGTGCCTGAGTCCTCTACCCGCCCTCTGTTTGCTTGGGGAAGTTATAATGCAAAAAAGATGGTGATGATGGCAAATGGTAACGTAGGCATTGGTACTACCAGTCCTCAGCATAGGCTAGACATTGATTCTAATACCAATGAAATTTTACGCTTAGATGGCTTGTACGCAAGTGGTAATGCCCCCGCTACAAAGGTGTCGTTTGGTGGGGCAGGAACCAGGTATGGTGCTGTATGGTGGGTACCCGGGCTTAATGAGTTTCAGTTTACGCAGTCAACCAATAACTGGTTTGGAGGTGCTGGTTATTATGCTAGTATTAGAGGCAATGCTATATACTCCAACAGCACCCAATTAACCTCAGATATTCGATTCAAAAAAGATATTATGCCTATTACCCATGAGGTGATAGCCAAACTAGGTCAACTGCAAGGTAATACTTATCAATGGCGCACTGAAGAGTTTAAAAACAGAGACTTTGCGGAAGGAACGCAACTTGGTTTTATTGCCCAAGAGATGCAAGAAGTATACCCTGAGCTGGTCAATGAAGATCATCAGGGTGATTTGTCTATCAACTATACTGGGCTCATCCCGGTGTTGACCGAAGCACTCAAAGACTTAAACAATAAAAGCGAAGAAGCTGCCAAAGACTTAAATAATAAAAACGAGGCACTGGAGGCGCGGGTCATGCACCTGGAAAAATTGGTGTTGAAGGCAAATATGGAGGCTTAAGAGAATAATCGGGAGCTTGTGCAGGCGGTTAGCTTTTAGCCGAAAGGCAAAAGAACCAATGAGCTCATAAGACAAGCAGATCCTTCAATTATTCGGGATGACAAGAAGGTGGCGCTTTGCGAACTATTTAAACCATTAAGCAATTTTAGTACTTAACTCAAACTGGTTTCACTGTAACCCTAAATGAATATGAATTTTCAGACACTACTTAATAATACTACCACCAAACGGGACACTTTGAAGCTCGCCTTTAGTGTGGGGGAGGTTCCCACCCAACAACATTTTTATGACATGATCGAAGGTTTGTTTCTACAAGACGACACCGTGTATAAAGATGTCAACAGCGGTCTGGCGATTCAGGCAGGCATCGACACCGACAAAACCGCCCTGCTGTTATACACCGAGGCCACCTCTGACCCCGCCTGGCAACTAGGCATTGCCAATGGTTTTGAGTTGAAAGACAGTGCGGGCAATACCCAGTGGATGGTGACCAATGATGGCAACGTGGGGGTGGGTACGAATGACCCTGCAGGGAAAAAATTGTTTGTGCAAGGTGACACCAGGTTGAGCGGAAGTGTTGAAGTATGGAATGATCAGGTAGAAGGCATTGAAAATAGCTGGTTGTATGACCTGCAGTTGTTGAATGTACAAGAAGTAGACAATACTTTTTCTCGGATGATGTTCAACTCCTATAGCAGTGCATTGGCTGCCATTGGCGCCAATAGAGTGAGTGAATATCAAGGAGATTTGCATTTTCAAACCAGAAATGGGCCTGGTTTTCTTACTACTAAAATGCATATTCGACATGATGGCAACGTAGGCATTGGTACTACCAACCCTGTTACCAAACTACATGTGCAGGATGGTGCAATGGGTACCATTCCTGAAAACGCTTTGGCAGTTTTTGAGAGCAATCAAACCAGGTATTTGCAGCTTATGATACCTGCCACTACCTACGAAACAGGTGTATTGTTTGGCAAAGGAGCCGATTATGTAAATGGAGGCATTATATACGACAAAGACAACGCTATGCACTTGCGAACGGGGGGGAATCAAACTCGGGTTTTTGTACATTCAGGTGGCAACGTAGGCATTGGTACTATCACTCCAGATAGTACACTGACGATAGATGGAACACTAGGTTTTTATAGAAATGGACCGTCTGCTGTTAATGTCACAGTAGGGTATATCAACTACCAAGATTACCTAACCATAGGCACCCATAGTATGGCAGATGGTATCCAGTTTAAAACTGGTGCTACGGGAAGCCATACCACAAAAATGTGGATTGCTAATAATGGCAACGTAGGTATTGGTACTACCAGCCCCTCAAATACGTTGCATGTTGCTGGTAGTGCATTTATGAACTCTTTGGATATTGCTAAACCTAGAAACGTTAATGGTACAAGTGACGGAATTGCAATTAACCCAGATAATAGTTTGAACTATATAGAGCTAACTTATGATTATTGGGGGGGAAGTCACGGATTGTTGTTTAACTGTTATAAGAATACAAATGGTGGTAGTTTATCTAATAGTAATAATTTAAACCATGCAAATAGTGTTGGTGATTATCAGTCAGGCGCAGGTGCGGTGGTTTTTGACGCTAACGGTGGTAATATGTACTTTTTAATTTCAGGTCATTCATCAGGCAAAGATACTCCTGTAAACTGGGATGGTAGTATTTTGACATTGCAAAGGGGGGGCAACGCTACCTTTAAAGGAATGGTGTCTGCCAATGGAAGTCAATTATACTCAGATGCCCGCTTTAAGAAAGACATTACTCCAATAACTACTGGTTTAATTGCTAAGTTGGATCAGTTGCAAGGTAATACTTATCAATGGCGAAACGACGAGTTTACAGAAAGAAATTTTGTTGAAGGCACACAGCTTGGTTTTATTGCCCAAGAGATGCAAGAAGTTTTTCCTGAATTGGTGAGTGCAGACTCTGACGGCTATTTGTCTATCAACTATACTGGGCTCATCCCGGTATTGACCGAAGCCCACAAACAACAGCAACAAAACATAGAAGCGCAACAAGCCCAAATAGACAGTTTGGTGGTGCGTATGGTAGCACTTGAAAATATGTTGGCAGCGGCTAAAAACTAGTTTTGTAGTTTGCACTAAAAGCAATGCCTTGCACAACCATCAAACCATTATAAAAGCAACATGACCGTAAAAACACCTGACTTCGATACCTTGCGCCAAAGTGGGCTGGAACTGATACAAAAGCTTGCCCCCACTACCTGGACCGACCACAACAACGCCGACCCGGGGATCACCCTGCTCGACCAAATTTGTTATGCCCTGCTCGACCTGGGCTATAGGGTAGACTTTAGCATTGAAGACCTACTCGCTGGAGGCAGCGACGCCGCCTACGAGCTGTTGTTTTCGCCCCGTAAAGCCCTGAGCAGCCAGCCCGTGGTGCCCGAAGACTACCGCCGTATGTTGATTGATGTCGAGGGCATACAAAACGCCCACGTAAGCACAAATACTGCTTCTTCTCCGGTGTTGTACTATGCTCCTTTTTCCGAAGAGCTGGTGCTTGCCGATTACCGCAGCGAGCTGCTGCCCAATGAGGTATACCGTCCGGTACAGCTCAAGGGTTTGGTAGACGTAAACATTCAGAAAACCCCCGAAGCAAATGAAACCGACGTGGAACCCCTTGCCTACCAACAAGTATTGGCGAGCCGGGGGCTTGCCACCGACCTGGAAAATATGACTGTATTGCCCGAAGAAAAGGTGAAAATAAGGGTGGCACTAGAGCTGGGTACGGCGCAAGACGTAGAAGCACTCACGGCACGGGTATTACACCTGCTGTACCAATACGTCAATCCTTCTTTTAGTTTTCAACCCCTGAACGCCTTTCGCCAGGAACGCTTGATTGAAGAGGTGTTTGACGGGCCGGCAATGGCCAACGGGTTTTTATCTAAAGAGCAATTGCGCAAATTTGAGAAACGCGCCGAGTTAAGGCGCTCTGACCTGGTGCAGGTATTGATGAATCTCGCCCCGGAGATCAAGACCATTTTAACCCTGGACATTGCCAAAGAAGGGGAGGAGTTTTCAAGCCATCGTTTGGACTGGTTGGTGCCCCTGGATGCCAACAAAGCGGTGGTGTTTGATAAAGAAGACTATGAAATTAGCTTTTTTAGAGACGACTTGCCCGTGACGTATGACAGTGATGAGGTAGAAGAGAAATACCAGGAGCTATGGCAACAGGCGCAAAGCACGCCCCCCGAAGCCAAAGATTTAGACTATTTGCCCGCCAGGGGCACCAACCAGGAAGTAGCCTATTATACCTCGGTGCGCCATCACATGCCCGAAGTATACGGGGTGACGCCCTATGGATTGCCCGAAAACGCCCCCAACGCCCGCCGGGCCCAGGCCCGCCAACTGAGTGCTTATTTGTTGTTTTTTGAACAAATACTTGCCGATCATTTTGCCCAATTGGGCAGTGTACCCACCTTGTTGTCGGCAGCGCGCGACCAAGGCGATTTTCAAAGTTATTTTGCCCAAACCCTCAACGCCGACAATGTGCCAGCTTTGGAGGGTATTTATAGCCAAGGCGAGGCGCCCAACACACAAAGCAACGCCATCGAAGTATTGGGCAACGCCACCGACAAAAGCCGTAGCAGTCGCTTTTTAGACCATTTTTTGGCGCGCTTTTCTGAAAGTTTTTCTGACAATATTCTGACGCAATCGGGCAATAGTGGTGCCTTTGGCAATGCCATAGAAGCCAAGCGTGCCTTTGTAAAAAACAGCCCCCAACTGAGTGCGGCACGGGGCACTGCGTTTGACTACAGCAGCACCGAATGGAACGTGTCGGGCACCCAAAAACGCATTGCCCAACTGCTGGGCTTGAGCACACCCGAACAGCAAAACCTTGCCATGGGGCTGGAGGGTTTTTATATCGTAGAACACATTTTGTTGCGCCCTCGCAGCGGCGATGTCTTTCAAAACGGGCCTTTGTTGGCTTTTCTGCCAAACGAAGACCCCTACTCATTGCAGGTTACCTATGTTTTTCACGAAGTAGGGCGCTTTGCCAGTGACCAGAAAAACACCCGAAGGTTTACCGAGCGTTTGCTCAGGCTGGAAACCCCTGCCCATATCCGTATCAAAACCTACTGGTTGACCACGTCCAAAATGGCGGTGTTTGAATCGGCTTACCAAAAATTTCTGACCGAATTGGCGGCTTTAAAAACCCAAAGCAATGTACAAGCGCATGCCTTGCGGGTGAACCGCGATTACCTCCTCGATGTATTGTATATGTACCATCCTCAGTACCCCAACCCCACCAATTGGGGGGTAGCAGTGCCCGTGCGCGATTTGCCACTGGAGACCCTTGCCCCTACGTATAACAGTGAGACAGATAGATGGAAAGTTACCATTCGCTTGTATTATCCGCAAACCAACGTGACCTATCGTATTTGCGACCGCAACCGTCGCCCGGTGGCAGGGCTTACCCCCATTACGATAGAGGCTGACACCATTCGCCAGGAAGACTATGAACAAAGGCCTTATGTACTCATGTCTTCGCCTGCCATTACCCAAGACCAGATTTACTGGATAAGGGCAGAGAAAAAACTAACCATGACCAACGCGGAAGGGGAGCCCAAGAGCAAGACACTTAAATCGGTGTTTTTGACCCAACCCGTGAGGGCAAGGGTAGGAGTGGGCTTGGTCAATGCCCAGGCCGCTGCCGCTGAGATAGACTATGGTACCCAGGCTACTATTGATCTAAGTGGGATTCAGGCAAATGTAGACTATGCTTTGTATATAGACAACACCCGCATAGACGATGGTGGTACCTATAATGGCCAGGAAAACGGTACCTTGAGCATTACCACTCAGGTAACTGACGGGCTCAAAGAAGATGTATTGATTATAGTAAAAGGCACACGGGACGGGGCGACTGCCGAAGTAGGCAGCGTGCAGTTGAGGGTAAGGGCTTATCCTGGGCTCAGCATTGCCCTGAGCCAACAGGTGGTAGACCATGGGGTAACTACAGGAGTGAATGCAGTAATAAGCGATGGTACCTTTGCTACCCAGGCAAGCGTAGACTATCACTTGTATTACCGCGAAATAAGTGACCCGGAGTTTGTGCACCACAAGCTCAGCCAACCTCCCGCCACCGATGTACTAGAGGTAGACAATGGCGAAGGCACTACTGTAAAAATATTGCGTCCGGCAGTGCCTGCCACTACCAACAACGCTCCGGAAAGATATGAAGCTGCCCCCATAAGTGCTATCGACTATCAATTGCTGGCTACCTTGAGCCCTGCAGCTGATGGTGATGACCTGGTGTTTGATTTGAGCGCGCTCAATACTACCCAGGATACTATGTTTATGGTGGTCGCTTCTAAAGCAGGGCACACCCAACCTACGATATTGAGCAGCAACGACCGCACCACCATTGGCGCGTTGTTTACCCGACCAATGACCACCGCTACGCACGTGATAAACCCCAACCCTGTGGTAAACAATACCAAAGCACGTTTGGAGGTAGCAAATATGCAAGCGGGTATGTTATACTACCTGGAGTATACCAATGGTGCCAAACAAGCGCCTAAGTTATACCATGATGCCCAAACTGCCAGTCCACGCCGCGACGGGGTAGGCTTCTCGAAGGTGGGGGTTGACATGGCCCCAGGTGAGGCAACGCCTACCACCTTCTTTGTAGAAACCAACAACCCGATTACCGACGACAAAACGCTGCGACTGGTGGCAGAAAAGCCCCAAACGGGTGTGTCGGTCATTATTGCCAGTATTGACTTTACGGTAAGCTCATGACCCCAACCAACCACCGACATGTGATAAAAAAACAAGTGTTTGAGGTAGCGGTAGCCGGAGAAGAAAAGGCACAAGCAATGCAAAATAACTTGGGGGCAATTTTTCAAAAACGAATATTGCCCCTCATCAACGAAACGCTGAACCGGCTCAGCCCGCCCAATGTGTTGCACCGCATTGACAAGCTAGAGATAGACCTGGGGCAAATACGGGCAAACCACCTGGAAGAAGACATTGCCCAGCAGGTGAAACGGGTGCTGGAAAAGGTGTTGCAAAAGGGCATTGCCCAAGCAGAGGCAACCCACCCCGCTGAAGACCTAGAGCAACTACAGGCGCAAGAAATAATGCCCCTGCTCAAACGAGGCTTTAGGGCGTTGCTCAACGATCGGCTACCCGGCGATGCTTCGCTAGATACCTTGCTTGCCCGCCTCAAGGCGCTCGACTTGGGATTGGGCAACGAGTATGCGGCTGTTGTAGATAAGCTCAAAGCAGCTTTGGTAAATTTGCTCAAGGCAAAATGGGCAAACCTACCCGCTACAGGCACCGCCCAAGGCTTAGACGAACTATTAGGCGATGTGGATACTTGGGTAGACCAAACGCCGCAAAGCCTGACTAAGAAACCAAGCAAAAGGGGAGGGGCTGACCCTGAGATTTTGGTGTTTTTTCTGGACACGGGGCGCCTGCCCTGGTGGGCACAAGCGAGCCCCAGTTTGCTGGAAAATGCTTTGCTTGCGACTCTAGAGCAACACCCCGAATGGTTGCTTGATCAGCTCAATAAGTATTACCAAACTGCCCAGGGGCGGCAACGAATCATTGCTACTTTTAACGATGAAGTGTTGCTAAAGCTAAGTGCTCACTATGCCGACCCTCAAGACTTGTTGCCCTTGGTGCGTGCCTTGCCCTCAAGCTTGCCTGCCATGGCAACTGCGTTGGACTATAATTTTGCCCGTTTGCGGTACTTGTTTTGGGAGCTTGCCTTGCTTACTTTGTCGGGGCAGGCAGCCCATTCGCCCAAGCGCCCCCGATTTTTGCAAAACTTTTTATTGACCATTGCTCAGGGTGCGACTCCTCCCCAAAAGGTAAATGAGGTGGTTACTCTTTTGGCGAAAGCCCCCCCAATGGTTTCTGGTGTACCTAGCATTGACTGGGGCAAGGTGTGGGCAGAGGCAGACGTTGAGCCATTGACTGAAACGGAGGTAGACATTGAGTCACTGACTGAAACGAAGGAACAAGCACAAACACAAGTACAAGCAGTGGATAAAGAAGCGGTTGCTGAACCATTGTTACAAAAACAGTTTGCTGCTTCTGACGAAGTCTATGTAGACAATGCAGGCTTGGTAATATTGTGGGTGTTTTTGGGCAATTTTTTTAAAAACTTAGACTGGGTAGAAGACAAGAAATTTAAAACCCCCGCTTTACAGCACCGCGCCGCCTGGGTGCTGCAATACCTGGTAGATGGAGCTACCGAACCGCCCGAGTATGTATTGCCCCTGAACAAACTGTTGTGTGGCATACCTATAGACCAAGCCATAGAACCCCAATTGCCCCTGACCCAGGAAGAGCAGGCAGACGCGGACTTGTTGATGGAGGCAGTGCTGGAGTATGCCAAAGGCTTGGGCAGTATTTCGGTAGAAGGGCTCCAGCAATCTTTTTTGCAGCGCGAAGGGGTACTTACCCAGCCAAACAATAGTTACCTACTACAGGTAGAAAAAGAAACTTTTGATATTTTATTAACCCGGCTAGAGTGGAGCTACCAAGTGGTAAAGCTGCCCTGGATGCCTCAGGCAATTTTTGTAGAATGGTAAATGCAAGTGTACTTGACAATGAGTTGAATTGGCTACAGAAAGTAATTGATTTGCGTTTTTCTCTATATTTTGAGACAGGAGAAAAGGGTGGATATGAATCGGTTGATGAGTTGCTCCCACCACCTCTTGAAGCTTCGGATTATGCTGAAGTAGTACAGCACTTTGACTTGGAGTTTGGCGAACGCCTGGCGCTTGCTTTGTGTATAGCGGCTCGCCTACAACCTCAATTATTTGATGTGTTCTTTATCCGAAACCAAACTTTTCAACGCAGTTTCACTGAGTTTGGAGGAGTGGTGCCCCATGAACAAAGTGGTTTTTTGCCTACGGGCGAAACTTTTGTCTTTTTGATGGCGGGCAACGATTTGTCTAAAAGGCTAGAGGCAATGGCATTGTTGCATCAGCAACAAATATTGTTTAGCCAAGGCATGATAGAACTAGTGCCTCGTTCTGACCAGCCCTTTGCTACCCGCCAAAGTGGGGTGTTGCGCCTCACGCCCGAATACGAGGCGCGTTGGTTGTATGGGCAGAGTTACCAGCCTGAGTTTAGCGTGCAGTTTCCGGCAAGCCGCATGAGTGCACCCCGCCTCGACTGGAAAGAAGACCTGGTGTTGCCCCGAAGCACCAAAAGGCAACTGGACGAGATAAAAATATGGATAGAAAACAAAGACCGTTTGTTGCAGGATTGGACGGTGGGTAAAAACCTGCGTCCCGGCTTTCGTGCCTTGTTTTATGGCCCTCCGGGTACGGGCAAAACCCTCACCGCAAGTATGTTGGGCAAAGAAACGGGCAAGATAGTATACCGGGTTGACCTCTCGATGATGGTGTCGAAATACATAGGCGAAACCGAAAAAAATCTGGCGCGGGTGTTCAATGCTGCCACCCACAAAGACTGGATTTTGTTTTTTGACGAAGCGGACGCCCTCTTTGGCAAACGTACCCAAACCCAAAGCTCGCACGACCGCTACGCCAACCAGGAGGTGGCTTATTTGCTCCAGCGTTTCGAAACCTTTGAGGGCATTACTTTGCTTGCCACCAACCTGCGCGAAAACATCGACGAAGCCTTTACCCGCCGTTTTGAGTCTATCATTTATTTTCCTTTGCCCGAACCCAGCCAGCGCCTCAGGCTTTGGCAAAAGGTGTTGCCGGTAGGCGATAAGAAAAAAATAGCTCAAGACATTGATCTGAACCAAATTGCCGAAAAATACAAGCTATCGGGTGGCTCTATCACCAATGTAGCGCGCCACGCTTCGCTTGCCGCCATTGCGGGCAAAAGCTGTATTACTCAACAAATATTAATGGAAGGTATCCAGCGGGAGTATTGGAAGGAAGGGAAGAGTTTGTAGCCATAGCCGATGGTTGATAAATCGCCTTGGACGGCGAGTCTCTTTTTTGCAAAAATGAGAATGGGAGTGCAGTTGCGGCAAATGGGGAATGCTTGCTTCTCAAAGAAAGTTACAAACTTTCTTTTATCCAAAGGCTTCAATTGAAAAAACTTAAGCCAGCTGGGGGACACAAGCAAAAGTGTTTGCGCCAGTTGAGGAGTTTTTGAGCAGAGACTAGGCTAAAGAGTTCGATTTTGAAATATCTTACTTTTATTTAATCCTTGTGCCAGGCTCATATCCTGCTTTCATCAAGTACTTTATTACTGATTCTCTAGTTTCTAAATCTTTTTCATAATTCAAGAGATCAATTAAATTAATACCAAAACATTCTGCTGCTAAAGCCTTATCTTGATGACTCCATTCCTTAAAGTTTCTCAAAATAGGTAGGGCAAGTTCAATTTTGTCAATATCGGCAATTGCAATTAATATTTGTCTATTCAAGAGATGGTCTCTTTTTTCTTTTTCTTTTTTTTCATCTTCTTTTATATGCGCATTGAACCATGATTTATTCAAAAAGGGAATTGAAGTATGATTCCCCACTTTACTTAAGGCAAAAGCTGCAATACTTCTTATGCCTATATTTTGATCGTTAAGCAATGGATGAATATGTGGAAGTAAAGGCAGAAAAGAGGTTTGGTTAAAATTGTTTTTGTGCTCTATAATATAAGTTAAAGCGTCTATTTTGGAAGCAAAGTCTGTTCCTGACAACATATTGATAAGCTCTTCAATCTCCATAAATCTAGTTTATAAAGTTAGCACCAGCATTATTTTCTAAGTCTAATCTAATGCCTTTTGGATAATCTTTATTTTCATTATCCCTGCTGTGTCAAGTCTTCTCACAGGGCGACTTGACACGATGAATGAAAGAAGTCTCCCGACTTCTCTGCGAATGCAGCCCTTGCTTGGTGTAAGTGCTTGGTGAGTTTTGCTACGCAAGGAAGTCTGGAGACTTCCCTGTATTTAGGCTTTCAAGTCTCCTTCGGAAGACTTAAAAGAACAGAAGAACCACCATCTTAGTTACAGCATACTTTGTAACTTTGCGTTACGCCGTTTCTCGGCACACCTTGCGCCAGAAGGGGGTAATGCCTTCATCAAAAATAACCCGCCCCTGTTTGTCTACGGTATAGGGTTTGGTTTTGGGCGGTGTCTTGGGTGGGACAGGAATTACAGCTTTTGGCTGTTTTATCTTTTTATGCAGGGTTTGAGGAGAACCTTGAGGAATCTGAGGAGCTGCAACTTTTGCTGGAAAAGAGGCTTGTTCTGTGTTACCATAAGCCATCATTTTCTTTACTGTGTCATTAGTTCCCAAATCTGTGGCAAGGTGTGAAGGTATTTTAGAAGGGTTGCCAGAAGCAACTTTGCTGGTATTTGTGATTTGTGGCGTTGATTCTTTGGTCAAAGTTCGTCCCATATTTATAAGATTTCAAGTTTAGGTTGATATGCTTTCAATATGCAAATGTTTATTTCTGGAATGCCATACTTGGGGGGCTTTATCGAGCGAGCTCTCGATTTGTCAAAAGGCGCAAGGTTTGAGTTGGTACTCGTTTTTTTTGGAGTAGACTTTTTGGTAGATAAAGATCTCATAGAGCGTAAGATTGATGTAAGTTTGAAGCTGGTTTGAAGGCAGTATTTTTTTTTTGAATATCTGAATATTTTTTAGTGTAAAATGGATACTGTCACTAGAGAAAAGCACACACTTGAGGAGGGAAATATCGTTTTTGCAAAAATGAGAATAGGAGCGCGGCGAGGCAAATGGTAATGCTTGCTTCTTAACGAAAGTTACAAACTTTCTTCTATCCAAAAGCTTAAGTTGAAAAAACTTAAGCCAGAGTGGGTTTCAAAATCCCGATTTTTCTTGGGTTTTTTTAGAAGACCTATTCCCAAGACTAAACTTGTTTGCCTCCATTAGCTGGCGCAAGTCTCCAGACTTGTGTCCCATGTAGCCAATTCAAGCCCAATGATTTTGTTTTTTGTAAAAACATGGAAGTTTCAAAATCCCGATTTTTCTTCGGGGCAAGATGCTTCCTCTAAAAAAAGGCACAAGCGAGGGACGCTTTCGCCAGGTGGGTTATTTTCATTACATTAGCTGGCGCAAGTCTCCAGACTTGTGTCCCACGTAGCCAATTCAAGCCCAATGATTTTGTTTTTTGTAAAAACATGGAAGTTTCAAAATCCCGATTTTTCTTCGGGGCAAGATGCTTCCTCTAAAAAAAGGCACAAGCGAGGGACGCTTGCGCCAGGTGTGGGCAATCCTTTATGGTTGCCCTAGCGTAGTAAATTTCATTGCTTGGCGCCCCATAGTATTTTGTCAAGTAAGTTTGGAGGCTTCCATTCATCCAAGCCTTCTACGGAAGGTTTTTAACAACCGACCCCGATTCCAGCACCTGAGGGTATTTTTCAGTATTCCGAAAAACGAGCGTAGAAGGTTGTTCTTCGATTATTAATGACGCACTGTCTTTTGGTTGCTTGTGAAGACACCATAGCCGTCAGGCTACTATTTTTTTACCCCCTGAAACATCTTTCAGTATCCTAATTTTGGCGATTCGATCAGCGTGTGGGGACACTCGCTGAGGCGGTGATGGTATTTTTAAGTGATTTTTTTACTATGCTCCTCTTAGCCTGACGGCTATGGTGAAGACACAAGCCACGGCGTAAGTAGCCGTCTCCCCGTTTTTTAGCGTAGCTCCGAATCAATGACTGGTGTCCTTTTACTATTGAGGAAGCGTGTCGCTTCCATTGCGTCAGATGGTGTTGCTCCTCAATGAAAGTAACAAACATTCTTCCATCCAAAGGCTTAGCGGGGGTAAACCGTTCTAGAATATATTTTGCTAGACATTTGATACGCTGTGCCTCGTCTTTTTAGCATCAATTTTACTATAAACATAGAGTCTTTTCTGGAACCTATATCAGTATATTTTATGAAATATCTAAAAGTATTACTGACAGAATCAACCAATGTTAAGGTGTTTGCTGATTCATTTTTCCTGGCATGGGTTTTAAACATTATAAAAGATTGTAAACTGTCGCTTGGGTGAATTACTTGTAGGCTATTTGGAGCAAAAAAGAAACTTGTGGGCTCTTCCAAATTAGTAATGCCTGTCCCATCAGAAAAATAATAGGTTTGTAACAGATTCAAGTAATTATGTTTGAAGGGGCGAATCAAAACTCTACAATTAGAATTATTAATGATGCTTAACTTTCCATAACGATTGTATCCTGCCAAATTAATCTTTTCTTGATTTTCTGTTGAAATGCCGATCTTTTTGATAAACTCACGAAGAAGTAAAACGTTCTTTTGCCATTTCAGCTCTACCAGGGTGTTTCTAGGTTGATTTTGCCTTGTATTGCAACTAAAAATGATAGACAAGATAGAAACACAACTTGTAATACGTGAAAAAAACTGCTTACTTGCCATGTTCTCTAAAGTAACGGTATAATAACACAACCTGCCCTATAGTCAAGCGTTCGTGTTTTTGTAATTTAGGTGATGGTAGTTCTCTTTTAGGATACCTTTCATAGGCACCATGAGAACTCATAAGGTAATTGTCATCTAATGCTTTATAATCTTTGTGTACATCATAATGTCCTCCAGGCATATTACTTATTGCGAATCCTTCAAAATCAAATTTCCCGTTTGTATAAGCTGCATAACCTTTATAACCAGCTAATATAAATGTAGCATAAGTTAAGAATTGGTGTCCTGCTTCATGCGAAGCAAGCCAAGCCAAATCATATAAATAATTTCGCTTATCATTATATTCTAAACCTCCTTTAGATCTATTGGCGTTTGATGAGACGAATTTTATTGAATTATTATATCCTTCTACTTTTTCCTTACTATTGGGGTCTCTCCATTTCAGGAATTTAGCTTCATTATCTATTGTTGCATCAGTTATTTTAATTTCTACTATTGCATCAATTTTACGAAACTTTCTTTTTTTTCTATTACTTGCGCTTATTACCTTCACCTTAATGCCTAGTTTTGCTACTGCTTCATATTTTTTATCATTTTTATCAAAGATTTCTTGCATATACTTTGCAATGATTCTCATTTGATATGAAGCGATCGGGTATTCTTTTGTTTTGTCAGTCCAAATATAAATAGTTGGAGGTTGTTTATAAGGTGAGTCTACCAAAGCCCTCGCCCCCATCACATCCGCCTCTTTCTCTAGCGCCGCATCATTATTCACAGGCAAGCCTTTGCTTAAAGTGTCAGTAGGGGCTACCCGTCCTTGTTTTTGCTGCACCACATGCCAGGCTTCGTGGGGCAGGTGGCGTTCTTGCCCTGGACCAAGCTCTATTTGGTTGCCACGCGCATAAGCCAGGGCACCAGTTTCAAAATCCCGATTTTTCTTCGGGGCAAGATGCTTCCTCGAAAAAAGGCACAAGCGAGGGGGGGGGGGTATTTTCATTACATTAGCTGGCGCAAGTCTCCAGACTTGTGTCCCACGTAGCCAATTCAAGCTCAATGATTTTGTTTTTTGCAAAAACATGGAAGTTTCAAAATCCCGATTTTTCTTCGGGGCAAGATGCTTTCTCTAAAAAAAGGCACAAGCGAGGGACGCTTGCGCCAGGTGGTGGTGGGGTAATTATTTATTCATTTTGCAAGGCCTTGGCTTTGAATTCATTACCTTTTTGTTTTTTATTGCATTTAAAAGAGCTTTTTTATCTAGCACTTTGTTTAGTGCCTTTTTAGCAATCATGTCTGGATGCGGTGGAGGAACATTCTGGGGATTACTGAGGACACTAGTAAATGGTGTAAAGGTGTGTACGGTTACTTTGCTTTCCCCTGTACCAATAGTTCTAACTGATGAGATTAAAGGAATTTCTATGTTTCCTTCTTGCTTACAAAAAGCTCTAAAGGTATCTCCGTCAACTCCTATATAGGTTAAAAAGGCATTCATGATAGCACCATAAGGGTGTAGTCCAGCAACGGTTGATACTACATCAAAGAAAAGGTTTTCAGGTTTGCCTACATACCGCCCGTCTTTTATATCTACAAAGAGTTTAGTGAATGCGGCAATAGTAGCAGCTTTATTAAATGCTTTAAGCCCTTTATCTAAAATTTTAATTAATTTACTGTAGTTTCCTTGACCCAATTTTGATTTTAAAAAATCATTTACCTTGTTATTCTCACCCATTTTTTTTCGGGTAATATCTATTAAAGCGAGGGCTCCACCTGTGTAATTTAACACTTTACCAATTTTGGCACTTTGTTCGTCAGTTAATATTTTAGATGGATCATTTTTCTTTTTATTAGTTTTACGCTTTTTATTTGAGTTGTGATCATTAGAATGAAAGTCAGGCACAATGATATAAATAGGAGAATTTGGTAAAAATCCATCAATTTTTCCTTGGGAATTGAGTTTTAAGTTATTTACTTCTAACATTGCAAGAACTAACCCATGTACCAAATTATAATAACTTTGCTCAGTATACATTGAAGCACAATTCCCCCAATATTTGTGCATGATTTTCCAAAGATTATCTCCTTTATTTGCTACATAAGCTGTATATTTAGAATATTTATTTAAGAGAATGTCTACGTTTTCGGGACTCAATGTATGTGTTCCAAACTTGCTTCGTGTATGTTTAACTACTTGAGTTGTTTTGTTTCCAGGCTTTATTTTCTCTCTTGTTTTTTGTGAATATGTACTACCAGGAACAGCAAGTACAGCTCCTGCTTTTAAATTTAGGTCAACGATTGTAGCTAGGCTTATTTTATATTTTTGTGCTAGAGCCTCTGCAGTAGTATCCTTAGTAAGTTTTAAGGTGATTGTTCCAAACGGCTGTGGTATTCTAATTTCATCACCAGCCTTAAAAAGCTGGAGTTGCAAGTTAGCATTCATATTAATGAGTAAATCAGTCGTAATATTATAACGACTCGCTATTCCCCCTAAGCCCTCTTGTTCAATAGTTTTATAAAAGTCTATAGCTTGAACATTTAATCTAGCAAGTTTCACATGTCTTCCTTCTCGTTCAAAGTTCACTACTATAGTTTCGCCAGGAACAAACTTTTTTTCTAACTTTTGATGTAGTTTCATAAAGCTTGATGCCATAGAGCTATTTCCATAGTATCGTTTACTCAAGCCAGTATAAGTATTGCCTGCTACTATCGTATGTTGGCCATCGTAAGGATTATAATTTCCATAATTGTTGTATTCTTTTCCATCTACAGTATATGTTTCTCCTCCTCTATCCTTAAATACTCCCCTATAGCTTTTTCCCTTCCTCCGCAAACTACCCGCCCTAGCAAAATTATTCCCAAACTTGGCTTGCAAGGGTTGAGGGTTGTCTGCCGCTTGAATGCCATACTTAGGTGGCTTTATCGAGCGAGCTTTCGATTTGTCAAAAGGCGTAAGGTTTGAGCTGGTACTCGTTTTTTTGGGAGTAGGCTCTTTGGTAGTAGATGGTCTCATAGAGCGTAAGATTGGATTGGGTTTGATACTGGCTTTAAGTTAGCAGTTTTTTTAGACATTTCAGGGTTTTTCAAGGCTTTTTTTATGAGGGAAGGTTGGGAGATTTACAGCCTTAGGTGCCAACGTTACAAGTCGCAAGTAATTAGCCCAGCACCAGCGTAGCTATAGTGGACTGTTGCCTGAAGTACATATTTGCAAATATGATAGTAAGGCGGTGTTTCAGTTTAAACCAATGCTTTGAGCCTGGTAACTGAACTTGCCAGAGGGAGGGGGGAGGCTTGCGTGAGCGAATAAAAAAATCCGAAAAACTTCCGTGGCATGTATCAATCTTTGGTATATTGAATTGATAAAAATACTTCATCCAAATACAAAATACTGAACATTCGTTATGGACAACTATAAAGATACCCTCGTGGTGTTGATGAACAACCAGGCAGATTTTGACATAGCCAAAACCCAGGGCTGGTACCGCATTCCAGTACGCCACACCCCCTCCATTGTCAAAGAAGGGCAGCTCAAGTTCATTGCCTTTTATTTTACCAAAGCCTTTGGCAACGACAAATACACCATCAAGTGGTTTGCCGAAGTAAACGACATTGGTCTGGCAAAACGCACCGAACTTTTTCCGGACGAAACGCCCAACAGCAAAACCAAAAAACAATACTACAAAATATCGTTTTCGGCCCCCAATGTACTCTATAGACCTATAGTAAGCGCCCGCCCCCGACGTTTGTTGTTTGTGCCTACTACCTCTTACAAGCTCTTCAACGCCCTGGAGTTCAACGATATATTTGACAATAGTTTGTTGGAAGAAAAGGTCTGGAAGGCATTCTTGAAGCGGCAAATCTATGTAGAGCGCCAATTTAGGGTAGATATCAACCCCCAGGGTAGCCAATCGTACCACCTCGATTTTGCTATATTTTGCAAGCGAAAAAACATAGGGGTAGAGTGTGTCATGCCTGCCAATGCCACCCAGTTTACCAACGAAGAGATAGCACAATACCGCCAAGCCAAAAACACCCTCGAAAACCTGGGCTGGTCTATGTATTACCTTACGCCCAATCAGGTAGACCAAAAGCTCGACGAAATATTTGCCGGTTTTAAAACCAAAATTATTGAATATGGAGGACTCAAACCCCCTGAATATGGTTTTAAGTACCTGAACCCAAACAACGACAACCAGTTAGACCTGGAGCTGTTCTAGCAGTGGGGCAAACGGTGAGTTTACCACCCCATGCGTGCCCGCAACGAAGTAATGTGCGCCACGTGGTGTTTGCCGTGCCAGGCATAAGTAGCCACCGCCTCGTGTAGGCTTACCTGTTGTTGGGTGGCAGGGTGCACAAAGGCTTTGTGGAGGTCGTTGGGGGTGAGGGCACGAAGCAATACTACCCAACGCTGGTGCAAGGCATCGAGCAACTGTAGCGACACCTCAATGGGCATTGTTTGGTGGTAGTCGAGGGCTGCCCAGGCTTTTTCGTCATAAGCCTTGATAGTAGGGGTGGGTTCGGTCAGTGTCCAGTGAAAACGTACATAACTATTCATGTGGCTATCGGCTACATGGTGTACCAACTGGCGTACTGTCCAACCTTCGGGGCGGTAAGGAGTGTCTAGCTGAGTTGCTTGCAGGTCTTGGGTAGCAGCCCGCATTTGCTTAGGCAAATCAGCTATTTCGGCAATACACTGGGCGAAGTGCGCTTGAGACATGGGGTCGGGTACAATGCATTGCCCAATGGGATAACTAAGGTTGGTAGTTGTCATCAGTGATCAGGTTTTATTTTTCTTCAATAATACACAAAATTGAAAGCTGCTTACTCTAAAGCTAAATATAATGTCTAAAAGGTTTAGCGCTTACCTTTGCCAAAGGCGATGCTGAGTTGTGCCAGATTGATAATCAATAAAAGCAGAGGAGTGAGCTTGAAAAAAAACAAGAGTTTTACAGTCCAGGTTTGGTCAAAAAAATACAAGCGCCATTCACGCAGGGTTTTAAAAACTACCTGAAGCTCAAAGCCTAGCAGTAGGATAATGAACACGCTCCAGGCAATCATATAGACCAATATAAGCCCCATGGCGGCAAACCCTCTGCTGAGCCCTTTTTTGCGGCGTATATACAACCACCCAACCAAAACCCCCAAGCCTAACAATGTTCCAGTAATTGTGAAAAACAAGGGACGTTGCCTGTCGAGAAAAAGAGCTGCAAATGCCAAGACGTATATTGAACTAAATACGAGTAGGCGGTAAAGAGACGCAAGCTCATTGGTAGCTTTTTTCATAGAATAGTGATGACTTATTTGTCCATATGCCCTTTTTAGGAAGTGCTCTAGAATGGTTAAATGCCCTTTGCACTGCCAAAGAGCAATGCAAAGAACCTTGTCTTACTACTACTTTCTTAAAGTAACTGTACCCTTGTATTTGACCGATTTAAAATCGATATGGTAGTAATATATGCCGGGGATGGCGTTGCCACCGCTCCATTCAAAATTGCGGTCTTTGCTGCGAAATACCCGCCTGCCCCAACGATTGAAAATGTCTATTTGCCGAAACTGATACTTACAATTTTCATTGGGCAAGTTGGGCATTTTAAACACATCATTTTTGCCATCGTTGTTAGGGGTAAATACATTGGCAGGCAAAAACTGATCGAGCACTACTACCTTGTCTTTTATGATAAGTTTTACCGTGAGAGTATCTTGGTTGCTGTTACATTTAAGCTTTTCGGTAATGATAAAATCAATCATATACTCGTTGACCGAGTCAGGAACAGCAACGCAACTGGTAGTCCACGAAAAATCGCCCGAAATATTGCCTTTGCCCAATATGGGATTAAAATTGATGCCAAGAGCAGCAAGGTCAAATCCTCGCCCTACTGCTTCTATACACAGGCTGTCGTTGTCTATGTCTACCCCCAACAAGCTAAAACCAATCACATCTTCTACTGTTACCGTGGTGCTGTTGCCTGTCAGGTTGCTGCTGAGGTTGGGTGGGTTATTGGCGGGACGCCGGGCTATGAGCGTAAGCCTGATGGTATCACGTTTGGGGAGCACACAGCCATCGTCAGAGGCAATTACGTCAAATATAAACGGCGTATTGGTAGCATCGGTAGCGAGGCATTCAGGCCAACAGAGGTCAAAGCTGAGCGAGTCGTTGGGGTTGCTGTTGGTTTGCAATGCATTGTTAAATATGGCGTCTCTGAGTTGAAAATTGATGGGGTTGACTGACACAGAGATTTGTTGCCCAAAGTCAGGGTCGCGTACAAATACATCCAAACACCTTTCTTTTTCCAAATCAATGTAAATGGTATCACTGCTTGAATAATAGTTTACTTCCCCCTTTTCTCTGACAAACACTGCAGGCGATTGGTTGGTAGGGCAGTCGATTACCAAAATCTGAAAATCCCGGCGAACCCTCCCTATGACTACTCCATTGCGGATTTCTTCGCATAATACTGAGAAAACAAATAAACCGAGCTTGTCTGGAGTAACCGTAATGCGCCCGTTGGCGTCTATAGCCATACCTGGGGCAATGGCATTGGTAGCATTTACGCCAAGTTGCCAACTTACATTGCTGTAGGGTGCCGGAAACGAACTATTTTCTAATACAGGTTGGTTTACATCGGTATTGCCTGCCAAAGGGGTCACAAAGGAATAACGCAATTGGTCGCCATCAGGGTCAGCAGCGCCAAACTCAAAAGTAAAAGGTTGGTTAATGCAGGCATAGTCTCCTTTGAGCGTAAAAAACTCAGGCGAAGAGTTGATAAACTGGGTGGCGTTTCTGACTACCGCCGGAAACTCCATATAAAACACATTGCCTGTGCCACCGGGGTTGTTGATATTGGTAATGATATTATTGCGGCAGCAACGCTCCCATACTACATAGTAGCCCCTGGCATCGTCAAATACATTGGCAGAGAGCTCTAAGTTGGCACCATAAATTATTTTGCGGGTAACCAATTGCCCAATAGAACACTCAGGGTTGGTATAAGGTACGTTTTGATCTTCTAGTTTTTCTAGCAGTACCCTCCCCATTAAGTTGTAGAAATTAAAAAGGGTATAAAAAATTGAATTCCAATTAATTATACCCATAATTCATTGCAAAAGGTTATTATTATATCTCCTAAAACATCATAATAGCTTTTACAATGAATATACATTTTAAAAAAACTTTCGTAAAGAACTATCCTCTTTAGTAAAAAAATATTTTCGTGGTCATTTTTGTGAGGAGGTCAACATATTTACTACCATTTCGGAAACATTTGATAAATCGTGTTTGAGTTTAGAGGAATGCACTAAACTAGAAAAGCTTCTGCAGGTTTTTTATTTGGGTCAATTGGTAGGTTTACCTACTTTGAACAGTATCTTAGTGAAGCATGGGGTTGTGAGCAATTCTGCTCAAATCAGCTATCAAAAGTTGGCTTCTAATTTATCTATTAGCACCATTCGGAAGCTATTTGAAGAGGTTTTTTCGGCTCAGTTGGGTCAGGTACTCCAAGAAATGAGTGAAAAAGATTCAAGTTGTTGGTCAAAAACAACGGTCACTGTTGTGTTGGATGATAGCGTGTTTCGGTGTTGGCTATCTTCTCAGAATCATTTGAAAGATTTTGAGGAGTGCTACGGGAAATTTTTTAGTGGTCAGTTTGGTACAAGTGTGTATGGTTTTCGGGTGTTGACCCTTGGGGTGAGCATTGATGGGGTATTTTACCCACTTTTCTTTGATTTTATCAAGAAGAAAACCTCCAACGCTTATCAGAAACCAGCAAAAGTAGCTCAAAAGCTTGTGAGGCGCTGGGGAGAATATCGCAAAAAGCTGACTAGAACTGGGTATGATTTTCCTACACTTCACCTGAGTTGTGACAATGGATATAGTAATGAGGCTTTGGCAGAAAGTTGTGCCCAAAATGGACTTTGTTACATCAGTGTAACCAAAAAATCTCATTATGTGGTAATAGAGGGTCAAAAGGTAAAGCTCTCTGATTGGATTGAGAAAGAATTTATCCCAGCAGAGCAAGCTCATCAAGCGAGTCAAAAAATGCTTCCTGAGGAAGATAAAACCACTTTTAAAAGGAGAATAAGTGCCTATTATTGTAGCAAGAAACAAGCTGTAACTTTGCTGTTTTTTCGGCTCAATGGATCAAAGAAAGTAAGTGTTATTTA
Organism: Microscilla marina ATCC 23134; assembly: GCF_000169175.1. Classification (NCBI taxonomy): domain Bacteria; kingdom Pseudomonadati; phylum Bacteroidota; class Cytophagia; order Cytophagales; family Microscillaceae; genus Microscilla; species Microscilla marina. The sequence goes on from NZ_AAWS01000001.1 coordinate 53,473, forward strand.
TAGCACAAGTAAACATATTTTCGCCAAAACCTTGCGAAGACACTGGTTTCAGAGAACTTATATTGAACAGTTTTTCAAATTACTCAAACATGTGCTCCAAATTGGGGAAGCCAGAACAAAAGACAAAAAAGGTTTTGAATTCAAGTTATACCGATTTTCTTATGTAGCCTTGCACGCACAAAAACTGGTGAAATGGATCAGAAAACAAATGAAGGGTTTTAACAAAAAAGGGTTCATTACCATACAGCGAACCCTTAATTCAGACCCGGATATTTTAGACCTTTTGCAAGAAAAATTAATAGCAAACATTTGTAAATCAAATAGTTATAAACAATGAAATAATTACAAATTAAGGTATTACTGCCTTTAGAATAAATAGAAGCGGTTATGTCGTTGTCTTCTGCTTGAGGGTTGCCGTTAACATCGTCGAAATAAAGATTGAGTATAAGTGTATAATTGAAGCCGTCGAGGTATTTAAGCTGAAACTCGCCCCCTACTATGTGGGTGGCGCGCAATGTAAAACACCCTAGTAGCAGGAAAGCAAGCGTTAAATAAAATTTTTTCATTGTATGTGGATTATATATTTTACCTAAGAGCTTGTTTAAACTTTCGCGTTTAGCGTGATTTTCGATGAATTTTGTTTTCAGATGCGTTAAATTTTGAAGTAATAGCCGCGCTATTGCAGATAAATTTAACAATATATGAGGGCAAAATTCGCGTAAAGTGCCTATTAGGTGAATTTTAAACGAGCTCTAAAGTATCCTTTTTTTTGTAATAAGTTAAAAACTGTTGAACTTTGTTCTTAACATGAGAAGAAAAAAACAAGTTATTATACCAAACCTTACTATAGAAGGGGTGGCGGCCGAAGGAAAGTGTATAACACGATACGAAGATAAGGTCATATTTGTAGACGGCAAATTAGTAGCTCCACAAGATGTGGTTGATTTAAAAGTTACCAGAAAGCGAAAAAACTACATTGAGGCAATACCTGTCCAGTTTCATGAATATTCTCCTTTGCGGATAGAACCCTTCTGTAGCCATTTTGGTACGTGTGGAGGTTGCAAGTGGCAACACTTGCCGTATGAGCAACAACTGCAGTTTAAGCAACAACAAATCGTTGACAACCTGGAAAGAATAGGCAAGTTGGATTTACCAGAAGTAAAGCCAATTTTGGGCTCAGCCCATACCCAGTATTACCGCAACAAACTGGAGTTTACCTTTTCTAACCGTCGTTGGATGACTAAGGAAGAAATTGCTACTGAAGAAAAAATTCAAGATCCCAATGCCTTGGGTTTTCATATTCCCAAACGCTTTGATAAAATTTTGGACATAGACCATTGCTATCTTCAGCCTGACCCTTCTAATAAAATACGGTTGACTCTGAAAAAATATGCAGTTGACAATGAACTTACGTTTTTTGATCAAAAAAATAACGAAGGTTTTTTGCGCAATGTGGTCATCCGCAATGCCAACTCCGGCGATTTGATGGTCATCATGATCTTTTTCTATGATGATCAAAACCTGATTGTTCCCCTATTGGAGCATTTACATTCTGAAGTACCAGAAATTACCTCGCTGCAGTACATCATTAACCCTAAGCAAAACGATGCTTATCAGGACTTGCCAGTAAAACTGTTTGCCGGAGAGCCCCACATTACCGAAACAATGCCTTCGCTTGATGAGGGAAAGCCCACGCTTAAGTTTAGGGTAGGTGCCAAGTCGTTTTATCAAACCAATGCTTCGCAAGCGTATGAATTGTATAAAGTAGCGGGCGAAATGGCTGACCTTAAAGGCGATGAGGTAGTGTATGACCTGTATACTGGCACGGGTACCATTGCTAATTTTATTGCGCATAAAGCAAAAAAAGTAATAGGGCTTGAGTATGTGCCTATGGCTATAGAAAACGCCAAGGTAAACTCAGAGATCAACAGCATAGATAATACATCATTTTTTGCGGGCGATATTCAGCATTTGCTCGACGAAGAGTTTGTGGAACTACATGGGCATCCCAACGTAATTATTACTGACCCGCCGCGTTCGGGTATGCATGCCGATGTGGTAGAGATGCTTAAAAAAGCAAGCCCCGACAAGATTGTGTATGTGAGCTGTAACCCAGCTACTCAGGCGCGCGATTTGGCTATGCTTGCCGATGAATACGATATTACAGCAGTACAGCCAGTAGACATGTTTCCGCATACCCACCATGTAGAAAACGTAGTGCTGCTTGAGCGTAAGGTGTTGGTAACACGCTAAACCTCCCTTACTTTGAAGAGTTTAGGTAAGAGCTGGGTGGCTTTTCATCCAGCTTTTTCTGTGTATGGTGGTACCGCAAAATAAAAAGTTGCCTGAGTTTACGATAATTTAATATAGCTTTATGTTATATATTTAGTGTAAAATTAATAATTTGAACCTCCTATCAAGCTGGTTGTATAACTTATGTCAGCAGGGTAGCCATATCAAAACCAAACACATTTTCATGCAATATAAAAACTGGTTAGTATTTATTTTAATTACCCTACTTCTGTGCTGGCAACCAGTAAAAGCGCAGGATACCTTGCTAAGTTTGCAGGAACTTGAGCAAAAGGAGTTGTACAAAGTAATAGACGATGCAGTACACGATGCTGCCAACGCGTATTTGCTTAGCCTGAAAAACAAAGGGTTGAAAAAAGTTCCCAAAGAAATTGGGAAACTCAAAAAGCTCCAGATGCTCGATTTGGGCTTGAACCAAATAGATACCTTGCCTCCTTGTATTGGTAGTTTGAAGTTTTTGCAAATATTGGACTTATGGGGCGATAAAATAGCCTATTTGCCCGACACTATAGGCAATTTGGTGCATTTGAAGTTTCTCTATATGGACTATAATAAGTTGGTAAAACTACCCAAAAGCATCAAAAAGCTGACTCAACTACAGGTAATAGACCTAGAAGGCAATAAACTTACCCGCATACCATCCGAAATAGGGGCGTTGAAATCGTTGCGGGTGCTCGACTTAGAAAAAAACGGCATTTCAACCATTCCGAGTCAGTTGGGCAACCTGAGCCAGTTAGAAGTGCTTGACCTCGACAGCAACCAAATAAAACAAATACCTTACGCCATAGGTGGTTTGCGTAGCCTCAAGTACTTGTACCTAAGAAATAATCTGATAGATTCACTGCCCGACGAATTGAAAAATATGGTAAAACTGGAGCATTTGTATGTGAGCAATAACCGCCTGGACAGCAGCTTTGCCAAAAGTCGTTTTTTGGGAAAACTACAAAGCCTAAAGACCCTTGATTTGAGCAAAAATAAATTGGTTCGTTTGCCTCAAGACATTGTACAGCTCAAGAACCTAAAAACGCTCATCCTTCACAATAATCAATTACAGGCGCTGCCCGATAGCCTGGGCGAAATAGAAAACCTTGAAGAGCTTGACTTGCGCAACAATCAATTGACAGTGTTGCCTAAATCGGTATTACAGCTTGCCAAGTTAAAAAAACTGATACTGCGTAACAATCAATTGACAGTGTTGCCCGAAGAAATTGCACAAATGAAAAACCTAAAGGAACTCGATTTGCGGGGCAACTTTACCACTCCCACCGAGTCGCAGTCTGCTACTGGGTACGACGCCGAAAAAGAAAAGGCCAAGATCAGAAAATGGTTGCCCAATACCAAGGTCAGGTTTTAACTCATTGGCGGGCTAAGGTCAGGCAATGGGCGTTTTGGTGGTTTTGCCAGAGGTGGTTTTTGGGGAGATCACTTCCTCGAAGCTAACTATACACCAAGGTGGGTACTCACTTAAGTTGTACCCAACAAAAACAATTGGTGACGCGTTCAAGTTACAAGATCAAACATTAATAGTTATGAAAAACAATCACCAGGTAACCTTTACTTACCACATGAAGTGGTGTCAACAACCCTCCTTGTATATTTTTACTTTGCCTCCTCCTTTTGCTTCATAAGGAATAGTACCAAAATAAATTTACATTTTTAACGTCATCTTTCGCTGACAGAATTCGTTAAAAAAACTTGCCGTAGCGTTGCTATGCCGCCGTCCCGCAGGGCTGGCTCAACATCCACTGGATATTGCCCTGCCTATCCTGCCAACAAAATATTTTGGCGTTACTATAGAACTTTATTTTTACACCATTCCTAAAGCATTTATTTGCAGTACTTTAATATGTTTTTTTGGATAATATCCGCGTGTTTTGGAAGAACTTACCGGACAAGTTTTCTTTTTTGAGGGCTAAAATCAGTATTTTTGACCGAACACAATAACAAATAGCAAAATAGTGTGACACTTAAAATTGTAGATGTATGGGAAGTTTAGCAATTGTTTTGATGTTTATTTTCCTTTTTGGGTTAATTTTCATTGCCCCTGTTTTACACGCAAAAGATACCCTGAGAAAAGTAGAGCAGTTTATGCTTTATTTGGCAAGTAACTTATCACTTGAATTTCACAAAAAACCTCTTGCCAAAAAAGATCAAAAAATAGGTTATCCCGATGTATCGGGCGAAATAAACCAGCGTGCAGTACACGTATACGTAGAAGACACCAGTATTACCAAAGAAGAAAAGCATCAAATTTATGTAGAGGTGCCCTGTCATAACTTATTACACCACGCTTTCAAGATTTATAAACGAGATATGTTTACCGAAATTTTGAGACCTGCGTATGACCACAGTGATGCGTATGAACAGGAAGATTTTGTGATGGAAAAATATGCACTTGAATCAGAAGAGTATGGTTTTTTTGCTCATTTTTTGAATGATGACGTGTGCGACACACTCGTTGATGCACAAGAATTGGTGCAAGGAATATTTGAATTAAACCACGGCATGCTCACCTATAAGGAGCCTACCAACACCTTTGGCGAAGACAAAGCCGACCGCATAGAAAAAATTGTAAAAGTAAGCATACAAATTGCCGAAAGAGTAGATGCAATGGATTAGTACTTAGTAACGTGTTCGCCCCGTAAACGGGATTTCGGGCGTAGCCCTCAACAATAACTGTCCGATTTAGAATAAATTAGCTTCGCAGAGCTTGAACTTCGTTCTGCGGTTCGCTTTACTGCCTTTCGTTATTTTTATTGCCCGTAGCGCTGCTACAAGCGCAAAAACCGATGGCTAAAGCTTCGCTTTGCCGAGCTCTGCCAAAGGCTAAATGCCTCAGTCAGTTGTACGTATTTGCCCTAAAAAACAGAAACTTATTTTGAACACGTTACTTAGCTTACCTTACCTTACGTCATTGTTCCTGGTCTGTATCCTCTCCCTTATTTTTTCGATTCAAACGTTGGTGTGTTATAACTTATCAACCAAAGCTCTACATTTTATTTTGTAGAGCTTTGGTTTTTGGTACATCCTGCTTCTTTCTTTATAATTTTACTTTTAGACTTTAGGTAGGCGTAGTTTTTCTAAATTTATAGCTATATTTACTTGTTATCCAATATAACTTTGACGTTAGAAGAGTACAAATTACTATTATGAGTCTTTCAATCATAAAACCTGTTAATATAAAGGCTTGATAAAAATACAGTGAATATTGTACTATTAGGCTTTTTTTTTGTGGCTTCTTTGAGAAGCTGCAAATCAACAATTGCAAGGTTTTACCAGTGATTCCCTGAGTACCAGAAAAACTGTTTTTTGTATGTATTTTTCTAACCCCAATGAAGCATCCTGTGGCTTTGCCTGTATTGTAAGGCGTATGTTATTCTTACAAATAAGAGGGAATAAGGCAAAGCTGACAGCGTGTATTCATTCAACCACTAAACATTTAAGTAAATGAATATCAAAGCCATTATTTTCGACCTGGATGGCACGCTCGTAAACTCTGTACGAGACTATGCCGACACTGCTAACGATGTTTTAAACAGCTATGACTTTCCTACCCACACTTTACAAGACTATCAGCGTTTTTTAGGCAACGGTCTGGTAGACTTTGTGCAAAGCATATTGCCTGCTTGCTATGAGCCAGGTAGCCGGGTATTTGAGAAATGCCTTGAACAATTCAGGCGTACATATACAGCTAACTGTTGTAATTATACGACCTTGTATACAGGCATTGTAGACCTGCTTGACGAGTTGAGCTCTGCCAATGTACCTTTAAGCCTGTTGACCAATAAACCACATGAAATGACGCTTAAAGTAGCCCAGGCTTATTTAGATCGTTGGAAGTTTTTTCATCTCATGGGCTATCAGGGGTTGTTTCCACAAAAACCCGCGCCCAATGCTGCTTTGCATATAGCCCAAAGTATAGGAATAGCCCCAGACAGTATTGCCTTGGTGGGAGACACCCCCGCAGACATGCATACGGCACGCAATGCAGGTATGTACGGAGTAGGAGTAGCGTGGGGGTTCCGCTCGGTAGAAGAGTTGCAAGAGGCGGGAGCAAGTAAAATTGTGACTGAACCAAAGCAAATCATCGATTTGGTAACCAACGCCTGTGTGGTAGGTTAATTGAGCTTTTACCTCAACACCTTATTTAATTGTCAGAAGCTTTCCTCTTTAATTTCATAATTATTTAACAGTATATGATGTGAAGAGGAAGCTTGCTTTATTCTTTTTGTTTTACTCTTCTTGCTTTTCTTCCATCACCCCACTCCATTTGTGTTGCTTCAAATACCCATAAATAATTTTTTGCACATCCAGGTTGTCTTTGTAAGGTTTGATGTATTGTTTGGCTTCTTCAAAACTCGCAATGGTCAGGTCTTTGTCGACATAACCAAAGCCAAGGTATGAGCCCTTTTCTATCACCACTATCGATTGCTCGTTTTTGTTGCGTCCTTTGCCCAATACCAGAAATGTACGCAAAGAGTAACGGTTAAAAGTAGCAATGGCTTCTTCTACTCTTTCATTATAGTCTTCAGGAGTTTCTTCGCCTATACAAGCCCCTTTGCATTGTTTAATCTGGTAGTCAAAGCAAGATGTTTTGGTTTGATACAAGCCACAAAGCTTCATACAGAGCTGGTATTCGCGTACTTTGCTGTACAAAATCTCCCGTGCGGTATGCCCCGAACCACACATGGTGAGCGGAGTTTTGTTAGGTTCGGTTTCCAGCCTTGCCGCATACAAGCCCAAATAGCCGTTGCGGTGATGGCGGGTGTAAATGCCCCAAAAATAGCGGGTACGGCGTTGGGCACGGTTAAATTTGGGGTGGTGGCGTTTTATCTCGTCCGATTCCAGCAACAAAGCCAGTAGTTCGCTGCCTGTGAGTTCATAGCTAATGCCCGCTACCTGACTTTTAAAATCAATTGATTTACGGTTGTTGAGGTTTTGGGTAAAATGACTGCCTACCCGTTTTTTGATGTTGATGCTTTTGCCTATATAAATAATATCACCCTCTTCATTATGAAAATAATACACCCCGGTAGCTTCGGGTAGTGCCTGGTATTCGTCGAGGTTTATTTTAGGTGGAAGATTTTTTGCCTTAATTTCTGTCTCCACCACATTCTTGGTGAGTTTGCTGCTGTTTTTTTCCAGCAATTTCTCAAAAACTTCTACCGTGGCCAAAGCATCGGCTGAGGCACGGTGGTGGTTGGTCAATTGTATTTTAAAATGTTTGCAAAGCTTGGCAAGGCTGTAGGACGGTAGCCCTGGAAACACCTTGCGGCTTACCCTTACTGTACACAAGGTTTTGCGGGTAAATTTATAACCCAGGGCTTTGAACTCTTCGCGTACAAAACCATAGTCGAAGTGGGCATTGTGTGCTACAAATACGGTTCCTTCGGTAATGGCAAGAATGTCTTTGGCTATTTCGTAAAACTTGGGGGCATTGGCTACCATGTCATTGGTAATACCCGTGATTTGGGTAATGCGGTCAGAAATATAGCATTCAGGATTAACCAGCGAATGGAAACTATCTACCACACTTTCGCCGTCGTGTTTATAAATGGCAATTTCAGTAATTTTGTCGTCAGTAGGGCGTAGTCCGGTAGTTTCTACATCAATGATCGTGTACATATCTATTGCTCTTCATTTAACTTTACTATCCAATTGGCTTCAAAAATAAGTAAAATCTAAGAGTTTTGTATAGTGGGACTTAACTTTGGTAATTTTTTTAGCGTTTTTATTGCTGTTTAATTGGACTACACCCTCACCCCAATCACCAAAATATCGTCTCTTTGTTCGGCGTTTTTCTGAAACTCTTTCCTGGTTTCTTCCATATAGGCTCGTTGGTCTTGCATACTTTTTTGGGCGCAAGCCAAAAGCGTTTTTTCAAACCTGCCCGTACCAAAAGATTTGCGTTGGGGGCTAGGGGTATCTACAAACCCATCACTGCTTAGGTAAAGCGTATCTCCAGAGTCAAGCGTGATTTGTTTGTTGGTAAAAACCCGTTTTTTTTCGTGTTGGTGCCCCCCTATAGATACCCTGTCTCCTTTGAGCATCCCAAGCTCTCCCTGGTGTACATAATACAAGTTACGCTTGGCGCCCGTGTAGGTCACTATGGTTTGCCCTGGTTGTTTGCCATCGGCAAAACGACACAAGCATACATCCATCCCATCGGTGTTTTTCGAGTCGTGTTGCTTGAGTCCTTCGCGTACTTTTAAGTGAAGCCTTTGCAGCATTTCGGCAGGATCGGTGATCCTTTTTTCGTTTACAATTTCATTGAATACCGTATTGCCAATCATACTCATAAATGCCCCCGGTACCCCGTGTCCGGTACAATCTACCACTGCCAGTACTTTTTGTTGGTCGATCTCCGAAAACCAGTAAAAATCGCCTGATACAATGTCTTTGGGGTGAAAGATAATAAAGTGCTCAGGAAAATGTTGGGCAAGTGTAACCGAGGTAGGCAACAGGGCATTTTGAATATTACTGGCATACACAATACTCTTCTTTACTTGTTGGTTTTGTTTGTCCAGCTCGATACTTTTTTGTGCGGCAAAATCACGTTGGGCGGCCAACTCTTCCTGTTGTTGGTGTAGCTCCTCGTTTTGGGTCACAATTTCGGTTTTTTGCTCTTCAATCTGTATGTTTTTTTTGCGCAACTGTCGGGCAGTTCGTCTAATGTTCACAAAACCAATCATAGTGAGCACAAGTACCACAATACCCAACCCTATAATGCCTAGCCCATAGTACCGCAATTGTTTCTCTTGCTTTAGCTCCTGGTCTTGCAATGCTTTCTGGGCTTCTACCACTTGTCTGGCTTTTTGCTCTTTTTCTTTATCAGCTTCTGCTTTTTTACGATCTGCCTCCGCCTTTTCCTTTTTTACCCTTTCGGTAATGGTCAGCAACTTTTGTTTTTCGGTTTCTTGTTTGCGCCTTTCGGCAATGGCTTTTTGTTCGGCAAGCGCCAATAACTGTTCTACCCGTTGTTTTTCCAACTGTTGATTCTTAAGCTCGGCTTGCTCCAGTGCCCGGTTTTTTCGCAACAAAGCCAATTCTTTGTCTCTCTTTTCTTTCTCTAACTTTGCCTGCTTTAGCGCCGCCGCTTGCCTATCTTTGTCGGCAAGCAATTGTCTCAGGTTATTCTCCATCTTTTCGGCGTTAATTTCTTTTTGCAAAATATTTTCTTGCTGTGCCCTGGCTTTGTCTTTAAACTGATTTTTGAGCTGTTGCTGTAGTTGGTAATACTTTTGCGACTCTTTAAATTTTTCTTCTTGTTCGTACACCTTCGCCATAATCTCATAGCTAGTGGCAAGCGTTCGTTTATTACCACTGGTTTGGGCAAGCTGAACAGCTTTTTTTACCTCACCCAAGGCTTTTTTATTTTTACCATTGATGTAATGATTGGCCGCCATATAGTTGTACACATTGGCTGTTTGTACCTGGTTTTTTTGCTTCAGAGACAAATCCAACGCCTTGTCGAACTGCACACTTGCTTGTTCAAAATTGCCCACCTGCGAGTAAGCCACCCCTTGGTTAATCAGTATTTTAGTTTGGTAACGGGCTTTATCCTGCACGTTTGTGCGTTGGCTCAAAGCCAACGCCTTTTGGTAGTATTCCATCGACTTGGCATTGTTGCCCGTTTGTTTATACAAAAAACCTACATTGATAGAGGCATTTATCTCGGCAGGTGTATCCTTTATTTGTTGGGCAAAAGCAATCACCTCCAGCTTTGTATCTATAGCTTTCTCAAAGTTTCCTTTTTGTTTGTGCAAATCGCCGCTCTGAATCAGGGCTTCCATTGCCTTGGGGTAGTTATTGCCCACCTTGTGTGCTTTATACAGTTGTTGGTACAAGGCAATTGCCTGTGCATAGTTACGCGTTTGGGTATGAAAAAGCGCCAGGTACTCCATTGTCTGTAGTTGTTGTGCTTGAGTGGCGTGTTTTTTTTCCAATCGATAAGCCTGTTCGTAGTAAACAATGGCCTTTTTGTACACGTCATTTTTTTTGTATTCGAGCCCTATTTGCTTAAGCAATGCAATTTTATTTAGCTCGTCTTTAGTTTGGTTGAGCTGGGTAATCAACTCGGTGATCTTAGTATTTTGAGCGCTGGTAATGGCAGGTATACACCCCAGCAATAATATCAAAAAACATACGGCAAAATTTCTCATAGTTCGTTCTTCTTGTAGTTTTACCAAGTCCATCACATGGCTCATTATTTAGTTGAGCTATAGCATCATCAAACACAAAAATTATAAGTCTACCCCAAACCCAAACAGCACCATTGGGCGTATTCTATCGGTATGAAAGTGCTGCGGTTGTTTGTTGCTCAGTAGGTTACGGGCATTGACAAACAAGTGTATCTGGTCTTTGAGTGCATAGTTTACCTTGATATTGATCAGTGCCTGTTGTGGAATCACTGCTTTGGAAGCATCAGCAAGATTGAGAGGTGCACCCGGAGGAGCCATTACACTTCCGTAAAAATTGTGACTGCCAAACACAAAAGCATTCAGGTATATTTGCAAACCCGATATGGGTAAATAAAACACATTAAGCCCCCCATAAAAAGCTGGAGTACCCTCATGAGGTAAATCATACGTATCTAAATAGCTTTGGGTACTGTCATAACTTGGGCTGCGGTTCGAAGGCGAAAAGTTTTTAAGATTGGTTTGTTGCAACGTAATAAATGGGGTAATCTTGAGTCTGCTAAAGCTCAGGTTCATGCTCAAGGTGGTACCAACTTGCTCTACCCTGAGCGGTATATTGGTGCGCCTAAGTATTTCTTCTATAAAAGGAGGGTTGGGCTGAGGGCCATTGCTCACCGAAGTAGTAAAGTTGGTCGTAGACGAAGCAAAAACTTCTACATTCCATAAAATACGATTGTTAAGTTTACCCCTATAGCCCAGCTCTATCATGTCTTGGGTGATAGGCTCTACATCGGGCACTCCCTGATTGGTAACTTTAAAACCATCAAAGCCTGGAGGAGGAGCAATGGGAGGGGTTACACTAATGTTTACTTTGTTATTGTATAAAAAAGAACCCGTATTGGCACGTCCATACAGCAGTCTAAAAAAATGTTTTTCGCCAGGTTTATAAGCCAATATTGCCTGGTAATTGAGATAAATCTGGTTAGGAAACTTAAATTTTTCTGCCCTGATGCCTCCTATGATCCGCCATTTTTTAGCCAGTTGATAGTCTAATTTTACTCCACCAGCATAAGTAAACGATGTAGCATTGTCTTCCAGCAATTGATCTTTTCCGGTACTAAGGTCTTCCTTGTAGTCTACAAACCTCACCGCAACCGAAGGGGTAAGCGTCAGGTTTTTGATGGGCTGAAAGTCATACTCAGTGGTAGCATCTAACACCCGGTAGTTGTAAGGAGCCAGTAACGAAAAAGTACCGTCTCTGCCCCACCAATACGACGCATAAGTTTTGAGTCGGTGAACTGTGCTATTCAAGGTAACATAAGCATTTCTACTTTGATTATATTCCATAGGTATACGCCCTCCACCCGATGGGCTACATTATTGGAAAAGCCAGCACTTAGATCAAAAGATACTTCGCTGGAAGGCTGGTAGTTGAGGTAAGCATTGAGCCCATACTTCTGTAGTGAAATGCCAGGATTAGGGCTGGTGGTTTCTCTAAGTTGGGCATCGGGCAGTATCGAGTCCAACGGCACATAATCGTTGGAGAGGTCGTCAAAGTATAAATTTTCCCGTTCACGGTTTTGGTAATTTGACGATAACTGAAAGTTGAGTTTAGGGTTGAGCCGATACCCGATCATCGTATTGAGCAACAGGGTGTTCATTGTACCGGTTTGTGAACTTAGACTTACATCAAGGTCTTTATAACTGCTTTTTTTGCGGGTAATAAAGTGAATCACCCCACTTACCGCATTGGCTCCATACAGGGTAGAGGCTGGGCCACGCACTACTTCTATGCGTTCAAGGTCTTGTATATCTATGGGCAGTAAATCCCAGAAAATCCCTCCATTCAAGTGATTGTATACCGGGCGGTAATCAATCATTACCAAACTAGTGGTTTGGGTTACGTTGGCGTCTATCAGGGCGGCATAAGCAGGCACATAGTCAAGCCCTCTTATGTGCACCGAATAATTTCCGTTATTGGTTTCGCGCACCATTACCCCCGGTACCAGGCGTAACGCCTCTATCACTGAGGTAGCTCCTGAGGCAATAATTTCTTCGCGGGTAATCACCGAAGCAGCCAATGGCGCCTCAAACAAACGCTCGCTTTTTTTAGAGGCACTGACAATATCCACCCCTGCCTTGTTGCGTAGTGGTAAACCCAGTATTTCATTGACCGATGACAAATAAATAGAGTCGGTTTGTGCTTGTAATGGCAGGGCATAGAGTAAAAAACCAAAAAAACAAAATACTTTTTTCAATATCATAGATCGTAAGTGTGTAATGGAGTGTTTAGGAACGGAAAAAAAAAATAAACTTACACTCTGAGAGATGATTTTTCGCCTTGATACTTCGTTATTTTTTTTGCCCGTAGCGCTGCTATGGGCAAAAAAAATAGCCTCGTCTCAAAACAAAACCTCTACCTCAAGAATAGCAATTTAATTTCTCACCATTCCTTAGTAAAAAAAATGCTTGACTTTGTAAAGATATAGTTCGAGTAATAGCTGGTATAAAGTAACTAATCGACAGATAATGCCAGGGCAAGGAATGAGGGTTTCAATATAATCAATATATGATAATACTACGTAAGTTTTGTACAAACAGGCTGCAAAATTTGCTTATACTTTGAGACCAATCACCAAAATATCATCCCTTTGGTCAGCGTCTCCCTTAAAGTCGAACATGGCTTGTTTTAATGCCTCCTTTTGCTGGTCGAGCGGCTCATTGGCAATACGCATCATCACCTGTTGCAAACGTTTGTTACCAAACGACTTTCGTTTCACATTGGCAGTATCTACAAAGCCATCGCTCATCAGGTACAGCACGTCGTTGGAGTGCAAGGTAATGGGTTGGTTGGTAAAAGTACGCTTGGCTTCATGCTGAAACCCACCTATAGACACCCTATCGCCCTTGATTTTCAGGAGTTGCCCGTTTTTAAAATACAGTAAGTCTCTTTTGGCACCAGCAAAAACCACCTCAGTAGTACCATTTGCCCCCGCTACAAAACTACATAAGCATACATCCATCCCGTCGGTGTTTGACTCATCTTCTTGTTTGAGTCCTTTTCTTACCTCCTGGTGCAGGCGTTCCAGTATCAGGGCAGGGTCGTATATGCCTTTTTCATTGACTGTTTCGTTGAGCACCGAGTTACCAATCATACTCATAAACGCGCCTGGTACCCCGTGTCCGGTACAGTCAACCACTGCCACTAGTTTTTGCGCTTTGTGTTCGGCAAACCAATAAAAATCGCCCGAAACGATGTCTTTGGGATAAAAAATAATAAAATGCTCTTTAAAGTGATGACTGAGTTGGCTGGTAGAAGGCAACAACGCTTGCTGGATATTGCTGGCATATACCATACTTTTTCTCATTTGCTGGTTTTGGTGGTCGAGTTCTTTGCTTTTTTGGTCGGCAAAATCACGTTGGGTGGCAAGTTCTTCTTGTTGTTGATGAAGCTCCTCATTTTGTGTCAAAATTTCTTCTTGTTTGGCATTGATCAGGTGATTTTGTGACAATACCTTTTTTCGGCTTCTGTAGGCCATCACGAGCCCTATTACTACTGCCAAAAAAGCAAGGGTGCCCAACGAGATAATCCAAAGACCATACTTACGCACTGTTTGTGCTTCTTCTAAGCGTACCTCCTTTAGCTTGCGATCTTTCTCTAGCAAAGCAATCTCTTTTTGCTTTTCTTTCTTTTCTATGGCTTGTTTTTTCAGAACCAACTCCTGTAAAGCCTTATTTTTTTGCAATAGGGTGATTTTTTGTCTTTGCTTTTCTGCCAGCGCCTGTTGTTTGGTAAACTGCAGCAATTGTTCCATCCGGGCTTTTTCAGTTTGTTGACTCTTAAAACGCTCTTCCTGTAGCTGTTGGTTTTTTTTGAGCAATTCCAGCTCTTTGGTGCGTAGTTTAAGATCACTGGCTTTCTTTTGGGCTTCTATTTTTGCCTGTTTCAAGGCAAGCGCCTGCCTTTCTTTATCTTTGAGCAACAGCTTCAATTCGTTTTCTTTCTGTGCTATATTCATTCTGTTTTGCAACAATTGCTGTTTTTTTTGTTGCTGTGCTTGTTGCTGGGTAGTCACAGCCTGGTTATATAGCTGAAGGTACTTCTTGGCTTGTGGGTAGTTCTCCTCCTTCTGATAAGCATTTGCCAATAACTGATAGCTGGTAGCCAATAACTTGCGAGCGTTGGTAGCCTGTTTGGCATCGTTTGCAAGTGGCGTGGCAATATTTATTGCTTCTTGGGCGTAGTCAATGGCCGAAAAATTTTTGTTGTAAATATACTGGTAAGCAGCCAGGTGATTGTACAAGTCGGCAGTAAGCAATGCATCTCTTTGTTCTTTTGCCAAATCGATGGCTTTGTAATAGTTAATTTTGGCTTCCTTGGGTTGGTCGAGGTGTATCAAAATCACCGCGATATTAGTCAGTAGTTTGATATGGCGTTTGTTTCCCTCTGCATCACTTCCCAAAGTTTGTTTACTTATTTTCAAAGCCTTGTTGTAATAGTCCAGCGCCTTTCTATACGCTTTTTGTTGTTTGTACAAAAAACCAATGTTATTGTAAGGCTCTACCAAGGCCATCGGTTCTATTTTATCTTTGTAACCAACGATGGCTTCATTATAAGCAATTGCCTGTTCGTTTTGACCATTGCGCTGGCTCAATGCAGACAACCTCCTGAGGGTAGTTATTATTTCAGGTGTGTTGTCCAGACTTTTGTAAATTTGTAAAGCCTTGGTTGCCCAGCGGATCGCCTCCGTTTTTTTATTATTTTGGCTATAGATCAAACTCACCCGCTGCGCATTAGTAGCGGTTTGTGTGGGAGCACCATTAGATTTTACCAAGAGGTAATAGCTCAGGGCTTTGTCGTGTATTTGCCAATGGTAATAAAGATCTCCCAGTGCCTGATTCGTCTCGTTGATCAAATGAGAGTTTTGGGTATTTTTAGCAATAATTTGTGCTTGCAGGTGGTGTTCCAGTGCATTGGGGTACTGTTGTTTTTGCATATAAGCCCGCCCCACCAATAGCAAGGCTTTTGCCTGAACAGCCAGGTTTTGTTTGGTCACCAGGGTGAGCCCTCGTTGGGCGTGTAACAAGGCATTATCTGCTTGGTTTTGTTTGAGCTCAAGCGTGGCAAGCTGCAGCAACAACTGGCATTTTTTTGTTCGATCAGTAGTGGTTTTAATTTGTTGGCGTAAAGCACCCTTTGTTTGTGCCTGTATGGTACCACTGAGCAACATGAGCCAAACCAATGGGCTGGAAAATATGATATGTAAAAAAAAGTTTCTCATTAGAACGAAAGTCTTAAAGTGCCATAAAAAGCCCTGCCTGCCCTTCCGGGGATAGAGTTGATGTTGCGCCTGATGTACTCAGGGTAGTGTACCTGAGCATTGAGCAGGTTGCGGGCATACACCTCCAGAAAAACCGAATATAAGCCGTTGAATTTAAACAGCGAGGCAAGGTTGAGGCGTAGGTGGGCACTTAAAAAATGAAAAGCCTCTGGCGTCGGGTTGACCGTTTGTTGGGCGTTTATATCGGTTCCTTTGCCAAAGAAACTATGGTATATACCCAGCGAACCATACCTTGGCAAACGGTAGCTGATGCCAGCTTTTGCCATCAGGTTGGGCATACCGGTTACAGTAGCCGTGGTGTTGTCACCTTCCCAAAAAAACGATGCATTTACATTGAGCGACAAGTGGTAAGGCAATTGCCGCTTTCCTTCCAGCTCTATGCCTTGGGTATTGATACTGCCCTCGTTGATATACTTGGCTACCGACACCCCGTCAATCACCAAAAGGCTATCGCTGGGGCGGCTCCGCCTGATAAGTCTGTTACCAGTACTGTTAAAATAAGTCAGCGTGCCAAGCAATTTGCCTGGAATCTCCCGGTATATTTGGGCTTCTATAGTGGTGACAGTCTCCGGGGCAAGGGTAGGATCGCCATAAGCCGATCTCGATTTTCTGAACCGTTCGCTGATAGAAGGCGACCTAAAGGCTTGTCCAAACATAAGTTTGGCGCCAAAGTTTTTGCTAAAATTACTAATGAGGGCCAGCCTCGGCACAATGTCTATAGGTGTACCAGGTGCTTTGTTGAGTTGCCCACCCGCTACTATTTTTAGGTAGCTAAACGGGCGATAACTGGCTTGGGCGTATACCCCCCAGAATACTTCCTGGCTATTGGGCACAAACACAAAAGGGTTGGGGTTGGGTACAGGGTTGTTGAAAATGTCATAGCCAGACCCATCAGCGTTGAGCACTGGTTGGGTGCCATAGCCTTGGCGGTAGTTGGCCACTCCTCCCAATATCACCTCTGTTTTTTTACCCAAATTCAAAAATGTTGTATTCTCTACGAGCACATCATTAGACCCTGCCTGACGCGAAACGTCGTTGGCCTCGATATAAAAAAAACGAAAATCATAGTGATTGTAGGTAATATTGGTTTGATTACTGATCTTTGACGAAAGGCGAAAGTCATAACCTGCATCTAAAAACAGGCGGGAAGAATAAGAGCGATAGTCGTCGTAAGGGCGGTTAATACTTGAGCCAAATTGGGGCGAGTTTCCTATAGCAGCTTGTTCGCTTATGCCATAATACCCCTGTAGGGTAAAATTACCATAGTCAATCTTCATTTGTCCCCCCAGGCCTTTTTGCAGCATTTGAATGGTGCGTGTAGTGCCATTTTCGTCGGTTGCTGTAAAGTCCCAGCCTTTGTCATCTACATAGTTTAAGCCCCAGCTCAAGGTAGCATCTTTTGCCGAAATACCTCCCGAAAAATTGGTTTGAAAGCGTTGGAAAGCACCATAAGAGATACTTTGGTCAAATTTACGTGCTTCTTTTCCTTTTTTTGTGATAATGTTGATGGCTCCCGTAAATGCCGAAGTGCCATACAAAGTAGACCCTGGCCCCTTGAGCAGTTCTATTCGGTCAATGGTTTTTAACGGAATCATGCTATAAATTGCGCGGTTTTCACCTAAAAACAAACTTTCCCGCATAGGGCGTCCATCCAGTAATATCAACACCCGGTTGTTGTACTGTGCGGTGTTGTCGCCCCTGATAGATACCATATTATTGGGGTAGGCATAAGTGCTCAAGACGTATATACTGCTCAATCTGTCTAGTACATCTACCAGAGACAAAGCTCCAAAAGCCTCTATTTCTTTTTGAGTGACTACTGAGATGATGCCCGCCGCTTCGGTAATGCTTTCGGCTTTTTTAGAGGTAGTAGTTACACTATTATTATTATTTTTTGAGAGCTTCATCACCTCGTTTGCCGACGAGGTAAAAAATACTGATTTGTGGCTGGAGTCGGTTTGTGCGGTACTGGTAAGTATAATTGACTGACTGATAATAAATGTAGTAATTAACCACCAGTGGGGTTTATGTGCCATAATATACAAAATTCATGGTGTAGCAGGGGCGCTATTTTTAGGCAGTTAAAGCAAAAGTTATGCATAGGCTTTTGCCGATAGATAATTTATCGGGCAAAATCTAACTTTGATGTGTATAAAGAAGGATTTTATTATAAATATTAAAGGGCTTTCAATTACTCAATTGCTCCGTTTTTAGCGAAATATGTAAACAAAATTGTTTGTCAAACAGCAGGATAATTGTTGTTTTACTGCCCTAAAAGCTTTGTGTTTGCCTCAAAATAACCTTACTACATGAGCGTATGATCATTTAAACTACAAAGTTAGGTGATTGTGCGAGACAAAGCATTGGAAGACATATTTTTGGCATGAAAGCTGTATTTTTGCAAATATTGACAAAAAATGTTGCCTGTACTTTTTATGCGATTTTTTTATAAAACACTTAGTTTTAGCAGTGAAAACTACTTTTGACCCGTTGACTCCTTGGCCTAAAATTGAAGGCAGAATTATTAATTGTTGATTTTCTATTTAATTTTACCCCATCTGTAAAACTTTTGAGGCAAAACATTCGATGTAATCGATGGATAGTGTAAGGCTAAAAACTGTAAGTATGCTAATTAAAATAACATTGTTAATGCTTGTTGTTTATATTTTTGGCAAAGTTTGTATATTTGTACAGCTTTATCAGCAAAAGTTTTTGGATACACTATGAAAAACACATACTCTACCTAGCTTTTTTCAAACGTATTTTCGTCGTCTCACCCGTTAGTGGCAACTTCAGGTATCTCTTATCTCTGTAGTTTTTTGGCGGGTTGGTTTTTCTTCGATGAATACTGCTGTTTACAGGGTTTCAAGTATTTTGTGAATCCATTTAGTTCTGAATACCATACGAAAAATAGTAAAGGAGAGGTAAAAAACAGGCTCTAAAAAGACAAGACGCAAAAAGAAAATAAAAAATGAGTAAGTATACAGAAGATAATATAAAAACCCTTGATTGGCGTGAGCATATTCGTAAACGTCCTGGTATGTATATCGGGAAGTTGGGCAATGGATCGGCGCAGGATGATGGGATTTATGTGTTGGTCAAAGAGATTTTGGACAACTCTATAGATGAACACATGATGGGGTTTGGTAAAAAAATAGAAATCAAGCTCGAAGAGAAAAGAGTAGTAGTGCGCGATTATGGAAGGGGGATTCCTTTAGGTAAAGTAATAGACTGTGTGTCTAAGATCAATACTGGAGGAAAATATGACTCTGATGCTTTCCAAAAATCGGTAGGTTTGAACGGAGTAGGTACCAAAGCAGTAAATGCTTTGTCGGCTTATTTCAAGGTACAATCTTTTCGTGATGGTGAAACCAAAGTGGCAGAGTTTAACCAAGGGGTCATTACCAACGATGAACCGATTGCCAAAACATCGGAACGCAATGGCACATTGACTATTTTTGAGCCCGATAATGATGTTTTTGTCAATTATAAATACAACCCTGACTTCTTAGAAGACCTCATCTGGAACTATGCTTTCTTGAATGCCGGGCTTAAGATTAAGTTCAATGGCAAAGAGTATTTTTCTGAAAATGGGTTGCTTGATTTATTGCGCTTCAAAACCAATAAAACCAATATTCGTTACCCTATTATTCACCTCAAGGGCAATGACATTGAAGTAGCACTGACCCACTCAAACCAATATGGTGAAGAGTATTATTCGTTTGTAAACGGACAAAATACTACCCAGGGAGGAACCCACCTGTCGGCTTTTAGAGAAAGCGTGGTAAAGGTAGCGCGCGATTTTTATGGCAAAGATTTCGACTCTGCCGATGTGCGGGCATCTATAGTGGCCACCGTGAGCATAAGGGTGCAAGAACCCGTGTTTGAGTCACAAACCAAAACCAAGCTAGGGTCTCAACAAGTGGCTCCAGGAGGCTTAAGTATTCGGGCATTTGTCAATGATTTTATCAAAACTGAGCTCGACAACTACTTACACCGTAACCCTGAAGTAGCCAAAGCAATAGAAGCGCGTATTTTGCAGTCGGAGAAAGAGCGCAAAGAGATTTCGGTGATTAAAAAACTTGCCAACCAAAAAGCACGCAAGGCAAACTTACACAACAAAAAGCTGCGTGACTGCCGGGTACATTTTATTGATCAGAAAAAAGACAACCGTTATGAAACCACCTTGTTTATTACCGAGGGAGATTCGGCGAGTGGTTCTTTGACCAAAGCCCGCGACGTGCAAACCCAGGCAGTATTTAGTTTGCGGGGTAAGCCACTCAACTGTTATAAATTAACCAAAAAGGTAGTATACGAAAACGAAGAGTTTAATTTGCTACAGCACGCCCTTGATATTGAGGATGGCATAGAAAACCTTCGCTATAATAAAATTGTGATTGCTACTGATGCCGATGTAGACGGTATGCACATTCGTTTGTTGTTGATGACTTTCTTTTTACAGTTTTTTCCTGATGTGGTCAAGCAGGGGCATTTGTATGTATTGGAGACACCTTTGTTTAGGGTGCGCAATAAGAAAAAAACAGTGTATTGCTACAGCGAAAAAGAAAAACAACGTGCGATAAAATCTTTGGGAAGCAAGCCCGAAATTACTCGATTTAAAGGTTTGGGTGAGATTTCTCCCGATGAGTTTGGCCAATTTATCGGGTCAAATATGCGCGCCGAACCAGTAAGTTTGCGCTCTGAAACTTCTATAGACGATGTGCTTGCGTATTATATGGGTAAAAACACAGCAGATCGACAAAAGTTTATTGTGGACAACTTAAGGGTAGAGAGTGACACCGTAGAAGGCGAAGCTTTAGAAACAGAAACTGCTTAATTATAAGACACTTAAGTGAAAAAACGGCGGGTAGCTTTGGGTTACCCGCCGTTTTTTTTGCACCTATTGGGTAAGCAAAGTAGCCACTACAATCTCAGACAGGTCGGTTTTTATTTCATAGTATATTTTAAACGCCCCATCTATCCGGTTGTCATCGGTAATGTCAGGAAAACGAACGTAAGAACTGCCCTTGCCCGGAGGCCAGGCTGCCGATGAAATCTCAAAGGCAAAGTTACCATTATTAAACCCTATTTTGGTAATATTGAGCGTGTTGGTTTTGCCACTGGTGAGCCTTGCTGTCATAAAAGACCCTTTGACAATGTTGCCTGTGGCGGGGTCTAACTGAGCAATGACCGAAGCCTTGGGTCCTCCGCCACTGCCATAACTATTCATATACACCCCACTAAAAGCGTCGGCATTTATTTGTTTTTTGGTGATGTAGCCCGCATCATTGCTGCCCCCATCTACCGTAAACACCACCCAGGGTACATTATTGGCATCTACCGTAACCAGTACAGCCCTGCCATCTACTCCGGTATTTTCGTAGGTTACCTTCCACAGTTGATTGCCTTGCCCATCTTTTTTTATTACATAAGGGTTTTGGTTGTTACTGCTTGCCTGGTCAAAGCCCACTGTGTATTGGTTGCTTTGGGCATCCGTTGCTTCGGTATTGCCGGTAAGCGTTGTTGTATTTCCTCCACCAGCCACTGGGTCTACTATATCGTCTTTTTTGGCGCAAGCCAACAAGCCTACCAATAAGATCGGCAAATACAAAGTATTGTACAATGATTTTGTCATATAAAGAGGTTTATTTGGGGTAATGGATTTGATTTGCTACCCAAAAACCAGACTTTAAACTTGGTGAGGCATTGGTGGAGCAAACTCTTCTTATGTTATTCGAGTCTAGCCTTTTTTTGTTTCCAGAAAGCACTGTTTTATCAAGCAGTTTTTACCTTTAAATATGTTCTGGAAGAAAGCTGATTTTTGACTATTTATGGTGTAAAGAGTTATTTGTAAGGGTAAATTACAGTAGATGGATATGGAAAAAAACAATAAAATGCGTAATATGCTGGCTTAAATCAAACTTTTGTTAGAATACAGATGTCCAATACACCTCAATCCCAAAAAATAAAAAGAAACAAGCTCATTCAAAAAATTGATTCTTACCTACAGTCAAAAGGACAGGACTATTTAGAAGTTTATTTTTTGGCGAACGTCAGCTATAAAGTCAAACTGAAAGTAATGGGTGGTCAACTCAAAGCTTTTTTAAATGAGGAAAATATACGCCAGATAAATGAAATCGATTACTCTAGTGTGAAGCAAGCCCTTGTAAAGGACGATGATAAGCGCAACATGGAGTATAATCAGAACCTTATTCAAGAAGCAATTGAAAATAGTGCAGATATAGACCTCAACCCTCTATGTTGTGGATACCTTGGTCCTTATAACAATCCTACCAGAAGCACCCATAGGTACAATGCATATGCTGCATTGTTTGTAAAAACCAGTGATTTGAAAGATTTGCTTGCCCAAAACAATTTGACCTCTATCAAGCCATTTTTATCTATCAATGATTTAGTAACTTTGTGCTGGTCATTGTTAAAAGATGATGCCTTTATAGTAGAAGTGAGCCCTCAAGAAAAAGAAACCAAGCAATCAAAGAAAGGCATCTCATTAGAAAAAAACCATCTAAGGAATCAACTGATTCAACTAATTGGGGAGTACCTCCAGGCAAAAAGACAAAGCCATATAACAGCGTATTTCTTAGCAGTTGCCAACTATCAGGTGAATTTGAAGGTGGTGGGCGATCAATTTAAAGCTTTTTTAAACGAGGAAAACATACGCCAGATAAATGAAATCGATTACTCTAGTGTGAAGCAAGCCCTCATAAAGGAGGACGATAAGCGAAATTTAGAGAACAACCGGGTACTTATTCAACAAGCAATTAACAACAAGTCTGGCATAGACCTCAACCCTTTGTGTTGTGGATACCTTGGTCCTCATAAAAGCCCTGCTAGAAGCACACACAAGTACAATGCGTATGACAACCTGTGTTTTAAAACCAGTGATCTGAGTGACCTTTTGTCAAAAAATAATTTAAGTTTTTCAAAACCATACCTCTCGATCAACGACCTATTGATACTGTGCTGGCCATTGTTGAAAGATGGTAGCGAAGCTTTGGTTATCAAAACAATGCCCCATTCCTCATTGCCAATTAACAACGATGAGGTAAAGGAGCAACTCGCAGAAGCACTAGTAGTGGAACCAGCTAAGCCAGTGATAGACATACATCAACCCTCTGAACTACAGCTTGGCGTGGCAAAAGCCTTAAAGTGTGTTGATTTTGCTGATGTAGTTGGTTATTTTGACGCTTTAGACCCTATAGTACCCGCCAGGTTTCTTGCAACATATAATCAAATCAGGCAGCAATATATACTTCAAGGAGTCAGTGGAGAATACTTTGGGCGCCTCAAGGTGTTTGCGCGCGGTTTGTTGCGTGGATAAAAATAGTCCTTGACCCTTGTCCCAACCTCAATAAAACAAGTTTTTACGAGGTGCTTGCATTCCCTGAGAGTGATGAGCTCATAAAAAATGATTTTTTTCTTTCAATGCAACCTTTAGCCCGGTGGCAAGTTTCTGACTACTAAGCGTTCGTTTAAATCGTTCGCTTGCAGTTACTCTACCCAGCTTTTAACTTCGTTGAGCTCAGCACAAAATGTAGCTTCGGTTTTTCAAAAGTACCGTCATCGCCTCAGCTCGTGTCTCCACGAGCTGATCGGAACTCTGAAAAATACTAGACGCTACGACGAGGCGATTTAGCTTTGCTGAGCACCGACATTCATCGGTATCTAAGGACTCGTAAACTCGGTTGTGAAGACACAAACCGAGGCGAAAGATAATCATGATGTAGAGTTCTTTGGGAGACTCAACGTGTTTGCTAATAATTTGCTCGCTAAGTTAGATTAAACTTTCCTTCAACTTCTGGGTTCGTAGCTCTCGCTGCTGCATAACAACTGATTTTTTTTTCTTCTCGTGCAACCTTTAGCCCAGGGGCAAGTGTCTGACTACTAAGCGCTCGTTTAAATCGTTCGTTTACAGTCTAAACCATGTAAAAACTAACCGTAGTTATCTATGTATTTTGTAACTTTACCAAAACCATTACATCATATAACCTTAAAATTCATGAAAAATATTAAATATTTACTTTGGGTCATTACCCTGGTGTTTTGTGTCCTTACTTTTTACAGTTTTTCAAGCCAGGCACAAGGCAGTGTTGTAGCTCAGATTGACACAAGTTATGCGGGTATAAAAAACGTAGAGATCAAAGCCCGCTTTTGCCGGGTAGAAATAGGCGCGGTAGACAATACCGACAAGGTGTCTTTTTTTGGCGAGATTACTGGCAACTACAGCAAAGGGGCATACAAGTTTATGCACCAAAAAGTAGGCAATACCCTCAAGGTATGGCTGGATGGTAAATCTTTTAAAATAGGTTTTTCTATCATTTCCAAGAGCAAATTAATGTTTAAAATACCCAAGGGTACCAATGTAGTGGTGCAAAATACGTCGGGCAGTGTGTATGGAGTAGGACTCAACGGAGCCATTACCCACCTTGCCGCCAATTCGGGCAGTATAAAAGCCGCCAATATCAACTCGCCTAAAGTATACATCAAAACCAGCTCTGGTAGCATAAAGACAGAAAACATAAGCGGCAAAAACATAGAATTTAAGTCGTCTTCAGGTAGTATCAGGGCTGAGAATGTGAGTGGACAAACGCTCATTGCCCAGAGTAGTTCGGGTGGGCAACGTTGGGCAAACATCACTGCGGAGTTTACCACTCAGGCAAATTCGGGAGGCATAAGAGTGACTGGTGTCAAAGGAAATACCAGCCTTAGAACCTCTTC
This sequence comes from Microscilla marina ATCC 23134, assembly GCF_000169175.1. Classification (NCBI taxonomy): domain Bacteria; kingdom Pseudomonadati; phylum Bacteroidota; class Cytophagia; order Cytophagales; family Microscillaceae; genus Microscilla; species Microscilla marina. The sequence continues at coordinate 78,002 of NZ_AAWS01000001.1, forward strand.
GGGGTCTATCAAGGTAAGCAACCTGGCAGGCAACCTGAAGGCCAAGGCAAGTTCGGGGGGAGTACTCCTTAAAAATGTACAAGGTGCTTTGAATGTACGTGCGTCATCGGGCAGTATCAAAGGAGATGAAATATTGCTTACTGGCAACTCAGATTTTGAAAGTCGATCGGGAGGGATTAGAATGAAGCTCAAAAATGACCTTAAAAAATTAGACTTTGACTTAAGGGCTAGTTCGGGCAGCCTGCGCATAGGAGGGCAGCGTTCGGGCAAGCGTTTTGTGCTCAGAAATGGCAATCGTATTTTAGTCACAGGCATTAGCCGTTCGGGTAGTCAACGTTATGTGTCTTTTGACGAAGGAAAGTAGCCCTACTTTGACCATTAGATTTTATAAAGAAAGCCCACCGCTGACAGACAATGGTCAACGGTGGGCTTTTTGTGTAGCTAAATCCTTATAAAAGACTAACCACCTAAACTTTATTTACTTTTTGGGTTCAGAATAGCTTCAATGCGTGCTACTACATCCTGGTAATGGTATCTAGTCATCGAATCGCTGCTGGTATTAGCAGCACGACGCGCCAGGTTCTTAATTTGATTCAATTCACCACGGGCAATAGGACGAATGTCTGACTGGCTTACATCTACCTTTGAGTAGCCCATAAAACTCAACAAAGCACGGTTCTTTACTGGAGCTTGTTCCTTAGTCAGTAAGCGCTCTAGTTGCTCTATATGGGCACGTTGCAAGTTACGACGGTAAGTTCCTGTTTTGCCCCCATTTTTGGCTTCACTCCAAATGCCATCGCGTAAATCTTTGCACATATCTATCATCTTATAAGCCTGGTTGCCATTCAACGTTTCGTTTTCGATGAGGCGCGCCAAGCGGCTAAAATCAAGTAATTGCTTCAGCACCCTTACTTGTGCCGCACGAATACGGTTGATAATTCCGTCGGCTTCTACTTTAGCCAATATGTCTTTACGAATCATCCATTTGGGCGTTTTAAAAGCCTGATCAATCAAAAATTTCATGGCTTTTTTCTGGTGGGCTTTAGGCACATGGGTATACACATCACCTTTCTGGTCGGCTGTTTTATAATACTCATATACTCCCCCTACATTGGTAGCAACGTGTCCCATATAACGGCTCCATTGCCCCAATATTTGTCCATAAAGCTCTTGCAGCGTTTCGTAATTTTCTCCTTCTTTATAAGTCCACTTTACTAGATTGTTCATAATGCGCTTAAGGTTGGCAATGCCATAACCACTGGCTTTTACTGCATCGTCGCCTAAGTCTTCGGTTTGGGCTGATGGATCGCGTGGTCCAAACATTTGACGCCCAAAACGATAGTTTTTATCACCAGCTTTTGCTTTGATCCATTGGTTCAGTACTGCGCGTTCTTCTTCGGCAGTTTTGTCCAAGATAGGGCGGTACCCCCAGCGAATAGCATATATATCGTAAATACCAATGTTGGGCATCAACGAAACCCCTTTATCGCCGGGTTGAGCTATATAATTAAATCGGGCATAGTCCATGATGGAAGGAGCAGTTCCCATTTTTTTTGTAAAACTTGCTGAGCGCAAAGAGTCTACTGGGTAAGCCGAGCTTGAGCCCATATTGTGGGGTAGCCCCAAGGTGTGTCCTACTTCGTGGGCAGCTACAAAGCGAATCAATTGTCCCATCAACTCATCGCTAAACTGAGGGTTGCGAGCATCAGGGTTGATGGCGGCAGTTTGCACAAAAAACCAGTTGCGTAGCAGTTTCATTACATTGTGGTACCAGATAATATCACTTTCTAAAATCTCCCCGGTGCGTGGGTCGTGCACATGAGGGCCCATTGCATTTTGAATAGGGTTGGTTACGTAACGAATTACCGAGTAACGTACATCTTCGGGGCTATACTCTGGGTCTTCTTTTTTAGTAGGGGCATATTTGCCAATAATGGCATTTTTAAATCCAGCCTTTTCAAAAGCTTTTTGCCAATCTTCTACTCCTTGTTTTAGGTACTTACGCCACTTTACTGGAGTACCTGCGCCTATATAATAAACAATGGGCTTTATCGGCTCTACCAATTCTCCTCTTTTAAATGCCTCAGGGTCTTTGGGTTCAAGCCTCCAGCGTGTAATAAACTGACGGCGCTTTGCTTCGTGTATATCCTTATTGTACAAAGTCTGCCTTACCGAAAAGTACCCCACTCGTTGGTCAAAATAGCGAGGCTTCATTGGTTTTTCGGGGAGCAAAATCATCGATTGGTTCATTTCCAAAGACAAAGATCCTGTAATGGCGTTGCTCGGTAGTTTGGTAGCAGTGTAGGTCAATATATGGCGTACTTCTATATTTTTTGGGTAACTCTTTATGCCTGAAATCATCGAGCGACTCTTGTCTAAGCGTCTTACCCCAAAGCGGCGTTTTTGGGCGGAGCTCAAGGGGCCAATCATTGCTACATCGCCCGTAAAAAGCTTAGATATCTCTATCACATAATTTTGTTTGTCTTTGCTGATAGTAGCCAGTCTAAACGACATAATGATAGGCTCAAAGTTGTTACTTTTTACCGACTTATATATCGGGTCATTCTCATTGGCTACACTATTGTAAGACACCGAGCGTAGCAAGATCGTGTTGTCTACTTTTTGCCAGCGTACTACTTGTTGCGGGCGTGACTTCATACCTGCACCACCAAACGAAATGCCTTGAGTAATGCCTGAAATACGGCTTACAATCAACATTTCTTTATTAAGTAGTTGTTTGGGTATTTCAAAGTAGTGTTTGGTTTTTACCTTGTGGTAAATAAACAAGCCTGAATCTGTTTTGGCGGCTTTAGTGATTACCTTATCGTAAGGTTTGATGCCACCGCGAGGTTTTTTCTTTTGAGGAGTAGTTTGTCCTTTTTTATTTTTACGATTTTTCTTTTTGCGTTGTGCAGTAGCGTCATTCGCCACTATTAAAATCAGCCCCAGGCAAAGCATCAATGCATTCCTTAAGGTGTTTTTATAATTTTCCTTCATTAAAATAATTATTTTATACAAACATAATGTGTGGTGTTAGCAGCACACACAGGTGTCAAATTTACGAAAAGGTTTGTCTTGGTTTTTCCGATAACAACTTTTTAACATGGGCAATTTTTTAGAAACTGATATGTATGGTGTGACTAGGTATTGACGCTAAGTGATCTGGAAAAAATAAGCTGTGCCAATTCAAGAAAATACATTGTTCTCAGACGATTCAAAAAAAACGGTACATAGCCGAAGCTATGGGGCTTTTTTTTTGAGAAGAATGAGGGCAATAGATACACTTTAATGGCTCAAATTATTTATGAAAGATCACTAAACACTTGTTTAGCGAGGGTAGAGGTTGGGTTGTTTGATATGCCAGTATATATTGGCAACCCAAGATTTTTTGAGCCATTTTAATCGTCAAACAATAAACCATATATTTGCCCCAATTCACCAAAAATATTTTAATGGAAAATCCTTTATACAAAATGTTTGAGAGCCAGGTAGGGAATGTACTTGACCAAAACGCTCCACCGTTTACTCAATGGCTAAAGCCTGCCTTACTTTCGGTAAAACCAGGTAGTTTTGAAATGGAAATAACCGTGCGCAAAGAAATGACCAATCCTTTGGGGTTGTTACATGGAGGTGTACAAGCGGCCATTCTTGACGAAATTATTGGAATGACCGTAGCAGCACTTGACAAACCCAGTCCGGCAGTATCTATCAACCTGGCAGTAGACTTTATAGGCAAAGCCAAGTTGGGAGATAAAATTATTGCCCGATCGGACGTAGTAAGGCAAGGGCGGCAGGTAATCAATGTAACTGGAGAGTTGCATAATGCCGAAGGTAAACTCATTGCCAGAGCCATGTCTAATATGTTGCAAATAGGCAAAAAGTAATGCTTAAACGATCAAGTAAAGGGTATGCTACATCCTTGATGAAATACCCTTACTTTTACTGTATTTCATTCTAAACTGGTACTTATCATGAAACATCTATTTCAAAGTTATCCAAAAATCCCTGAAAGTTTTGATGCATTTCAGTTGAGCGAAGCCGACTATCGGTTGTTTAAAAAAACAGACTGGGTAGTGACTGAAAAAATACACGGCGCCAACTTTTGTGTATTGAGCAATGGCGAAGAAACCCAATTTGCCAAACGCAAAGCAGTGCTCGATGAAGAGGAGAATTTTTTTGGTTACCACTCTCTCCGTAACCATTTGACAGCGCAGGTGGCACAAGTTTTTGCAGAACTCAAGAGGCAACACGCCGATACTGTAGCGGTAGCAGTATATGGGGAGCTGTTTGGCGGAGCTTACCCTCATCCAGATGTTACGGCGGTAACAGGTGTACAGGCCATTCAAACAGGTATATATTATTGCCCTGAGGTACGTTTTTGGGTGTTCGACCTGGTGCGCATTACCGATACTTCTTCTTATTTTGTAGACTTTGATAACATGAGAGAAACCTGTGATACAGTGGGGTTACCTTATGTGCCTGCGCTGTTGGTGGGTACTTTTAGCGAAGTTCAAAATTATGCTATAGAGTTTGAGAGCACCATTGCGGGGCTGTTGGGTTTGCCTGCTTTGCCTACGCCCAACCTTGCTGAAGGTGTGGTAATAAAACCCGCTACTTCGTTGTTGATGGATACTGCCAAAGGCTGGGTACGCCCAGTGATTAAAAAGAAAATAGAAAAATTTGGCGAAGATATTCGCTACCAACAAGCCAAAAAATGGGCAGGAAAAGCGGGCGAAAGTACTGTATTAGGCGAGCTAATGCAAGCTGTACACCAATTGGTAAATAAAAACCGCCTACAAAATGTTTGTTCTAAAATAGGAATAGTGAACCTGGCAGATGCTGCGCAAAAAGAGCAAGTAAGGGCAGATATGGAGGCAGATGTATGGGAAGCATTTTGGGAACAATACAGTGACAGGTATTTTCAGATAACCTCCGAAGAGCAAGCCCAGGTAAACGCTGAGGTTACCCAGGCAATTGAACAGTTGCTTTAGTGAGGAATGAGCGATGTATTGAGCAGGATTTTTCTATACGCTTAACCTTTTGCCTCACAACGCAGCTTTACGTTGTGAGAGATACCATGGTATAAGAAAACCCTTTATGCCCTGAGTACATTGAGGCTTTGGTGCTCAGGTACAAATTTATTGTTTCTTCTTACCTGTTTAAATAGGTGTTCTTTGAGTTTGTCAAACTGCTCAATGGCAAAAGGTACAATCAATGCATTACGTTCTTGCTTGTCTTTGCCTTTGGTTTTGAGCACCAGTCCAAAATCCTCGGTACCTATAGTAGTGATCTCAGAAAACCTGACGGCTTCTATTGTTCCTTGGTCATATACTCCCGAAATATACTCTTCATCTACCTCCAGCACGGTGTGCATCAGTTTTTGCAACTTTGTGTGTTTTTGGTAGTTTTTTGCTCCGTGTATTAGTATCCCCAATGAGCCCATAAAAACGACAGAGGATAAGCATACCAGTAAAAGTATGGCAGACTTATCTAACATAAAAGGCAAGGTGAGCAACATGCCACTTATACCTAAAACCAAAGGGGTAATACTAGGCGCTTTATGTTTAATTATTTGGTCAAGTTGGGGCTTCAGATGAGGTGCAATCACCAGGGTAGAGGCAAAAGAACGGCTACGTTTGATTATCCTGGCTTGTTGTATAACGGCGTGTTGTCGGGTAACACTTGCCTGTTGTTTGAGCAGGTCATAGTGTTGCCAAAACTGCCTTTCTGTGCTGTCTGTATATGTTTGCCATAGTTCAAGTGTTTGTTGGTCTAAATCGTTCATCATGTAAAGTTGAATTTAGCTAATATTATACACACAGGTTGTTGAGGAAACCATGGGTGTTGATCAGATGTGTAGAGAATAGTTGTTGATTTATAAATTACAAATTTTCATTGGCAAAAACCAGTAGAAAGCTAAAAAAATAATGGTGACTCAATGAGGCATTTTCGGTAAGTAGCAGTGTGTGAGTAGGAGCTTTTTTGTTGAAAAAATAATTAATTATAACATATGTAATAGTTCTTGATTGTCTAATAAATATGAGGAAAAACAAAAGAAACTTAGCATAAAAAGAAACTTTTGCAATATGAAAAAGGTATTTAAACTAAGTAATATAAAAACATTGTGTGCGAAAAACGGTTAAATATTACAGTTATCGCGATTATGTTACATATCTACAAAAAATAAAGTTTTTCCGAACAACCAGACTGAGTGTATTTATACACTCTACTTAAATTATGCAAAATCTGATTATTTACCCTCAAAAAGATACTCCTTTTGTATCTTTCAATGCAACAAATCATACACTCGAAATATCTGGTGAATCATACCACGAGCATCACGAAGAATTTTACAGAAGAGTACTTGATTGGCTACAACAGTATGTTGAAGAAGTACAAAATGATGTTACATTCATTTTTCGTATGACTTACTTTAACACCCGCACTCGTTTTGCATTCCTTGAAATACTTCAAACCTTAGAGCGACTTCATGCCAATAAAGGATTACTGAAACAAGTAATATGGTATTATGACGATGACGAACTTGAAGAGAGTGGAGAGTTTTATCAAGATCAGTTTATTCAATTACCATTCGTGTTATTCGAATACCCAAGAGGAGTACATTCTTTTGGATTAAACAGTTAAGTGACCCTGCTTTGCCTGGCCTGCTACCTCACATATAGAAACATTGTATTTCTAACACTTCAATCGAAATCTATTCATGCCTTTCAAGTATTTGACGATAATCAAGTACTAAATATTTGCCTTTTTTGATGAAAAACTGATGCTACTTTAAATAATTTGATATTAAAATATTTTTCAAGTTTTAATCAGTAAAGTTATGATACCTACTTCAACAAGCGACTCTTTAAGCATTGTATCAGCGTACGAAAAAGTAAAACTACTCAATGCAGAACTTAGGGAAGAAAATACCAAACTAAAGGATCAAAATAATTTTTTACAAAATCAGCATTACCAGTTGGCGCATGATTTAAAAGGTCCTTTACGCAATCAGCAAGTATTGCTCTCTATGTGCAATCTTGACAATACAGATGAGGTAGTTCAGCACCTCAAAAGATCCATTAGTCAAATGGAAGTACTGGTGAGGCATAATCTTGCCGTTAACAAAAGCAGTGGAGGCAATAGCCTGACTACTGCTATTGAGCTAGAAAAGGTCATGGCAGATATCTTGACGTTGTTAAAGGGCATTATCTCCTATTATAAGGTGAGTATACAAGCTGATTTTGCAAAAGCTCCTTCCATATTTTATCAACCCCTCGAACTTCAGAGCATACTATATAACCTGATCCATAATGCCATCAAATACCGCCACCCAAATCGCCCCCCGCAAATCAATGTGTCCAGCAGTTTTGAAGGTAAATATGTATGCCTAAAGGTAAAAGATAATGGACAAGGAATGCATTTGAAAAGTGATAGCCCCTCTATGCTTGATAAATGTACCCAGCTGGATACAAGTCAGGAAGGCCACGGGTTGGGACTGTACCTTGTCAAAGAGTTTCTGGAGCTAAGAGGAGGGAAAATAGAAGTAGAAACAGCCCCAGAGGTTGGTAGTACATTTTGTGTATTTTTGCAGCCCCAAACTTAATTTTTAGCTCATTTATATTCACAAACTTATGGAGTCTTTATCTTTCAATATTAGCGACCTATCGACCCAACGTCGTTTGGAACACTTGTTTGACAAGCTTCAGACAATCGCCAAAATTGGTGTGTGGGAGGTAAACCTCAATACCTGGGAGGTTTTTTGGTCAGAAGAAACGTACCGTATTCATCAGGTACCTCTGAATACTCCTATCTTGCTTGACGATAGCATCAATTTTTACCATCCTAAATCACGCCCAATTATTGAAAAATCAGTAGAGCTGGCTATTCATGAAAAAGAGCCTTACGACCTTGAGCTTCAATTAATTACTGCCAAAGGTGTAGTAAAATGGGTAAGGGCGATTGGAATACCTGTCATAGAAAATGGAAGGGTGACGGCTTTGCAAGGGCTTTTTCAAGACATTGACAAACAACGAACCACTGAAGAAGAACTCAGGTATACACAAGGAAAACTTAAGCTTGCCCTGGATGCTGGCGAAGTGGGAATTTGGGACTGGAGCCTTGGTGATAACGAGTTGCAATGGAATCAGCGTATGCATCAAATTTTTGACTGGCCAGAAGATTGTTTTCAAAATAGTTTGAGTGGTTTTACTGACCGTTTACACCCCGATGACCAAGAGAAGGTGGTAGATGTGCTTCAGATAGCTTTAGAAAATAAAACTAAATATGATATGAGCTATAGAGTGGCAGATCAGCAGGGAAATATAAAAACCATCGTAGCCAAAGGCGCTGCTATATATGATACAGAAGACAACCCAGTCAATATGATGGGTACTTGCGTAGACATTACTGGGCAATTGGCGCTTGAACAAGAAAAACACAATGTCAAAACACAATTAGAAATATTTGTCAAGCATGCTCCTGTAGCAACTGCCATGTTTGATAAAAAGCTACGCTATCTTCAGGCAAGTGATCGTTGGTATAAAGATTATCAATTGCCAGATGACTCAATCATCGGGAAGAGCCACTATGAAATATTTCCCGAAATTTTGCAAATGCCCGAATGGTTGGCAATTCATCAGCGTTGCCTGAATGGTGAAGTGATAAAAGTGAATGAAGATTCGTTTTTAAGGAAAAGCGGTCAAACCCAGTGGTTGTGTTATGAGATACACCCCTGGTATACAAAGAGTGGGCAAGTGGGAGGGGTGGTCATGTTTACTGAGGATATTACCTTTAGAAAACAAATAGAAATTCAACTTGGGCAAAGTGAAGCAAAGTTTAGGGCAGCTTTTAATCAAGCAGCTATTGGAATGGCATTGGTGAATATGCAGGGTAAATTTCTTAGGGTAAATCGTTGTTTTTGCCAAATGCTGGGTTACTCGAGAAAAGAGTTGTTAAGCCTTGATTTGACTGCCATTACTCATTCAGATGATGTAGCTAAAGAGTTAAAGCAGTTTCAGGAAATGAAGCATGGCAGGCGACGCAAATATGAGTTTGACAAGCGTTATTGCCATAAAGACGGTAGTACTATTTGGGTACATGTGGTAGTATCTTTAGTAAAGGATGATTTAAAACCGTTTTTTATTGCACAGGTACAGGATATTACCCAAAGAAAGCACAAAGAACAAGAGCTGCTGGAACTCAATAAGTTTTTAGACGAAAAAGTTGTGCAGCGTACTCAAGAGTTACTTTCGGTAAACGAAGAGTTGGAAGCTTTTAACTATTCGGTATCGCACGATTTGCGCACACCTTTGCGGAGTATTTTAGGCTTTGCCCAAGCTTTGGAAGAAGACTATGAAGAGGAACTAGATGATGTAGGCAAAGATTTTCTGCGCCGTATTATGAAGGCAAGCAAGCGCATGAGTGAGTTGATTGATAGCTTGTTGTACTTATCCCGAATAGGTAGGCGAGGGGTTGTTCGTGAAGAAGTGAATATGTCAGAGTTGGTGGAGAGTATTACGCTGAATCTTCAGGAAGCCTTCCCCCAACAAAGTTATTGTTATAAGATAGCCCCTAGTGTAAAGGCAAAGGCAGATTTGGGACTGGTTAAAATTGTTTTGGAAAACTTACTCGACAATGCTATGAAATATAGCTCGAAGGCACACCGTCCGGTGATAGAGTTTGGCGAAATAGCACACAACAAGGTTTATTATGTGGCAGACCAAGGTGTAGGCTTTGACATGAGCTATGTAAATAAGTTGTTTGGGGCTTTTCAGAGGCTGCACTCTACCCAAGAGTTTGAAGGAATGGGGATAGGTTTGGCCACCGTGAAAAGAATCATCATGAAACATAGAGGAAAGATATGGGCAGAAAGCAGCCCCAACAGTGGAGCAACATTTTATTTTACATTGGATACACAAGCACAAGCATAAACTTATCAACCATGGCAACAGGAGAGATATTACTTATCGAAGATAACGAAGACGATGTCTTATTAACCAAAAGGGCATTAAGAAAGCACCATATCAAAAGCAAGGTGGTAGTAGCATGCAACGGAAAAGAAGGCTTAGATTACCTGTTGGGCAAAAACGGAAAGCAAAAGCTTTCGCCTATGCTTACTTTGCTTGATTTAAACTTGCCAATCATGGGGGGGCTCGATGTACTGGAAGCATTGCAGCGGTATGAGCAACCAATAAATTGCCCTATCATAGTGCTTACTACGTCTGACAATGAAGAAGACATTGCTTCGTGCTATCGGTTAGGCGCGCACAGTTATGTTCAAAAACCAATGGATTTAACTCAGTTTATGGAGTTGATCAGGTATTTGGCCATTTACTGGTTGGCATTAAACAAACCATATCCTGTTGTAGAAGGAGGAGCTCCTGATATATAAACCACCTTATAAGCGTATAAAAATGAAACATAATCCTTTAAATATACTAGTGATAGAAGACGTAGAAGATGATTACGTATTGTTGCAAAGAAACCTAAAAAAGCATGGTTTGTGGAAGTATGGTATTTGTGTCGAAAACATTGAAGAGTTAAAACATGAACTGTACACAAAAACCTGGGATATTGTGATCAGTGACAATTCACTACCTCAACTGAATGCTTTAGATGCTTTAAAAATAACCAAACAAATAAATGCCGATATACCTTTTATTATTGTATCAGGCACTATCAAAGTAGAAGAGGCTATTTTGGCAATGAAAGAAGGAGCTGCCGATTACCTGATGAAGGATAATCTGGCAAAGCTTATTCCGGTAGTACAGCGAGAAGCAAAAGAAGCTAGAAACAGGCAACAGCATAAAAACCTGGAAAGCGATTTTATGACTTTTATCTACCGTTGTTATCACGACCTCAGAGGACCCATTGCGTCTTTGTTAGGCTTGGTTCAAATAGCTTATTCAGATCAAACAAACCTGCAACAGTTTGATTACTTGGACCATTTGGCACGAAATGTTAGAAAAATGGATGCCACGCTTACTCAGCTTTTGCAAATATTTGCCATCAGAGAGATTGTGCCTCAGCCAGAAACGGTGTCGCTTGCAGAAATATTTGAGCAGTGCAAGAAAAAACTTTGGAAAGATTATCGGGTAGGTGAGCTAGAGTGGAGCTTGAACCTTGAGCAAGAGGAGGCCATTTATACAGATAAGTTTTTGTTAAAAACAGTGGTTGAGCATATCTTAACCAATGCCATACATTATAGGTCTCCTGCCCGTACCTTGGTGATTGAGTTGAGTTACGACAAAAATGCAACGCATATAGAGCTGGTACTTAAAGATAATGGCGTGGGTATACCAATGTCTGTTTTACCCAAGGTTTTCCAAATGTTTTATCGAGGAAATGAACAGTCTACCGGGAATGGGCTGGGTTTGTATATAGTGAAAACCGCAGTAGAGAAATTGGGTGGACAAGTGGCCATATCGAGTAGCGTAGGTATAGGCACCGAAGTGTATATTAATTTTCCTTGCATTATTGACAACAGTATCAAAACTAAAAAACTGGCTTCTTTTGATTATTCATAGACTTTAAAAATAGGGGGGAAGTTAGTGACCTACAATAGCAAAACCACTCCAATCTTTGGGGTGTAAGTGCTTTTGTTGGGCTATAATTTCCTGCTTGGCTTGTTGCAAAGCTTGGGCAAACCCCATTTTTTGTTGAACAATTGCTTTGTAAAACCTAATCATCAGATTTTTGGTGTGTCGATCATTGACCCGCCACAGCGAAAATACAATATTGCGCGCGCCTGCATATAAAAAACTTCGAGTAAGTGACATCATTCCTTCGCCTTTGTATGACTTACCCAAGCCCGATTCGCAACTACTGAGCACTACCAAATCGGCACAAAGACGTAAGTTATAAATGTCTCCTGTTAACAAATAATTATCTTCTTCTTTACCGTTTTTCCTGTTTTTGGAAAAGTAAATGCGGGCAAGCTTTTCATTGGTTCTGTCGTATATACTGTGGCTGGCAATGTGTACTATGCGTGCCTTAGAGCTCTTTGCCAGAAAAGAGTTTTTGCTGGCTTCTTCCGAAAGGTATGCTTGGGCAAACATTTTCTCTTGCTTAAACATATTTAGTACTGTATTTACTTCAATTTTGCTGGCGGGTAAAGCATTGCTCATAAAACGTGTGGTGAGCACCTTACCTGTCCCTTCGCTAAAAGGAGCAAAGGCAACAAAATCCAATGACTTTACAGCACACGTTTTAGGTCGCTTGACCCATATAGACGCTGAATAGTGGCAGTTTATTTCATAGTCTTTGATCAAGTACTGCAATTGCGAATAAGTTAATAAACCAGTTTGCCTCGGCAGTTGAGTGATCAGGGCGCTCAAGGGCAACTTAGCAAGGCGCCAGTCTGGAATCACAGTCAGCCTGGTCTTTTGGCTGAGGTAAGGCTGCAAAGGAGCCATCAATACTTGATAAGCCTGGTTGCTTGCCTGAGAGAATTCTCCGATAGGGTAACCACCCTGTAGTTTTCTATAGTACGCCTTAATAGTAGGTAAAAGCTTTTTTGTGGGAGCGATTGCTATCAGGTGAGCGTCTTGTTGGGTAATTACAAATACATAAGACCGGGTAGGTCCTGTGATGTATTGCAGCAAAGCCTCGTGGGGTTGTATGACTTGTTGTACATCTTTGATACTCGCCACTCTTCGTTTATACTTTAAATGGTAATACTGGGGATAATCTTTTTCAAGGCGCTGGACAAACTGCTCATACTTACGCTTGGTCTCAAAAGAAGTGTTTAAATAGGCTTGTTGTTGTTTGCCTGTACTTTTCAAAAGCTTACGATTATAAAAATGCACCTTTTGCCTAAGTACTTGTTCCTGACTTAATAAGTCGGTTGGAATATTGGCAAACCTACGGGCGTCAACCTCGGCCAGCGATGCCGATAACACACTGGCTTTGTTTCTTTCGGCAAAGTAAAAAGCTTCGTTTTGGTATAATTGTCTGCGTGCAGGGGCAAGTTTTGCCATTTGATACAAAATATCTATTGCCTGTGTGCAAAATAGGGTCAGCTGCTTGTTAAAAATAATTTTATCTTTTTTGTTATACAGTGTTCGAATATAAGCATCAAGCAATGCCACATTGTTTTTAATAAAAGCCAATGTATTGATAAGCTCTACCTGCTTTGCTTGAGTCAAGGCCTGCCCATGCATAAGAGTAGACAATTTGCCTAGTGCCTCAAACAAAAAGCGATGGTGGGTAAAGTGTGCGAGTTTGAGTTGATCAAGAGGCACTAGGCGTTGTTTACTGTTGATATAAAGAGATTTATGGTAGTATTTTAGTGCTTGTTCAGGTTGCTTAAGTGCAGTGTATACATTGCCCAAAAAAATATAAGATTGTGCCACCAAAGGGTTTTTGAGCCCTTGTTTTTTTTGCCTGATATGAAGTGCTGCATTAAAATATTTTAGACTCAACTGATACTCTTTTTTGTCTAAGTATATGTGTGCCAGGTTATTATAAAACCCTGCTACAGTATGAAACCCCTTTCCCATAACTCTTTCCCTTATTTCAATTGCCTTGAGCAAATACTTTTGAGCTGTCTCATACTCTCCCTTTAAGTAGTAGTTGATGCCAATGTTATTGTAAGGAGCAGCCAAATCTGCATGTTCACTATTACCAAAGGTTCTTATTTTCAACTTTAGCGACTTTTGATAATAACCAATGGCTGTATCAAAATCTCCTTGTTCGCCATAAGTCATGCCTATACTATTATAGGTTTGGGCAATCATAGGTTGCAGGGTCGCTTTATTAGCCGTATTCAAGTGTTGCTGAAGCAAGGTCAATGCTTTTTGGTGGTACTCAAAGGCAGTACTATAGGCCAGTTTTTTTAAGTGCAGGTTGCCCAAGGCATTGTATACTTGAGCAGCTTCAGAAAAGTATTGGTCGGTATGTTGTAGGTAAGTTTTTAGTACTTGCTCAAACGCTTTGGTGGCTTTGTCATAGTGAAAAGTTTTGCTGAAAATTTGAGCAATCAGTCTTTGAGTAGCAGCTTTACAGATGACGAAGTCAGGTAAACTGTAGCGTTTTTGACAACACAACTCCAGGTTTTTTTTTGCCAATGCCAATGCTTGGGTAAAAGCAGCATTTTGTGTATAACATTGCACGATACGGTTATTGCACTGCCATACTTTTTGCCATTGGTTTTGTGTCTGATAAATTTTTATGGCTTGTTGATAGGCTGTCAGACTTTGGGTGTACTGCTTTGATTGATAAAGTTCGTTTGCCCGGGTATGGTGTGTGATAAGTTCCATTGGCTGCTCTTGGGAGCTATCCTGTACACAACTCAGGAGCACCCAGGAGAAAAAGTAAATGATACTGTATTTTATAAAGCGATTGCTGATGATTTTTGGGGTAGAAACTTTTTTAAAATTATTTAGCGCTTGTTTAAATTTTCGCATTTAGAGTAATTTTCGATAAGTTTTTTGCTCAGATGCGTTAAACCGAGCTTTAGCGAGTTCTGTTTCACCTTTGAAAATTAGCACCTAAACTAATTTTGAATGAATAGTCTAGCTAAAGTTCGGTTTGACATAAAAGGGTGAAAATCGCATAAAGTGCCCATTAGGTGAACCGAGCCGAAGGTAAGCTCTGCCTTTTCGGCTAATTTTAAACAAGTTCTTAATCTCATGTTTTTGCAAGCTTGCAAACTCACTTAAGATAAGGGTTTATTTGGTAAATTACTGAAAAACAGTGCAAAGTTATTTTTTAACCTTTAAAATCATATAAAAATTATGTCAAACAGTTTAATTAATTCATTACAAAATATAGATGAAGTAAAACCCTTGGGGCAAGAACCCAACGATGTAGCTTGTTTTGAGGAGCTGCGTGAAGTACTAAAAAAACACCAAAAACTCGATCGTTTTGGTTTGTGCCTGTTGCATAAACATTTTGATGTAAACGAAGATGAGATTTTGGTAGAAAGCTGTGATGTTAAAAATAGAACATTGACGATTCAGCCCGAAAAAACTGCGGCAGAGGCTCGTTCAAATGAAACTTTACTGGAAACCAATTGGCGTTTTTCTGAAGACGATAAAGAAGGCATAGAGGCTTTTTCGGCAATTTTGATTTGTCGTGAGCAACGACATTCATAAACTTTTCTGAGTACACCTCGCACATCAAACATCCCAACCAGACAGGACATCCTATAGGCAAGGCATCAATTTATTTGGTCTTTCATCCGGCTTTTTATTTTCAATCCACCTGAGAAAGATTCATCAGGCAAAAGAATCTTTCGTGTAAACGATGACCTTCAATGAATAAAACACTTGTGAAAAAACACACCCAAGTAGTGTTAATTGAAAAAAAACAGCGAAAAAGAATAAAACTGGTACCCCCCCAAAAAAAAATTAAACAATGCGTCCTGAAGACTTCTCTCAAATATTTTGAAATAGAGTGTAAGTTACAAGATGAATGGATACCCTTAAAGGCTCAAGAGGTGCTTAAGGTAGAAGCGTTTTCTCTTGAGCCTGAGTTATGGATAGTACCCAAATCGGATAAAAAGTACGCCACCATTTTGTTTGAGTACCACCTACACAATGACCCCACTACATACCAAATAGTTTTTCAAGTATACCAATTCCGGCTTGAGCTAAAACTCGACAATCAATGCTTTGACTCTCCTTATACCAAAGACCATTCTATAGGGAAGTATCACTGGATTTGGGGCAAAACGAACGGTGAAGACGCTGAAATGACACAAAGTAACCAGCAGTGGGGAGGCATTATTTTGGCTGACCTTGACCAGGACAAAGATGATTTCGACTTTTCGGAAAACCCACAAGGAGGCACCACCGAACTGGTACAGTTGCAGGTAGTTTTACCCTTTGCAACCTTGCCTCCGGGTATTGACTTACAACTTTACCTTGAAACCAGCTTTTCAGATGCTCATTATTTTGGTTTGTATGCCCCACACAACAAAGACTATCAATTGATATTGGGGTCAGACAAAGAAAAACCCCCTAACTTGTTGGCTGCCCAAAGTCAAAATAAAGTGTATAAAACTTCGGCAAAGATAGGTTTGGAATCACAATGTTTTTACTTGCGAGCCAATCATTTGCCCAATAGTTTTTTTGATGGCATCATTACCATTAAGTTAAAGCTCAAAGGAAGCAAAGTAAAAGAAGTACCTATAGAAGTGATTGCCGAAGATCACCTCATTGTTCGAGTAGCTCCCTGGCTGATGATGCCCAACACCCAGGAAGTCAAAAAAGTACATATTATACGTATTGACTCTGAAACCGCAGGCGAAACCGCCAATAGCGATCAGTTTATAAAAAAACTGAGAGGTATATTGGGCGATAAATTGGTGGTGTCTGATGCCAGTAACTTTGATGGTGACCGCTGGATTCAGGATGAATTTGTGATAGGGTATTGCCAGGGGGTAAAACAAGTGATGCCTGTAGTGTGTGATGGTCCGCGTGACCGAGGATTGAACAAATACCCTCAGCTACATTTGTTAAAAGCTGACTTTGGGCAAGTATCTATTGCGGGGAATAAAAAAAGTACCCTCGATTCGTTTGGCAACCTGGAAGTAAGCCCTCCTGTTGAGGGGTACCCTTTTGGTAGAATTATTATGGGAGCCAGCCCCAAGCAAGGGTTCAAACACTCGCCCCGACAAATAGCCCACCAGCTTAAGGGGTTTTTGCATGCCCAAAAGGTACAAAGTCCGATTGAGATTTTCAGCGATTGGCTGGCAGTAGGACACGTAGACGAAATTATCAATTTTGTTCCTGCACACAACCCGTCTTCAGACAAAAACTTTAAAATGTTGATTGCCTCTTCTAAAAAAGCCATTGATGTACTTTCTTATGTGTATTTTTCAGATACTCACCGAGTGTTTTACTTGCCCTTTGAGCAGGAAAAACAAAACTCGCGAGACATACTCAAGAAGTGGCTGCACGACTATTGGGAAATAAACCATCGCATTCAGCTTTTTTTAGATTGGAATCGACAGTTGTTAAAAAAAGAATTAGGGCTAACCGAAGACGATATCATTGACGTACCTGTACTGTTTAAAGAAAGAAAGAGTGATCGTAGAGCGTTGCCTTTATTGCCTAATATGGTCAACCAGCTTGTAATCACTGAGGCTAATGCTTCATTTAGCATTGTTCCTAAGTCTTATGGGCCAGTTAAAACTTCGGCAGGTGGGCTTACCCTTGACCTTGATCCTAATAACATTCATTACTTGTTCGAAGATCAGTTAAAAACAGAATTTGAAGCCATTGGACATCAGGTATACTTTGTAGACGATACCGACTTGTATTTTAAGCGGGGAGGGGGGATTCATTGTGCCACCAATGTAGAACGGGCTTATTTTGCCAATAAAAAATGGTGGAAATACAAGCCGCCCAATGCCCACGATATATAAATTAATATTGGGCAATCACTAAAAAAGCCATCCTGAGTGTTCAGGATGGCTTTTATTATCTATTTATATAAGGGTTTAGAGTTTTTCTATTTTTGTATGGCTTTGAGCACTGCCAGGGGTTGAATAAACTTACCGGTTTTTTCAGTTTGTTTAGTATCTATTCCTGTGCTTCTTAGGATTTGATATGCCTCCTTGGTTTTTATTTTAGGATTAATAGACCTCATCAAACCTAGTAAACCAGCCACATAAGGTGTAGCCATTGAAGTGCCACTATAAGAAGCGTATTTATTACCGGGTACAGTAGATAAAATATCCACACCAGGAGCTGCAATTCCCATTTTAAGGTCACTTACCCAGTTAGAGAAGCTTGCCATATCCATATTTTGAGCAATCGCCGATACAGTAATTACACCTTCTACATTTGCTGGTGTTACTTTAGTAGCATTCTGCGATTCATTACCAGCTGCCACTACTACAATGGCACCCGCACGATTGGCATATTGTACTGCCTGCTTGTAAGCCCTTTGTTTGTTGTCACGCGAGGGACCACCCAAAGACATTGAAATTACATCAGCGCCATTGTCGGCAGCCTCTATAATTCCGTTTACAATCATTTTATCAGTTCCCCAACCTTGGTCAGTCAACACCTTTACACTGGTTACAGTTACAAAGTCATTGTTAGGGGTCAAAGAAGCAATGCCTATTTTGTTGTTAGACACCGAAGCAGCAATACCTGCACAGTGTGTACCGTGGCTTTGTTTGTCATAGTCATACTTAGAACTTACCGACTTGTATTTGCCTTTAAGGTCTTCGTGTTCAGCATCCACTCCAGTATCCAGAATAAAAATCTTTACCTTTTTCTTAGGCTTAATTTTGTTTTCTTGCATGTATTTGTATAAGTCTGCCACTTGCATCTTATCAAAACCCCACAGTTTATCTATGTCAGGATCATTTACCAGGTAGTCTCCTTTGCTTGAGGCAGTGCTTGTTTGTTTTAGTTCCAGAGGACTTAGGCTGTATACTTCGTTATATTCTATGGCATCTACTGCATCTGTAGCATTTAATTTATTGACAATTGTCTCAAGGTTTGCCAATTGATCATTGGGCACATCTACTGAGTAAAAATCGTCTAGTTCGGTACCTTTGCCATTTTTTAGGTTCGGGAAAGCTTTCTCAATCTTAAGGTTATAGGCTTTTAAGGCCTTTTTTATTTTGTCTAATAAAGCATCATTTTTTATATCAAACAATAACTCAGCGTTACTGTCTAATTTAGTATTGTGCTTGTTTTTGTTAGCAGGGGCGCTTGTTGTAAATTTATTTTTTACATAGAGTACTCCTTCTTGTACCAAGCCCGAATAAATGAGGTAGCCTCCTAAGCCTATCCCCATTGCCGTAAGAAAGAAGGCACGGGTGTGTTTAAGGTTGTTGGCAATCAGAAATACTAAAATAGCTGCACCAGCTTCGGGTGCAATCATTCCTAATAGCTTTTGGTAGAGAGAGAAGTCGCTGAAGTACATGCTAACCGCATACATGATAGATGAACTCCAGAAAGTAAGGTTGGGTACAGCGCGGCTTTTTTTTCTATAAACGCTGTAAAACCACCATACTATAGACAGCAAAAAGGCTATATAAAATATGGGATGCAATGATGCTAACATAGGTTTTTAAAGTTAAGTTGAGAAATCTTTAGTTTTATCTCTTATGGTTTAATGGTTAAATATACGCAACTTCAGCAAGCGAAGTTAGCCTTATGGCGATTTTAACACTATCAGTAAGGTTAGCTCTTCCCGTGTTTTTTCTTAAAATAAGCATACGCCTCATTAATTTTACGAGAGAGGTCTTCGGCGTATTTACGTTTACTATCATCTTGAAAACGATCAGGATGGTATTTTTTCATCGCCTTTTTATAAGCCTTTTTGATCTCCTCAAAAGAGGCTCCTGGCTTAAGCTCGAGGGTTTGGTAATACTTAGATTCATCTATGCCACTAAATGCCGAGGCACGGGCTCCTCCACTACTTCCGCCACCCCCGTTTTTTTGCTGATTATAAAAATTTTGCCCTTGTTGTCGGTATTTTTGATATTCAGAGTAAGCTTTGTCGTATTTTTTTTCAGCTTTGCTAAACCAATCGTCATATTTTCGAGAATATGCCTCAAACTTATCGAAAGGATCGTTTGACTTAGGTTCATATTTATATTTATAAGGCTCGTACTCCTCTTTGTCAGGATTGGCGTAATAGTCCTGGTAAACCGACCTGAATTTAACTCTTTGTTCTTCGTCTAGTTCAAGTTCATCCATAAACTCATCCAAATCAATGTTGGGTTTTTTATCAACATCAAAAGTTCCCAGCATTTTTTGCAAAGCAATATCAGTTTTGTCAGCAATGGCTTTAAATAATTCGAGCAAAATTTGTGTGATCATATTCTTCTCTTAAGTTTGTTTGGTTAATATAATGGTTGAACTCGCCCTATGTCGCCAAAAAGGATTCTTTAGCGAACAAAAGCTGTCACTTACTCACATAGACATTGTAAGATAGTATCATTGTATGCTCTTTAACGGTATGACAACCACCAGGTTGTTGTTTTTCAAGGTAGCTTACTATAGCAAGATACACAAAAATCGTGAAATAAGGAAAGTAAAGAATAAATGCGTCAAAATGGCAATATCCCCTACCATAACGACTGAAATATACCCCAAAAATCTTATCAACTTAAAATAAAGAAGTCAACTTTGACGGTGGTGGTAGAAAAGTTTTTTGGGTGAGCTTTGCCTTGAACGCTTTGTGTTACTTGGTTTGAAAGACAATCAGGACAGGAGTGTTGGGAGCAGTGAATTGTTGGCAAAAGAGAAAATCAGTCATTTTGCCATCGTCTGAAAAGTGTAGCAACCATTGGCTTGAAGCCACCAATAAAAAAAAGGCTTTGGAATACCCGAAGCCTCTTTGTTAAAATCTTAAAAAATTATGAAGTATTCTTTAAGTATATATTACACATTGCAATTATACGCAATATTTATGTAAATGCAAATATGTTGCAAAAGAATTTTTGTTGCATTTACTTATGTGATGCATTATCGATTTATTTAAGCCAGTGCATTAGTACTCTAGCTTTTAACTAACAAATTCATAAGCCACTGAAAATAAGTGTACTATGAATTTGTTAGTTGCCTATGGAGCAGGGTGCACCTAGAACCTTACACCTAGTCCCTAGAACCTTGTCGGGACTATTGTGTTAATACTTCTGTACTCTAATAAACCAGTAGTCACCTATTCGGTTGGCGAGGTCTTCCCCCGGATACACTACCCTGCCTTTACGTCGGCGGTTGCGTCGCGACGGCCAAGGATCTCTCACCACAATTTCTTCAATAGCAGGCCCTTGTTGAGTATCTAATATACCCACTGCCGTAATTACTACGGCGTGCCCTCCGTTTTCACCTTCGTAGCCAATAATTACCGGATACTTTGCCCGCATTTCTTTGAGCAACATATCGGGGTGAGGGGCGTTGCGTCCCCAGGTAGCTTGTACCCTATAGCGTTGCCCACGATTATCTACCCCCCATTTGTTGAGGTTAGCAGTAATAAGTTCTGGGCTGGCAGTCAGGTTAGGCAATTGACCATTGCGCTTTACTCCAAACGAGCGTTGGACGATTTGTTCTTGTGTGACATATACCCCATAATACTTGAGTACCATCTGTATAGAAGCAGCCCAACACCATTGAGTATTGTTTTGGACAGAGGCAGTATAATTCATTTTTTTGGATGAAACTCCCTCATAATATAATTCTTGCGCATTTGCCGTAATGTGTATGAAAATGAAAAATGATAAACAGTAGTAGATTTTTTGTGCCATATTTTATTGTTATTTGAACGAAAGAGCAAATATAGTTTCTTGTAAAAACAGTTATACAACGCATAAGTTGCAAAATAGATTGTTACCACCAGCTGCCTTAGCGTATAAAGAAAACTTGACCAGCCCACAAAAAATATCTAAACATTCCCTTTGCTTGCAAGGGGTTTCCCTAATAAGTACACTGTAAATTAAGTAAGTTGTTATTTAGTTCGAGTTTATTTTGTTTGCTGGCGATCTTTACAAATAGAGCATAGCCAAAGCTACGCGATTTTTGTAAAGAGAAGTCAGAGGGCAAAAGAAGCCGAAAAAAGCATAAGATATTTATTTTACAGTGTAATAAGTTCTAAATTATAAAATAAACTGATGAATAGTTATTACACGTTTTTTGTCTCTCTGTCAATCGTATTGTCCATGTTTGCCTGTGGAGGTAAGTCTGTAAAAAACGAACAGCAAAATGTTGTCAAAGACAGCGTCAAAAAAGATACATTGCCTGTCAAAACTCCTGATACCACCCAAAAAGAAACAGTGGCCAATTCGTTGGTGGAGGTGGTTGGTATGGCACAAGTAGCCAAAATGATTGTAAACGAATGGAAGGTAAAAGCAGTGCTTGCGCCAGGCAAACAAATCAATGCAATGGATGACCAGCAAAAAGCCCGCATGGAAAAATCATCTATTGTATTCAAAGCGGATGGTAGCCAGAGTATGAATGTACAGCTCAAAAAAGAAACCATCAGCGAAGAAGGTCGCTGGAAACTTGCCGAAGAGGGCAAGCAAGTAATTATGGTGTCACCCAGTGGCAAAGAACGTATCTTTAAGATAGAAGAAATTACCCATGATAAACTCAAGTTAAGGGCGGTAATAGATATGTCGGGCATTGTGCTCGAAGCCAAAGATGCTACCCCCAGTGGACCAGTAAAAAAAGGTGGAGGGAATTGAAAAAACTTAAAACTTCTTAAAAAGCGTGTTTTTGATGGGTAAAATTTTACCTTCGAAACACGTTTTTTAGTATATTAGGAGTGAGAGCTTGTTTAAAGTTGTTCAAATAATTCAAAATAGCTCTTTTGCGCATATACTTCGTTGTGAAAATGCTCATTTAACGTGACCAAATTCTGTTTTCTAGGCCTCGTTTATGTGAGAAATCCTTGATTTTGCTATTAAAACTAAAACATTAAACAAGCCCTTATAATTATTCAACAGTTTTACAGCAAACGCAAACATAATGTGCCTTATTTGTCGTTTACTTTCAGTTAGTTAAGTTGTGTTTGTGTAGTCGTTTTATTTCAAAAAGTGTTGCGTATAGCCTGTATTTGATAAAAGTGCAACACTGCATGGAGAACCAGAAGATGGAAGTTTTTGATTATTTTGTTAACCTCAATAAACCCCAAAGCAATCAGCGTTTTGCAAATGCCATTGGCAAAGAAAACGTATTGTTTTTGGTAAATTCTACCCAGGATGAATTTGCCCCACACCCAGGTCATTTTTCGTTTAAGAGTACTTTTCAAGGGCGTGAACATTTTGAGTTTGACAACCATAGAGTAGCAGTAAGCCCTCAACACTACCTTTTGCTTAACGAAGGGCAGGAATATGCCAGTTATATCAATTCGGATGAAAACGTAGAGACATTCACGATTTTTTTTTCTCCCGAATTTGTCACCAATACCCTTAAGTCGAGGCTTAGGTCAGATGATGCCTTGCTCAACGACGGTTATCAGAAAGATACGCCTTTATTTATCAATTTTTTTGAAAAGCTCTATCACATCACCCCCCATATTTATCAATTGATTCAACATATTAGACACTGCCTAAAGGAAGGCAATGCCAACAGCATGGCATTGGAAGAGTACTTGTATATGTTGTTGCACGAGTTGCTCAAAGAACATCGCATGATAAAAAGTACCATCGAACAATTGTCGGCAGTGCGTTATTCTACCCGGCTTGAAACTTTCCGTAGAGTAAGCCGTGCCAAAGACTATTTGTTGTCTTGCTACGACGAACCCCTAAGCATAGACAAACTTGCTTCGGTGGCGTGTTTGGCACCTTTTCATTTTTTAAGAACCTTCAAGCAAATATTTAACATTACCCCCCACCAAATGCTCACCAAGGTGCGCTTGCAACATGCCCAAAGTTTATTGGTACATACCAACTATCCTGTAAGCCAAATAAGCCTGAAGGTAGGTTATGATAACCTTAGTTCTTTTAGCCGCTTGTTTACTACCCAGTTTGGCGTTTCACCACGTAAATTTCGAAAGCAAAAAGCTACTCCGTTGTCGGCATAAACTTCTGCTTGCCTCCAAACGACTGCTTACTCAAGCCCCTTATGCTTTGTGCCAAAGGTTTTTTGTGTGGGCAATTAGCAATTTTTGTAAAACTTGGGTAGCAAGACAAAAGGTATATTTGAGCATTATAACAGTACATCAATAGTTCCAAAGCAACGTCAGGGGCTAGTACTCTGGCTTCTAAGGGCTTGCCCTTGTTGTTGCTCTGGGCTATTGGCACATATAACCTTTTAAATGATGAAGAAATATATTTTAAACCTTTCATTGGTAGCACTAGCGGTGTTTACCTCCTTTGCTTGTCAGGCGCAAACCCAAAAATTAAGCAAATCGCAAAAACAAAAAGTAGTAGCCAGCATTGGTCAGTTGATGAAGGATTATTACGTTTTTCCGAAAGTGGCAGACCAGATGGCGGCTTATCTGGAAAAACAACAAAAAAATAAGGCGTATGACAAAGCCAATGATCCACGTGATTTTGGGCGTTTGCTTACCCGCGATTTGCTGAAAATAAGCAAAGACAAACACATAAGGGTGAGGTTTAATCCAAAACGCGCCAAACAAATGAGTAGCAACAAAGGGAAGCATAAGCCTAGCCCTGAGGCAATCAAAGTAGCCGAAGCCAAAGACCGAAGTCAAAACTATGGTTTCAAGAAGGTAGAAATATTGCCGGGTAATGTAGGCTATATTAATTTAACTGGTTTTTTTCGCAAAGATAAAGCTGAAGCTACCGTGGCAAGTGCGATGGGTTTTTTGGCAAATACTGAGGGAATAATCATTGATTTGCGCCAAAATGGAGGAGGAAGCCCAGCAATGGTTCAGTTGATTTGTAGCTATTTTTTTGGCGAAAAACCAGTACACCTCAATAGTCTTTACTGGCGAAAAGTAAACCGTACTCAAGAGTTTTGGACATTGAAAGAGATCAAAGGGCAACGCATGCCTGACAAGCCTTTGTATATATTGACTAGTGGCAACACCTTTTCGGCAGCTGAAGAGTTTAGCTATAATATGCAAAACCTTCAACGAGCTACCTTAGTAGGCGAAACCACCGGAGGAGGAGCCAATCCAGGAGGAGGTTTTTCGGTAGAAAACACGTTTGTAATGTTTGTACCTACTGGGCGTGCCATTAACCCTATTACCAAAACCAATTGGGAGGGAGTAGGCGTAGTGCCGCATATCAAGACTCCAGCAAGCCGGGCTTTAGACAAAGCCCACCTTGAGCTCATCAAAGCTGTGAAAGCCAAAAAACCTAAAACCGCCAGTTTAGACTGGGCTATTCAAGGCTTAGAAGCTAAAGCCCATCCGGTAAAACTAGACAAAGCAACCCTAAAGGCGTATGCAGGCGATTATACCAACCGCCGCATTATTTTTAAAGCAGGAAACTTGTACTACCAACGCCCTTCCATTTCAAAGAAAATGCGTAAGCTTACCCCACTTACCCAAACCCTGTTTGCGGTAGAGGGAATTGATTACTTCAGAATAACGTTTAAAAAAGATGCAAAAGGCAATGCTATAGCCGTGCAAGGTTTGTATGAACAGGGGAATCGTGACTTGTCTAAAAAAGGCAATATTGTAAGCAAATGATCATGATCATGTAAATAAGCAGGGTTAAAATTGATGTGTTTTTGAGCATTATTGCTATTGTATTGAATAATAGCCTGAATTTGACTTAAAAAAGGTGTGTTTTTGTTTATTATATTGGCGTTAAGCTGTATATTTGCTCATACAATAAACAATTCAACATATTCTTAACAAACAACTTTAACACATATATACATGAATGATATGCCCCGTGAAATGGTGTGGAAGGTAGAGCCTAAACCAAAAAAAACAAGTCGGTCTAATATATTGAAGCAAGAAATGAATGAACTGAAAAAAGAGTTTAACAAACTCAGTCAGTTTATGGTGCAAAATATGGTAAATCTGGAAGGCGAACTGGCAATACTAAAGCAAGAAAACGAACGCTTGAAAAACAAAGTAACAAAACTTGAAAGCACCTCAGTTCCTCACAATTTTTCACCTTATGCCCAGTTACCTGCTTTAGAAAATGTTTTTTTGGTATAAACTTTATTTTTTTAAATACCATATCAACCCTTTGATAATAAGTAAGTTATCAAAGGGTTTTTTGTTGGGGCTTGATTTGAGCTTTTGTAAATTCGATCACAACGATAAATTAGTGGTTGAATAGTTGGCTTTAAATACTGGATTGGATGAATGAAATAAACTTGTTAGATGGTACTTTGCTTATCAAAGGGCAAATAGCAAAGCTGGGTGATAAAATGGCTCAGGTGTTTCCAGGGCTCAAGGGCAATGTGTTGCCTGTAAAAAATTATCAATTTTGTGCTTTTGATGGCAATGATTTTCAGTTTGTCGAAATGTTTATAGGCTTTGATAATGTATTTAAGGCACATAAAACCTGGGGCTTGCTTGAAGATCAAGTGGTGAGTTTTACCATAGAAGGTGGGGTGAAATATTGCTATACTAATTTTTTTAAAATTGAGCTTGAGCAGGCGCTGGCGGCAGGCGAAGTTAATTTTCCTGAAAAGGGGAGTATGACTACAGAAAAACAACCACTATTAAAAGCAATACAAGAAGATATAGAAGAGGTGTTGGATAATTATGCTTTGGGTTTGACTACTATAGAGGAGGGCAATAACAGATTGGCGGACATTATGGTGAAACATTTGCGACAGCGGGGAAGGTGGGAGGTAAAAGAGGTGCATTGGGGGATGATGGGTGGAATTGCGGCCAATATTTTGGATGATTTATAAGGTATATGCTAAGGAATTTTAAACATTAAAATTAATGGACAAAATCAAGCTGCTTAATGACTTTTTGCTTACCACAGGACAATTTGTAAGACTGGGCGATAAAATGGCTCAAATATTTCCAGGGATCAAAGGAAATGTTTTGCCAATTAGAAACCTTTCGTTTTTTAAATTTGACAACAATGACTTTCAGTTTGTCAAAATTGCAAATGTTTTTGAGGAAAATATAAAAGTGCATAAAACGTGGAGTTTGCTCGAAGATCAGGTAGTGAGTTTTGTCATAGAAGATGGGGTGAAATATTGTTATACTAATTTTTTTAAAATTGAGCTTGAGCAGGCACTGGCTACATATGAAGTTACTTTTCCCGAAAAGGGAAATATGACTACCAAAGATAAGGAGAAGTTGACGAATAGAGTAGAAGAAATTGTTGAGAGTTGGGCAAACTACTATTTAGGTTTAGTTACAAAATATGAACTTGATAATAGAATGTATGATATTTTGGTGAGCTATTTTCGCCAGCGAGTAAGATGGGAAGTAAAACAAGAGTGTTGGTGGCGCAGAGCATATTTTTATCATCATGCTGATGAATTATAATATGAATGAAATGAACCTTGAACAAAAGTTTTTGCAACTTTTACGCTCGCCCGATAAGAAAAATATCCTGGTAGCTTTAGAAATAGAAAAAGCCAACGCTGAGCTAAACCTGCGGCAATATTTAAAAGCTTATGTTACCTTATGGAACACGTGGGCGAGAACACTTGAGGCGCCAAATACTGATGTCAAAGATTTAGAAAGCTTGGAGGTTGAGCATATTATGGTGTTTAACCAGGCAAAGTTGAACCTTTCCTATAAACATATAAGTGTGCTACCTGCCGAAATAGCTGGGTTGACACATTTGCAGAAGTTAGATTGTATGGCGATTGGTCTTACTATATTACCCCCCGAGGTAGGAGCCCTGACCAATTTGTATAAATTGAGACTCAACCGAAATGAATTAACCATTTTGCCTGCCGAAATAGGCAACTTGACCAAGTTACAGGAGTTATATATTACAGATAATAGGTTGTCAGCTTTGTCTGCCGAAATAGGCAATCTAACCCAATTGCAAAAGCTAGAATTAGCTGTGAACCGATTGGTGGCTTTGCCTGCTGAAATAGGCAAGCTAACCCAATTGAAAAAACTAGAGGTAGGATCTAACCAACTGACTACCTTGCCTGCCGAAATAAGTGGCCTTACTTCTTTAGAAGAGCTGTACATAGATAACAATCAATTTACTACTTTGCCGACAGAAATAGGTACATTAAGTAATTTAAAGTTTTTGTATGTCTCAGATAATCAGTTGGCAACTTTACCCTCTGAAATAGGTAATCTAACAACTCTACAGGAGTTGTATATAGAAGAAAACCAACTTATAGCTTTGCCTGCTGAAATAGGGACACTACAAAGTTTACAGTTATTGCATTTGCAAAGCAATCAGTTGAGTGAATTGCCTACTGAGATTGGTCTTGTTGGTGATTTGCGAATTCTTTGTTTAGAAGAAAACCTACTTACTACCTTGCCCAATACCATTGGGCAGTTGAAGTGTTTAGAAGAGTTGCGTATCTGGAAAAATGACTTGGTGGCATTGCCTCTCGAAATAGACAGTTTGAAGAATTTGCATACCTTGGATATCAGCTTCAATAAATTAAGTACTTTTCCTTTGCAAATAACTCAACTTGAGGGCTTACAAAAGTTGAATGTAGCTGAAAATGGATTGACTGACTTGCCTGATGAAATAAACCAGTTGGTAAAACTTGAAGAGTTGAATTTGGGCGGAAATAATCTTACCTCATTGCCTGCTGGGTTGGCTAAGCTACAGAAGTTGCAAAATTTAGACTTGAGGTATAATGAGCTTGAAGTGTTGCCGTCTGAGGTGTTTGCCCTGAGTAATTTGCAGGAGTTAAACTTGATGGGTAATTATTTGACTACAATACCTGTTGAAATAACCAAGCTAAAAAAACTTCAATATTTATATTTGCAGCATGGATTAATCTCTGAACAGGAGTTAGAGCGGGTTAAAAAAATGCTGCCTAATTGCTCTTTTACTAAGTTTGGCTAATTAAATAGATAATTACCCGTAAGATAGCAGCAATTAAAGTTTTACTTGTATGTGTTGGTTTAATTCGGAGGAGCATTGATCTTTTTAGTGCCAGTGATTGTATTGGGCTTGCCCTGGTTGGGTATTTCTACCCTAAATATAGTGCCTTGTTGAACAGTAGACTCTACCGAAATGTGTCCGTTGAGTTTTTGTACGGCATTTTTTACAATATATAGCCCCAATCCCGAACCTTGTGAGCTTTCTGACCCCCGATAAAACATATCAAATATTTTGGGTAATTCTTGTGCTGGAATTCCCTCCCCATTGTCTTGAATCACAAGAACTGCTTTAAAATCATCTACAGTTACATCTACCGAAATGAGCGGTTGTTCTAAGTGGCGGGTAAACCGAAGGGAATTTGTCAATAATTCTCCCAAAATAATGTTGATGCGGCTCAAGTCGGCGTAGAATGCCGATTTTTGTTGAACTTTTAAGTCTACCTTAATCCGATCTGTATTTTTAAAATCAGTCAGGTTGTCCAAAAATGTTTGTAGCTTAGCCTTCCAGTGAATCGCCGTAAAAGTACTGTCTACCCGTTTGTTTTTGGTAAGCGCCAAAGCATTTTGTACTACTTCATCCAGGCTTTGGGTACTTTGCACAATCAAGTCTACACAGTGCATAATATGCCCCCGGTCTTGCTCTTGCTTGATCAAATGGGCAAGACCTAAAATAGAACGCAAAGGTGCCCTGAACTCGTGTGAGGCATGGTATACAAAATTATCTAACTCGTGATTTGCTTGCTTGAGTTCCATACTCCGTGCTTTTTGTGAGGTAATGTCCTGAATCACCCCTTCAAACTGTTGCTGTGGAGTGAGCCTACCTGATATAGAAAGCCATAAACTGTGTTGGTTTTGGAGGGTTACCTGTACCTCTTCTTGCCTAATAAAGCCTTGTTGTAGTAACAGCTCCTTTATCCGGGATAAATCTTCCTGTGCATAATTAACTACCTCATTGTCTAGCTTTGTGCGGGGACTTAGTTGCATTATTTCCCAAAAACGCGGATTAGCCTCAAGCATTTCACCTGAGTTAAAGTCAGCTCTTACAATGCCAATGACTGAGTTTTGGAACAATCCCTGGTATTTTTTGCGGCTTTTTTGTTCTTGCTGTTGCCGCCACTCTATTTGCTCTAGCATGTGATTAAACTGATCATATAATTTAGTGATCTCGTCGTTTCCTCTTTTTTGTCTTTGGGCGCGCAAGGTATAATCTCCTTTTTCTGAAATTTGATCAATGATATTAATGAGTTCTTCTACCGGATTAGATACCACCCCCTGCAGCGACCTCGCCAATAGGTAGCATACCACCAAAAGCAATACTAATACTCCACCAAGAATAAACATCTCTTGGTTTACCTTGCGTTGCAAATACCGGGTGCTCACTTTGAGGTATACCAGCCCCAGATAATCACGGTTGTTGTACAATACAGGCTGGTGTACGTGCAAAAAGCCATCTTTGAATTGAGCACTGGGAATGAGTTGTTTGTGAAAAGCTGAAAAAGAGTGGGGATCGGTAGATTTTTGGCGATAAGTAGCGTAAATTTTCCCTCTACGATTGTAAATACAGGCTTGAGTGACTTCTGGAAAATCTTTAAACTTGGCCAGAATATGACGCAAACCTTTGCGGTCGTCAATAGCAAGTGGGGTAGTACAAAAAGAGGCCGTTAATGAGGCATTGGCAATTACCTTGTCTTTGAGGTTGCCCTCAAACAAACTGATAGATTGCCAAAGAAATAGCCCAAAACCCACCCCCAGGGCAAATAAGGTTACAATCAGGCTAATAGATACTACTTTACGGCGTAAAGATAAGTGATTAAAAAAATTCATTGATGGCGCTAGGGAATTATCAAAAAAAGTAAACAACCTGTAATAAATAAAGCTTGCCAATAGCCCAAAACCATTGATTAGTTAAAACGGGGTTTGGTAACGTAGGTTATTTTTGTTGTATAACCAACAATACTCTGCAGTGATTTCAAGTGAAAGTATCAGCCAGTTAAACATTTAAACTCTATTTATATGAGAAATACTCCGCAGTGATTTTAGTCAAAGTTGATGGCTGATTAACTTTGTTGAGCTCGCCAGAGGCTCGGCTATCAGTCTATTATAAATTTAAAAACTATTTAATTGCATGTTTAGGCATACGCCCCAACGTCCTTTTAAAAATAAAGCGAGTGCCTCGCTGATTTTTTTTACTGACATTTTGTCATTTTATCCCCAAAGTTTTTACTTTTGTATGCTAAAATACAGAAAATAAATGCGAAAGATAATAAAAGACATAGCAATACTCAAACCAGATGATAAGGAAGCCAACGAGCAGGTTAAAATTAGTGAAGAAAACAACACAGGCAAAACCCGCAAGTTGTATATTGAGAGTTATGGTTGTCAGATGAACTTCTCAGACAGCGAGATTGTAGCCTCTATTATGTCTGAACATGGGTTTGATACCACTTCGGAAGTAGACAATGCTGACGTGGTGTTGCTCAATACGTGTGCGATCAGAGACAACGCCGAACAGAGAGTACGTAACAGGTTGCGAAACCTAAATCATATAAAAAATAAAAAGCCAGGAATGGTAGTAGGCGTTTTGGGCTGTATGGCAGAGCGCCTAAAGAAACGTTTGCTCGAAGAAGAACAGATGGTAGACATTGTGGCTGGCCCCGATTCATACCGTGACCTGCCCCAGTTGGTGTTGCAGGCAGACGAGGGGCAAGAGGCAGTCAATGTGTTTTTGTCAAGAGACGAAACCTATGCCGATATTGCTCCAGTACGTCTCAACTCAAACGGTGTAACTGCCTTCATATCTATTATGCGTGGTTGTGACAATATGTGTTCGTTTTGTGTGGTACCGTTTACCCGTGGACGTGAGCGCAGTCGTGACCCCTATTCTGTAGTCAAAGAAGCTCAAGATTTGTTTGATAAGGGCTACCGGGAGGTAACTTTGCTGGGGCAAAATGTAGACTCTTATTTGTGGAGCTCAAACCCTGACGTGATTTCATTGTTGGGCGAAAAAAAGGCGGTAAAAAAAGGGGCAGACCTTACTGGAGTAGACATTGTAGATTTTGCCGGGCTGTTAGAAAAGGTAGCATTGGTAAGCCCCGACCTACGTATCCGTTTCTCTACTTCTCATCCCAAAGATATTACCGAAGATGTGCTGCATACAATGGCTAAGTATGAAAATATATGCAAGTACATTCACCTGCCTGTACAAAGTGGGAATAGTCGGGTACTTGATGCCATGAACCGAGGCTATACTCGTGAGCGTTACCTGGAAATTGTAGCCTCTATCCGTCGTATTTTGGGCGAAGAATGTGGTATCTCAAGCGATATGATTGCAGGTTTCTGTACCGAAACTGATGAAGAACATCAAGATACGCTTACTTTAATGAAAGAGGTAAAATACGATTTCTCTTATATGTTCTACTACTCAGAGCGCCCTAACACAACCGCAGCCAAAAAAATGGAAGACGATGTGCCATTGGAGGTCAAGAAAAAACGTTTGCAAGAAATTATTGCCTTGCAGCAAGAGCTTTCGCTTAAGCGCAATCAACAAGACATAGGCAAGGTACACAAAGTATTGGTAGAGGGTTTTTCTAAGCGTTCAGATGACTACCTCAAAGGGCGAAACACTGCTAATAAGATGGTGATCTTTCCTAAGAAACATTACAAAAAAGGCGATTATGTAAATGTAATGGTGAAGGAATGCTCAGCGGCAACCCTTATTGGTGACCCGGTATAGCGAGCATATAAAAAAGCAACAAGCAATCAATAACATAGCAGGTTGCTTGTTGTTGGTTTTGATTGGTAATACTGGTTGGTCTTCCACCATGTATGATGAATAAGTCATTGATTTTTAAGTCTATACAACCTACAGGCATTAGTTTTAGCATTTCTAATGTTTACTCAAACACCCATAAGGGTTAGAACCTTGATCAACCGATTTATTTTTTTATTTAACTTTTCACCTGCTTGTTATCAGAAAGGCAGTCATCACACATTAAAGAAAACAACCATAATGCTTAGTAACTAGGTGTGTGAAGGATTCAGTGAGTTTTTAAACAACCTGGTAAACCTGGTAGCTAACACCTAATATTGCACCTTAAAAAAACAAAAGATTGAGACAAGACGAAATTCAAAGTATAAAGCAACGGTTTGGAATCATTGGTAACTCTGCTAAACTCAATTATGCTATTCATGTGGCAGCACAAGTAGCCCCCACGGAAATGAATGTGCTGATTATGGGTGAAAGTGGTACAGGTAAAGAATCATTTTCAAAAATTATTCATAGCCTTAGCCCCCGCAAACATGGGCAGTTTATCGCC
This sequence comes from Microscilla marina ATCC 23134, assembly GCF_000169175.1. Classification (NCBI taxonomy): domain Bacteria; kingdom Pseudomonadati; phylum Bacteroidota; class Cytophagia; order Cytophagales; family Microscillaceae; genus Microscilla; species Microscilla marina. The sequence goes on from NZ_AAWS01000001.1 coordinate 110,713, forward strand.
ATTAACTGTGGCGCCATTCCAGAAGGAACTATTGATTCTGAGTTGTTTGGACACGAAAAAGGTGCTTTTACCGATGCCAGAGAAGCTCGCAAAGGTTTTTTTGAAGTAACTGATGGCGGAACCATTTTTTTAGACGAAATAGGTGAAATGCCCCTGGGTACTCAGTCGCGTTTATTAAGGGTGCTCGAAAACGGAGAGTTTATAAGGGTAGGCTCCAACAAAGTACAAAAAACAAGTGTACGTGTGGTAGCCGCCACCAATGTAGACTTACTAAAAGCTGTGGAACAAAAAAAATTCAGAGAAGATCTCTATTTTCGTTTGAGTACAGTACCCATTAGTGTACCCGCTTTGCGCGAAAGAGACAGCGACATATTGTTGTTGTTTCGAAAGTTTGCCAGCGATTTTGCCGAAGAGTACCGGGTAAAACCTATCAAGTTATCGGAAGATGCCAGCCAAGCCTTGGGTAAATACCGTTTTCCGGGCAATATACGTCAACTCAAAAACCTCACTCAGCAAATGTCGTTGCTGGAAATGGAACAAGAGATTAATGTAGAAACCCTTGCCAAATATATCCCTGCTGAAAGTACCAGTGGCCCTCCGGCGTTGTTGGGCAATAGAGGAGGACAAGATGATTTCTCAGAAAGAGATTTACTCTACAAAATATTATTTGACATGCGTAAAGATGTCACCGAGTTGAAAAAGCTAGTGTTTGAACTTTTGAACTCAGGCAATTACGGAAGTGTCATTAGTGACCATAAAGACTTGTTTAACGGGATTAACGACGAAAACCCCGCTGAGGCTATATTTGGGCAAGATCGGTTGTTACCCTCAGATACTTCTGTGGTAGACAGTAGCAGTTTTCAGGATAATAGCGTGATAGAGATAGCAGATCATCTTGATGACCTGGAAGACACGCAAGATATTCAACATGAAGAAGAAAACGATTCTCTATCGCTTGAGGAGCAAGAGAAGGAGTTGATTATCAAAGCCCTGAAAAAAAACAAGAACAAGCGTAAGTATGCTGCCCGTGACCTGGGCATTTCAGAAAGAACGCTCTACCGAAAAATTAAACAGTATGAAATTGAGAAACAGAAGTAAACGCCCTTTGACTTTGAAAAGCCTCCGGCATTGTTTCAGCATTTGCATTTTGGCAATTATGGTCAGTACTAGCTTACTCAGTGGTTGTTCGTTTAAGTATAGTTTTAGCGGAGCTAGTATTCCGCCTGAAGTGAAAACTCTTTTTATAGCCAACTTTCAGAACGATGCACTGGGGCCAGCCAACCTGGGGCAAGATTTTACCGATAGGTTGAAAGAATATTACCAACAAAACTCCTCGCTTGATATTGTAGATAGAAACGGAGACTGGAGCATTTCGGGCAGCGTAACTAATTACTCAGTAGCACCTATTGCCCTTACTGCACAATCGGCGGCAGCCAGCAACCGTTTAACCATTGCGATAAACGTAGTGTTTGAAAGCAAAAAAGATGAAACCAAGAATTTTACTCAAAGTTTCTCACAGTTTGCCGATTTTCCTCAGAACCAAACCTTGTCACAGGTAGAAACTGAGAAAATAAATGAAATTTTTGAAAAATTACTTCTTGACATATTCAACCGTACAGCAGCCAATTGGTAAGCATAGCTTACTCAGTTACAGGTTATTGACAGGTATAAAGTGTCAGGGTTTTGTTTTTTTCTCATAAAATTTTGTAGATTGAGAACCAACCCGGCGGTAGGGTATACCCAATCAAAAAAATAACATCAAAAGAAGGCGGATTTATGAACAAAACGGCATTATTAGATATAATAGAAAATCCTGCTAAAATAAGCAAAAACACCCTCAATGAGTTAGAGGACATAGCAGAACGTTTTCCTTATTTTCAGGCAGTACATGTATTGCTGGCAAAAGGTGCACACGAAAAAGATGCCGTGCTTGCCCCCGGTAAAATACGCCGGGCTGCTATCTATGCCTACAATCGTAGTCTGTTGCGAGAGTTATTGAACCATGACTATGGCAACACACCCGAAATCACGCCTGACACAGACACTTCTGAAAGTGACACAACTTCTTTTTTTGATACTATTAATAATGAGGATGAACCTACCCACCAGACAAGCCGCCTGTCTGACAATGCCTTGGTGATAGATCCTTCGGAAGAACTTGACGAAGATAACGCTTTTGATCTGTACAGAGAAGGAAAGGTAGATGAAGCCAAAAACTACTTTCATAAACTCATTGTTCGTTATCCAGACAAAAGAGAGTATTACCAAAACCAAGCAAATATATTGATGGATGGCGACTACCAGTTTGATGAAGCCTTACTTGATCAAAAAGTAGATGACAATACTGAAAATGAACTAACAACTACTGAAGAGTTTGACAAAGTGGAAGAAGAAGCTCCAGTGAAGGCAGAGCGAACAGAGGAGTTGAACAATGAGATAGACCTGAGTGATAGAGTAGTAATAGATTTGGCAGAAGAGTGGGACGAAAGCGTGGCTTTTGAGTTGTACAACAATGGTAAGGTAGACGAGGCAAAAGTATATTTTGATAAACTAATTATTATTTATCCTGATAAACAAGAATATTATACTGCACAGGCAAACATATTGATGGATGGTAACTACCAGTTTGACGAAAGCCTGGCAGATAAAGTTTATTTAAAGCCTGCCGAAACCACTGAAGATAGTCAGGGTGAATCCGCAGATGAGTTTACCCAGGAGAAGGCTATACTGCCAGAAGATGTACCTGTACCAAATGCGGCCGACTTAGGGCACCCCGAATATGTGGATACCTTCGATTTACTGCGAGATGTGGAGCCTGCGGTTAAAGCACAACTTAAGGTGTCTGAGGACGAATTGACTGAAGATTTAGCCATTGAATATTTTGCCAATGGCGAACGCGACCTTGCCGCAGAAGTTTATCAAAAACTGATGCAAAAATACCCTACCCGGAAAGAGTATTTTCAAACCCAGTTTGAGCTATTGACCGAACGCCCCGAATTATTTGGAATAGGAGTAGAGAGCGACGAAATAGCCACTGACGAAAGTAGTCATAATGACCAAAAAAACGAAGAAAACAAGGAGGTGGAGGCATCGAAACCTATCCACAACGGTAAAGAAATAAGTAGATTGTCGGAGCACACTATAGAAGTGAATTTACCCGATGACTATATTTTGTTCAACCCCCTGCTTTTATCAGACCCTTTTGAATGGGTGAGGAACGAAAATCTGACTATAGATGCTTTTGACATAGTAAGAGACTCTTTAGAGTTTGATATAACCCCTCAGATAAAACACCAGGATGTGCAAGAACCTTTGCCTTTGGTTGCTCCTTTAGAAGCAGATGATGAAGACGAAGAAGAGGAGCAAGCCTTGCATGAAGAGGATGCAGTATCAGGTATTCCTACTGAAAACGACATTACTGTAGAAGAAGGTGTTGATTTATTTGATGATTTACGTGATTGGGAATCTGCGGCCTTGGCTGGTGCTCCACATACTGAAGGTGACGACTATGACCTGGATTTATTTGAATTAGTAAGACATTGGGAGGCGGAGCAACTTGCTGGCAAAGTAGTGCATGATGCGCAAGTAGCAGACGGTTTTGACGCTTTTGAAGCGGTACGCGGTTGGGAGACTGAACAGCTCGAGGGCAAAGTAGTGCACGATGCGCAAGTAGCAGACGGTTTTGACGCTTTTGAAGCGGTACGCGGTTGGGAGACTGAACAGCTCGAGGGCAAAGTAGTGCACGATGCGCAAGTAGCAGACGGTTTTGACGCTTTTGAAGCGGTACGCGGTTGGGAGACCAAACAGCTCGAAGGCAAAGTAGTGCATGACGCGCAAGTGGAAGACGGTTTTGATGCCTTTGAATCGGTACGTGGTTGGGAGACCGAACAGATCGAGGGCAAGGTAGTGCACGATGCGCAAGTAGAAGACGGTTTTGATGCCTTTGAATCGGTACGTGGTTGGGAGACCGAACAGATCGAGGGCAAGGTAGTGCACGATGCGCAAGTAGAAGACGGTTTTGATGCCTTTGAATCGGTACGTGGTTGGGAGACCGAACAGATCGAGGGCAAGGTAGTGCACGATGCGCAAGTAGAAGACGGTTTTGATGCTTTTGAATCGGTGCGTGGTTGGGAGACCGAACAGATCGAGGGCAAGGTAGTGCACGATACGCAAGTAGAAGACGGTTTTGATGCCTTTGAATCGGTACGTGGTTGGGAGACCGAACAGATCGAGGGCAAGGTAGTGCACGATGCGCAAGTAGAAGACGGTTTTGATGCTTTTGAATCGGTACGTGGTTGGGAGACCGAACAGATCGAAGGCAAGGTAGTGCATGATACTCAAGTAGAAGATGGTTTTGACGCTTTTGAATCCGTGCGCGGTTGGGAGACCGAACAGATCGAAGGTAAAGTAGTGCACGACGAGCAAGTAGCGGATGGTTTTGATGCTTTTGAAGCGGTGCGTGGTTGGGAGATTGAACAAATTGAGGGCAAGGTAGTGCATGATACTCAAGTAGAAGATGGTTTTGATGCTTTTGAAGCGGTGCGCGGTTGGGAGACCGAACAGATCGAGGGTAAAGTAGTGCACGATGAGCAAGTGGAAGACGGTTTTGATGCTTTTGAAGCGGTGCGTGGTTGGGAGATTGAACAAATTGAGGGCAAGGTAGTGCACGATGAGCAAGTAGCGGATGGTTTTGATGCTTTTGAAGCGGTGCGTGGTTGGGAGACTGAAGCATTGGCAACCGCCCAAACACAAGAACCGATTGTAGAAGATGAAACAACGCTGTTGGATGTAGAGGAGGAAGAAGAGCCGCCAGTAATGCCCATAGAAGAGGATGAACATCTGAACGAAGGTTTGGCTATGGACCTGTTCAATGAGGGACATACCAAACAAGCAGTGGAAATGTATCAACAACTCATTGAAAAGCATCCAGAGAAGGCTGATTATTATCGGGGACAGTTAGAAATTATTTCTGAAGATGTTAGTGATGATTTTAGTACCGAAACCCCTTTGCCCGATGACATAGATGCTACTGGTTCATTGGCTGACACCAAGCCTTTTGAAGAGCCTGTGAAAGAAGTGCCCAAAACTGATGAAACGGTCAAAACCCAAAAAGAAGAAGTAACAGAAGACAAAAATACTGAAGCTGATGTGCCTTCTTTTTTTGACCAAATAGATATTATTGATCAAGAAACCACTACCGAAATTTCAAAAGTTGCCTCTGACGAAATTGTCAGTCAAAATGAAAAACAGCCAAACCACTCTCATACAGGAGAGGATACAACTGAGGCTGTTGATGATGACGTGAGTGAAAGCACCGCTATTTTTCTTTTTAATCAAGGTAGAAACGAAGAAGCCATTGCTATTTACCAGGAGTTGATGAAAAGACAGCCCAATCGTAAAGATTACTTTGTTGCACAAATCAGTATTTTGCAAAATGAACCTTTTGTTAAAGAAGAGCAGATGGTAGCAGAGACAACCCATACATCACAGGATGAAACAATGCCTGGCAACGATGTTGACTTTGTCAATGAAAGTACCGCCCTGATGCTGTTTAACCAAGGTAAACTGGAGGAAGCAATTAAAGTATTTGAGCAATTAAAAGAGCGTCATCCAGAAAAAGCCGCTCACTTTGCTTCTCAGATTGCCATTTTGAAGAGTTAATATGGTTGACTGCCAGGATGTTTCGGGAGTTTTGAATTGCCCCGGAAATATTCAATTTAAAGTGTACTCAGCGACAGTGAATGAAACCCAAAAAACTTATCCATGGCTGAACACGAAGACAATGACCGCAAGATATTACAGCTGTTACAGCATTACGACGAAGGCAATATTGAACTTGCTTTCCACCTGTGTGCAGGACTTGAAGGAGCCTACAGCGAAGAAGTGGCCGAAGAGTTACAAAAGCATGTATTTTTGTGTGTAAGGCACCAGGTAGAGTTCAACTTTGTGCAAAACTTACGTTATTTGAGTCTCTGGAAAGATGACCTGACTGCACTGCCACCAGAGGTGCTCCAATTGTCTAATTTGCGGCAATTGAACCTGGGTTATAACAAGCTTACCACCATACCCCCCGAACTCAATCAATTAAAATACCTTCAGGCGCTTAGCCTGGTACACAATCAAATTACTTCATTGTCGCCCGCCATAGGGCAGCTCAAACATTTACAGGAACTAAACTTATGGAGCAACCGTTTACGCGATTTGCCCCCAGAGTTGGGCAATTTGAAAAGTTTGCAGTTGCTGGATTTAGTAGATAATCACTTAGAAGTTTTTCCCGAAGGCATTGGCAAACTACTCAATTTGCAACAGCTCAACCTGGAGCACAACCGTCTGGCTGTTTTGCCCAAAACAGTAGGCAATTTAACTCAATTAGAAAAATTGGAGCTGGGCAACAATGAATTGAAAGCCTTGCCTGATGCCATAGGCAAACTCAAGAAATTACAAGTACTTGAAATTAGCCGTAACCAGTTAGCGTGCTTGCCCACCAGCATAGGGCAATTGCAACAATTAGAACAGCTTGATTTAAGCAGCAACCAGTTGAGCCAATTGCCTGCCGAACTCAAAGGCCTGGAAAACCTGCAGCAGCTCAACCTGATGTACAACCAACTTGCCCAGCTACCTACTACTATAGGGCAACTCAAGCAATTACAAAATCTTAATTTGTGGAATAACCTACTGACAGCCCTGCCCACAACTATAGGGCAACTTCAAAACCTACAACGACTCAATATTGCGGATAACCGATTGACTGCATTGCCCGAACAAATAGGTATGCTTACTAAATTGATAGAGCTGAAGTTGGAGAATAACGAGATAACTCGTTTACCGCCAAGCATTGGGCAGCTAAGCCATGTAGCAGAAATAAGGCTGGAACATAATCTAATAACTGACTTGCCCACTGAAATCGGCAACCTTTATTGTCGCCAACTCGACCTTAGCAGTAATCGTCTCACCACACTGCCGCTAAGTATAGGTGGTTTACAATGTTTGTCGTTGAACCTTAGCTATAATGCCTTATCTTATTTGCCCCTTACTATAGGACAGTGGACCGATTTAATGATGCTCAACCTTAGCTCTAACCAATTAAGTTATTTGCCCTCTACTATAGGTGAAATGGAGAATCTGCAAGACCTTGACCTGAGCGACAATGCTTTGTCTTACCTGCCAGCTACTATGGGCAACCTTAAGAGTTTGCGTAAGCTTAACTTGTCAGGCAATCAACTAACTGCCTTCGCTTTTGATCTGCAAAACCTGTCTCACCTTAAGGAGTTGGTGTTATTGGGCAACCCTATATCAACAGAAACCAAAGCAATTGTTAAGCAAGCCTTACCCCATTGCAAAGTTGTCTGGTAATTAAATATCCTTTACCTTTTTTCTTAATCGACTAAATGTTTCGGGGGTCATGCGTAGGTACGAAGCCAGGTATTTTTGTGGGATGAGTTGAATACAGCGGGGACTCTGTGTCATAAGACGACGATAGCGCTCTTCGGCAGTATAAGATAAAATAGCTACTTCGCGGTTTGCCTTGCCAATCAAAATGTCTTCACAGATGAGCCTACCCCAGCGCTCTACACTTTTGTGGCGGTCATACAATCCTTGTAAGTCGTGGTAGCTTAGGCGTAGCAGTACGCTGTTGCTGATGGCTTGAAGGTAATATTTAGCTGGAGTTTGGGTAAGAAAAGAATCTACGATTCCTGAGTAACTATGGTCAAACGAAAAAGCCACGCAAACCTCTTCTCCATTTACCAAGTGAAAACCACGTTGTACTCCATCTTCTACAAAATACAAATAACGTTCTGTTTCCCCTACTTTAGTCAGGTATTCGTTTTTAGCTGGAGTTACCAATGTCCAGCCTTGGGCAAAGTCTTCCCATACCTCATCAGATAGTATTACCTTTTGGTGAATAGTTGCTCGCAAGTGAGTAAGTGCCTGGAGGTGTATAGTATGCATAAAAGCTAAATTGTTTGGGGTAAAAAATAAGCCTTGTCAAATAGTATAGAGAATGCAGGCTTTATAAAAAGAATGGTATAATACACAGAAAAAGGCTTATTGGACAAGGATTGAAACCTTGTAAAGGGGAAGCAAATAGTGAGAGATAAAGATAACAATAGAGAAAAAGCCATTTTGTGTTACGTGGTATTCTTTTAAAGGTTACAAAGAAAACGGATGTACTTGTAAGGAAAAACTCTTTTATGAACTTAAATTAAGTGGTTTTTAGAGAAAAAAAGCCAAGAGTAAAAACAATATTCAGAGACAAAATGTATAAAAATGTACAATATGTTTTTTAAAAAAGGCGTAAATTGACAATTAAGCAAAACATAAAAAGAAAAAAATGGGATGGAATGAACAGGTAATTCTGAAAGTGGGGAAAATATGGCTAATTGGTGTGCTAAAGCAAAAAAAACTTGAGGGAAGTAGATAAAGGTTATCAACTATCCCCCAAGATCCTTCAACCAGCTATGCGATGCAAATATACGAGAAATTTCATTAGTTAAAATAGTTAAGAGAAAAAATATATAGATGTAGTGACACGAAATGCCCTATACCTCTCGTACTCTAATATAGGGAATACTTATTTTAAGTGTTTTCACCAAACATTATTGAAACAAAAAAGGAAATTTCAAAGTTTTTATAATGTTGGCTTCAATATTGATTTGTATAATATTCGGTGAGTTAGTCAATAATTAAGCTTTTATACTTACCCAAGTAATTTTTATAGTGTTTTTCACAGAGGTTTTTTTAGGTAGCCAAATAATTGATTGTTACATTTGTAACATAAAATTTTATCAAAAGAAGGTTTTTTGATTATTTATTTGGGAGATAATGATTTTTGATGATAATATTTTCGGGTTAAAGGTTTAGGAGAACAATGCATAAGTGAGCAGAAAAACCAAAGATTTTATAGTAAATTGAGGATTGATTTTAACACTAGATATTAAATAATTATTTTACCATAAGGCGGGCAGGTTGCCCTAATTTTTAAAACATTTAGACATCATGCAAACAACACAACACGAACAGACAATAACAGTAACACAAAAAAAACAAGTATCAACACAAAATGAGCATACCAAAAAAATAGAGCAACAGGCAAATCAAATTCGTTTGGCTTTGTTTCTTGTAAGCTGGATGATGGGCGTTCTTTTTGTGATCAGCAACATCTCATAAGCACTCATTCATACCAACACTACCAAGACAAGCAAAAATAGTCCTTCTACACCAAAACAACTTTTGCTTGCCCAGCATCTTTACTTTTAACCAAGTATTTTTTTTAACACAATGAACACTGCAAATAAAGAACATCATGAAAACACCACCAGTATTACTTACACTGAACCTGGAACATAGTTCAGACCAAGAACAGATCATTCTTAGTGATGTACCAGCCTGGGAGTTGGGCAACCTGCACCTGGACGAACCCACGCACACCCATGACCTGCCTTTTCACAAAGAATTACAGTTTGTGGTAAAAGCAAAAACCAGCAGTAAAATATTATTGGCATTGGTTGGTTCACCCAAGCAATTCCTACGAAGAACTTTTGGCGGATCGCTAGAGGTAGACTACTATAGCATGCCTGATCAACTACAGTTTGAGTGGAAATTACTTCAAACCAATATCAAGGACAAAATTGTAGGTAAAACATTTCGCTTGGTACAAAGCAATGTACCCTTGGCAGATGTTCATTCTTGTAAAGAAGAACTCGTCGCAGTTTGAAAGCAACAGCTATAACATATGAATGAAAGCCTCTTTTTCAAGAGGCTTTTTCTTTGTGATTACTTTACCTATTGAGGTAGAGTACCCTCCTGTTTTTTCTTATTTAATCAAGCCTTGTTTAATCAAACTATCTGCAGTAGCAAGCAGTGCTTCTTGCGTATTGCGAGGTTGCCAATCGAGCGTATTTACGGCCTTAGAGTTGTCAAACACACGTTTTTTGCCCAGTTCATTCATTACAGAACGTGTGGCAGGATCAAAAATACCAAAGAGTTTTACGGCAAAGTTGGGCAAACTAAATTTGGGCATACGTTTTTTGTATTGGGGGTATTTTTCTCTGATAATCTCGGCAATTTCTGATACCCAATGAAACCCTGCGTTACAAATAAGCCTTTGCCCGGCCGCCTCTGGCTGTTCCATTGCTTTTATCTGCAAGTCTGCCACATCGCGTACATCCACCACCGAAAAACCAAACTTGGGAGCCCCCGGAAAATCACCATCCAATAGTTTTTTTACCAACTCAGCCGAAGTTCCATAGTCTTTTTCAAGCACTGGCCCCATTACTGCCACTGGCTGAATAGTGACTAGTTCCATGCGGGTATCATTTACTTCCATTACCTGCCAGGCAGCTTTTTCGGCGATGGTTTTGCTTCTTATATAAGGAGTAGTGTCTTTACGATCTTGTATATCAGTCCAGTGTGCTTCAGTGTAAGCCTTGGTAGTGTTGCCCTTCATATTGCCATAGCCTATGGCTGCTACCGAAGAAGTCATCACTACCCTTTTTACCCCGTTTTTTATGGCAGCTCGTAGTACATTTTCTGCGCCTTCTTTGGCAGGTACAATCAGCTCGTCTTCGTGCTTGGGCAAGCTTGCCGATAGGGGAGAAGCTACATGCTGTACATAGTCTACGCCTTGAGTAGCAGCCTCCCACGACTGTGCTTGAGTAAGTTCTGCCTCGACAAAACTAAGGTTATCAATATGAGAAGTATATTGAGCAATCACTTCTTTGATAGATGCAATTCGTTGGGCGTTTCTTAAGCTACCTCTTACCTGGTAGCCTTCGTTGAGTAATTGGATGGCAATATGCGACCCTATAAATCCGGTAATCCCGGTAACTAAAACTTTTGTGTTAGACTTATCCATATTTTGTGAATGTTTATTTTTTTAATTGAATATTTATTCGGTTTTTAAATAAAAAAAACTTCTATGTGCCTGTCTTTTATTGTAACTTCCATCTACCGATTTTATAAACCCTTAAAAATCAATGTATTATGAAGCAGGTAGCATGCTTGCAAACCAGCCTAAAGCTAAAGACTAATAGCTTTAGGCTGTAGAAGCTATAGACTATCAACTACCCCCTCTGCCATCATTGCAAACATTTAGAGGAGTAGCATAAGTGATTGTTAATCAATAGTTAAGCTTTGAGGCTGTCCCAGCAAATAGAAAAAATCCTTTCTTTAATACTTTGAGTAACAGGTTGTCTTGCCATTTGGTAATGATGAATAATACTTTTGATAATACCATCAAGCGCCAGCATCATTTCCAGGTCAGGTATTTGTTTGAGGTAATGTTGATTTTTACCTTCATTAATCAAAGCAATCAGGCGTGCCGCCTTTTCATCCATGCTCAAAGCCTCTTCGGTATGGTAGCAAAACGGAGAACGTTGGTATTGTTCCTTGAATACTACCTCTTTTTGGTGTTTAATGAGGTAGGTCATATAGTTAAAGCATACTTTTTTGACCTTGATGGGGTATGGCAAATCAGGTGAAATACTTTTAAATAAGATCTCAGTGCCCTGTTTTTCTATGTCTTGATAAAGCGTCTCAATCAATGCCTCTTTGTCTTTATAATAAGTATACAAAGATCCCGTGCCAATTGATGCTTTTTTGGCTACTTCACTCATTTTTACACCAGCCATCCCCTTTTCAAACACCAGGTCAAGGGTAGCTTGTTTGATCGCCTTGTCTTTTGCCTCGTCTTTGGGTTTCACTCTTTATGTTTGTTTAAGTACATTATCTTATGGAAACAAATATATATGTAATCGAATAAATATTCAACTAAAATTAGTTTTATTTTCTTATAGCTAAGCAAACCTACCAAAGTTCTTCCTGCCGGAAAATTTATCTACAGCAGAGCATTAACCTGCCATCCCTCAAGCATTTTGTTTCTTTAGAATGCTTTATTTTTATGCTTTTATTCACGCAAATTTTCAGGGCATAGTTTATCAGCGAATACTCGTAAAAAGGTACATTTAGGGCGATTTTTTGTCATTAAACTCCTGCTTTTGCTTGAAAAAATAAGCGAATATTATCCAAAAAAACTAGTAATTATTGCCCCTGAAAAAAGTTATTAATTCGTTTGTCATTTTCTGCTATTTTTTGCTAAAATGCTGATTTTCTGCATATTATAATTATTCTTTTGGGTTTTGTAAATATAGAGAGAGGGTGAATGGGTAATAATGAGTAATAACGGGTAAGCGTCTGGGGGTGTATCAAGGGATTATATATCTAGCATTCTCATGTTTTTACCAGGGTTGGTTTACCACTTTGGCGAAAGCCACGCCTGGAGGAGAATAATTTTTATAACCATTAAAAACCTTTACAATGATTAAATTACCTTTTTTACGCTTTTTGATAGGCATACTGTGGGTAGCCTGCTACGGAGCAAGTGCCTGGGCACAAAAGATACCTAATTGCAACTCTTCTATTATAGGGGTGAGTAACAGTAGCTTTGAGTCTCCCAATATTGCTTATGGCAACTTTCAGTACCGCCCTTCGGGAGCAAGTTGGACTTTTAGTAACGGGGCGGGTATTTCTGACAATAGGTCTGGATTTACCGGCGGCAACCCACAGAATGCCCCTATAGGTAGCCAAGTGTTGTTTTTGCAAAACCAAGGATACGCCCAGGTCACTATCAATGTGCCTACTGAGGGCGCCTATAGGGTGCGTTTGCAGGCTGCACAAAGGGCTTGGTTTAACTCTGGGCAAGGACAAACCGTGCGTGTATTGTTAGATGGCGCTACTGTTCAGGATATTGCCCCTACCAATACATCTTATCGCAATTACAACACAGCTATATGGTGGTTGTCTGCGGGTAGCCATACCCTTAGGTTAGCAGGCACTGCCAGTGTAGGCGATCAAACTGCGTTTGTAGATGATGTAAAATTAGAAAAACTACCTACCTGGTCACAAAACAGTAGTTGGCAAGATGGTACAAAGCCTAACGTTGGCGACATGGTATTGATTCCACAAAATTGTACAATGGTGCTAGACAATAATGTAGGCAATGCCGCTGCATTGATTCATGTAAAGGGTACACTTACTGCGGCGCTAAATGGCAACTTTAGGTTGGCAACCCAGGGCATTCATGTAATGAATGGAGGAGCGTTATTGGTAGGCTCGAAAGAAGCTCCTTATATTGCCCAAGGTAGCATTACCCTTACCGGAGCAGGAGGTGCGAACCCAGGGAGTGGCATGGGGTATAAAGTGATAGGTGCTATGAGTGGTGGTACGGTGGAGTTACACGGGCAACCCAAAAAATCCTGGACTCAACTAAGGACTACTGCGTATGCCGGGCGTAATTATATTGAGGTAGAAGCTACCACTGGTTGGAAAGTGGGTGACCGTATAGTGATAGCATCTACTGACTTTGATATGGACAATGCTGAAGAACGAACGATTACTCAGATAAATGGTTCTAGAGTGTATTTATCGACTCGCCTTAATCATAAACACTTTGGGCAAAAGCAAACTTATCAACGAGTAATTAATAGACAAACCCATAGGTGGATACTGGATGAGCGAGCCGAAGTAGGCATGTTATCACGCAATTTAGTCATTCAAGGAGATATTAGTAGTGCCAGCACTAAGTTTGGTGGGCATATAATGATGATGCGAGGATCTACCGCGCGTATTTCTAATGTAGAGTTGTATCGTATGGGACAGCGTAATATTTTGGGGCGCTATCCTTTTCATTGGCATCTAATGGGTGATGCCAGCGGACAATACTTTAGTAATTCAAGTGTGCACCATACCTATAACCGTGCCATTACGGTGCATGGTACCAATAATACTGTAGTAGATCAAAATGTTTGCTATGACAACTTGGGGCATGCAGTCTTTCTAGAAGATGGAAATGAAACTGGCAATCAAATCATTGGTAACCTGGGGTTGGTTACTCGCCGTCCTCACAAGGACTTTGCTTTATTGCACAGCGATGTTTTGAAACATAGAAATGCCAGCGGGCCCTCTACTTTCTGGATTACCCACCCTCATAATACAGTACAAAACAACCGTGCGGCAGGTTCCGATGGATCAGGTTTTTGGTTTGCTTTTCATGCCGAAGGCAACGGATTAAACTTTGCCAATGGCGCTTTTGACAATAATACAGCGCATTCTAGTTACCATGGCTGGTTGGTGGGCATGGGACCCGATAGAGATGATTCTGTACAGCTAACCCTTACCTATGAACCAAGCACCGAAGTGACCATTAACAATCTGACGGTGTATAAAAATCAGCTGGGCAACTATTCACGGATCAAAGGAAGGAACCGTACTACCAACAAAACGATTACCAACACATACAATAATATGATTGTGGCAGATAACTGGGAAGGAGAAACCAGTACCTGGAAAACCAACTACAACAGAGTGTTGTGGGTAGGAGCATCAGACAATCACGAGCATGTGTCCAATATTCCAGATAGGTTAGCTCCTTCAGAAAGGGGAGATAAATATGTGGTAGGTCATATTATCTATGATGGACCAGTGCATATCAAAGATTCTTATTTTGCAGATTTTGATGCGAAGTATGTAGGGGGTAAACTTTCCAAATTTAGTTTGTTTGACCAGTGGGGAGCCACCATTAGGTATATGGGACATACTATGGAAAATACCATTGTAGATAAGCCAAGTAGCTATCAGGTACACTTCAGAGAAGTACAAGACCACAATGGGACTGACTTGCAGTCTTTTTGGTTTGCCGGAATGATTTATGACATAGATGGGGCGATGACCAACCAACCCATGAATGCCATTACCCGCAATACTCCCATCATGGTAGATGGTACAAGTTTACCCATTGGCTCAGGTAATGCAAGTGAAGTGACTCGTCGGTTTGCCTATGTAGAGTTACGTTCATCGGACGAAGATTATGGTCCAGCTAGTAAGCGTCGCCAAACCAGTACCTTGACTAGAGGCGATGGTGTGAGTTTTACTGAGTTACATCAACACTCGGCGCTCGACGGGGTAGCATTGCCCATTATGGTAGATGGGGTACACCACTATAAATATACTTATTCAAAACCTGTCATTCCTACCATATCAAGATTCGATTTTCATAGCATGAATCAGGGAGAGTACGTGATTTTAGAGGTTGCAAACGTACCCAGCGGATTTATTGTACGTAGGGTAACCCCTAGAGGTAAATATAGTTATTATGCAAATGATGGTTTACAACTTGTACCTAATCGTTTGTCTTTGGCCAATTTGAAAAGTATGAACGGATCAGGGTATTACTATAACTCATTTACCAAAAGCTTGTACTTACGTTACCAGGCATTAAGTGGTTCGTTTACTGATGATGGCATCATAGAATCTTTGATGGTGTGTACCAATGGCACTTGCAATGGTACAGTAGCCCGTACTCATACTGTAGTAGGCAACGATCAGTCAGAGAGTAACTCTGTAGTATACCCCAACCCGTTTGAGCATACTTTGCAGCTATCAGTCAAAGTAGCCAATAACGAAAAAGTGACTTTTAAACTGTATGACTTGTTGGGCAAAGAAAGAAAAAACTATGTCCAGTCAAATCTAAAAGCAGGCAAGCATCGGCTAGAGGTAAACGTGGCAGATTTGCCCAAAGGCAGCTACCTGTATCGCCTTCAGGTAGGTAATAAATATTTTACCGGAAAGCTATTGAAGAAATAGTTTGACCTAGGCAATACTTTTTTTCTCAAAATCCCTGGTGTGTGTAACGCCAGGGATTTTTGGCTTTATACTACCTGCTGATAAATATCTTTTAACAATACCTCTTGGTTGTGTAATAAAAACGGTTTGGTATTGTCGCTATGCTTGATTATTTCCAGCTTCCAACCTTGTTCGTTACGAGTAAACAACTGTAGCAAGGGACGTTGTTCATCTATGAGCAGGTATTGCTCAAGGTGGGAGACTTGCTGGTAAAATCCCCATTTTAGTTGCGTATCTGTTTGTTTGGTCTGAGGCGACATAATTTCTACCACTAATACAGGGTTGAGCACAGCACTTGCTTGTTGGGGGGCTTCGTAAAGAATGGGAGCGCTGGGTAATAGCACAAAGTCAGGGTATACATAAGCATCTGCCAAGGGTATAAATACTAGTGAGGAAGTTGTTGGGGCACTCTTGGAAAATAAATCAGCAAGATTTTGGCCGATTTGGTGATGAGCTTCACTGGCAGGTGCACAGGCAACCAACTGCCCTTGGTGGTACTCCCATTGATTGGGTTGTTGGCAGGCTTTTGTCAAAAAATCTTCTTCTGTAATAGTCATATAAAAGGCATTGCTTGAAGCCCAAAATTACAAAAGTTTTTAATCTTTAAGTACTCAAAGCTGGTTGTTTGTTGTGATAGGGGGTACAATGTATTTGGTTACTCTTTTCGCTTGAGTTTGCGTAGACAAGCGTGCAGAAGCTGCAACATTTCCAAACGTTCATTTTGGTCAAGCGATCCAAACATTACTTGATTGGCGTCTACCCGCTTTTGCTCCATCTGGCTAATCACTCCAATGCCTTTTTCAGTGATTTTTAGTCTTTTACGCCTTCTATCTATGGGGTCTTCTATTTGAGTAATTAAGTCTTTTTGACTCAGAATATTTACCAGATTGGCAATGTTAGGCTTAGAAACATCCAGTGCCTCGGCTATATCTTTGGCAAATACCCCCTCTTTCATTCGTTGAGAATTTAAAAAAGGAATATTAGGGTCGCCATAAATGTATAGCAAAATCAACCATTGTTGGGTCGTAATACCTAACTCTTGGGTCAATACATCCCCTTTTTTAGTCATTTGAGCGGCCAGTTCTATAATGGTCAGTACTAAAGACTCTTCAACTGTTTCTTTGCGCATGGGTTTAGTTTTTAAGCCGAACTTGTTTGAACTTTTATTCTTTAAGAGTAAAACAGGCAATATTGTTTTACAGGCAAGATTTAGCAATGAAGGTTTAACAAGGACTAACTAAGCCTTTTTAACGATAAAGTTTAAACAAGTTCATTATTAATGATAGTAACTTGAGGGCAAATTATAACATTTTATGCACAATAATACGAGTGGGGAATTTCTTCACATTATAGTAAACTAGGGTTAAAATAAGTAAGTAGATTAACCGAATATTACTATTTTAAACTCTTTTTATCTTGTCAACAGAAGCTCCGATTAGTCGGCTAGTTCATAGGGAATGAGGTTGATAGATAGTTTGCTGACAAGTTTAAAACATTCACCCTCCTCCAATAAACCTGTATTGTCTTCGGGGTAATGCCAGTTAATGACTAGCTTGCCACCTTCGTTTTCATAATCTTTGAGCGTTCTAAATACAGTCGACATAATCTTGGATGAGCTGGAGTTCAGGTATAAAAAACGAAAGTCCCACTCCATGTGGCCTTTTACTTCTTTGATGTAGGTGTTTATCCACTCCTGAATGGGCGCATAAAACGCTTGTGGATTTTCTATGAATGATTCCCCTTCCATAGAACATTTGCCAGTGGTGGCATTTAATTTTACAGCAGGAGTTAAAAAGGTTCCAGTGGTTTCTTCTATATGCAAATCTTTCATAACGGCAATTTATAATAAATCATTGAACGTAATATATACGATTAAATAAGACAAAATGAATTGTGAAATGCAATATTCAGAGGCTGAATACTGTATAAGCATAGATTAAGTGTTATAAAAACACCTTAAATACCTAGAAACAAAGGATGTTTTTTAAGTATTCAATATTGAAAACAATTTTC
This sequence comes from Microscilla marina ATCC 23134, assembly GCF_000169175.1. Classification (NCBI taxonomy): domain Bacteria; kingdom Pseudomonadati; phylum Bacteroidota; class Cytophagia; order Cytophagales; family Microscillaceae; genus Microscilla; species Microscilla marina. The sequence goes on from NZ_AAWS01000001.1 coordinate 128,404, forward strand.
TTGGTGATGAAGCCCTTAGAGCACTTTTAATTATGATCTTTGTACACCTTGGCACAAAACCCCAGGTAGGTATACTCATCGTTGATTTTTTCTGTAACAACCTGTATTTTGTTGCCTGATAGCAAAGCTACCTGAAGTAGTCCTAACCCTCCTCCTTTACTGGTGGGGCTGGCAGTTTTTTGAGCAAGCTCTGCTTTGAAATGAAACAAACCTGTACGGTCTAGTGAGTTGATGTGGTTACAATGATTTTTGAGTGTTTCTACTGTTTCACTTTTCATTACATTGCCCGTAATCAATAGGTAAGCTTCTTCTTGTTCATCCAACACAATCGTTCCTACCGACTCTGTGTCTTTCAACAGGTTATGTTCTTCTGAATACAATAAGATATTTTGAGCCAGTTCTATAAAAATAGATTGTATTTTGTATTGAAGGTTGGTTTTGGTGAAGGTAGTACGGATAAAATGCCTTGCTTTGGCAATTAATTTATAATTAATCCCTCCCTTATACATGATAAGTGGAGCCTTTACCCGAAAAATATTACTGTATACAAGAGACTTTGCCATATAAAAATCAACCATTTTTGCTGTCAATATCATCATCAAATATTTTAAGATAAATGGTTATTTAAAATTGTAAAAATATAACAATTAATGATCCCTGTGTTAATTAATTGTTGTGTTGGGTTTTTGCTTAAGAGTGAATTTATCTAAACAATTTAGAAAGAAAAAGGAGTGTATGCAATTGTGAAAATAGTGGTAATTTCTGCTGAAGTAACAAAAGCTTACAAAATTTAATACGATGGATTGGTAAATATGGATACAGTATCTTCTGAATAAGTTGTACTTAGGCAATAATATGAGGCTAATTTGTCAATATTTTTGAATAGGCTTCATGCAAAAATATAGTTTTTTGTAGACTGTCTGTTCGTGTTGTTATTCTTAAAATAAAAACAAACGTGGGTTGTACTGCCTTTATCAAGGGTGATTGTCTGCGCCCAAAAAGTAAGCAATGTCTCACCACCCTTGTTACTCATAGGCACCGCCTATGCTTTGCAATTACTTTATTTTTTGAGCAATGATGTGATGAAGACCATTTTCCAGGGCATTTATCTGTACGCTAAACCCATTGTTGTGAAGTAAGCGCTCTATGAGCCCAGGAGAAATTTTTATTTTATAATAACTGCTTACTTTTTGCTGCCACCCTTCGTCTTTTTTTTCCCAAAGCAAATCTGTAACCCTTACTTTTTGCGCTTCATAGTTCAATACACAAGTCAATAGGCGCTCATTGTCACTTTTTACAGGTATAAACTCTTGAGTACCCGATGGTTGGGTTGAATAATTTCGAAAAGAGCATAAAAACTTGCTACCCTTTTTGAGGCATGCAGCTACATCTTGGATAAAAGTTTCGAGCGCACGGTCAGACACCAGGTGGGCAAGGGTATCGCCCCAACAACCAATAAGTTCAGGCTGTAGATGGGCGTACTTTTTTATGTGTCGTATATTATCTTCCTGCGTATGAATAATTAAATCACCTGCATTTTGCTGAAGCTCTGCCAATAGTTTTTTATTAAAATCTATAGCGGTAACTTCAAAACCTTGCTTGGCTAATGCTATCGACTGGATGCCGTGTCCAGCGCCCAAATCTATGGCTACTTTGTTGCCTTGTGGCAAAATATTGTATGTCTCGAAAAACGCTTGTTGTTGTGTCATGCACTCATCAAAACTACCCATCATCCAGGAATAAAAATTCTGTAAATGAGTGTCATAGTGGGTTTTTACTTGTGAATCTGCCATCAATCTGAACTTTTGAGAATAAATTTGTATTTTTACCTACAAGTACCAAATAAGAAGTCAATGCTCAAAGCCATTTTTATATTTTTTATTCGGGTTTACCAAAAAGGTATCTCTCCTTACTTGCCCGCTACCTGTCGCTATCAACCTACTTGTTCGCATTATACCGTAGAAGCCATCCAAACTCACGGAGCCCTTAAAGGCATGTGGTTGGGAATGAAACGCATATCGCGCTGTCACCCCATGGGAGGCAGTGGTTATGACCCTGTACCCCCCAAAGTAGACAAGAAAAGCCCTTCTCAAAACCCCAAAAGTGACGACGATTAGTGTACGGTACATGGTGGCAATACTGTTTTCTTACCACGCCATTGGCAGCTCCCAACTTCCGTATCTTATCTAAAAGTCTTATAAATCACTAAAAATAAGTGTGATAGAAAAAGTGTAGGTGCTTGTGAACTGAACCTACATTAACCTGCTGTGATGAGCTCAACATAGTTAAACAGGGTCTAGCATTAGTATCTAAGGACTTGCGACTTGTCGCTTAAAGCTTGCCCCTATCAGCACTTCTAACTTCCACCTATACATTATCATATTTAAAATTTTTCCTTTCCTATTTATAAATTAGTGGCATCTGTTTATTTTCGCAGGATGAAGATAGACATGCACACCCACATTATACCGGAAAAGCTCCCCCGTTTTGCCGAAAAATTTGGTTATGGGGGCTTTATATACCTTGATCACCACAAAAAAGGAAAAGCCCGTATGTTAATGGACGGCAAGTTTTTCCGCGAAATAAAATCTAACTGCTGGGATCCGGTACTCCGCATCGAAGAATACAAAGCATATAATACCCAGGTGCAGGTAGTGTGCACCATACCGGTCATGTTTAGCTACTGGGCACAACCTCAAGATGGACTAGATGTTGCCAGGTTTTTGAATGATGACCTTGCCAAACTGGTGCAGGCACACCCTAAAAACTACATTGGCTTGGGTACCTTGCCCATGCAAGACATAGACCTTGCCGTAGAAGAACTACATCGTTGTAAAGAAGAACTGGGTTTTGCCGGGGTGCAAATAGGCTCTAACATTAACCAAAAAAACTTGAGTGAACCTGAGTTTCGGCCTTTCTTTCAAGCGTGTGAAGAGTTGGAAATGGCGGTTTTAATTCACCCCTGGGAGATGATGGGCATGGAAAACATGCGCCGTTACTGGTTGCCCTGGCTGGTGGGTATGCCCGCCGAAACCACCCGCGCCATTACGTCTATGATCTTTAGTGGGGTTTTTGCCAGTTATCCTAAATTACGTGTAGCATTTGCCCATGCTGGAGGTTCCTTCTTAGCCACGCTGGGCAGAATAGAGCACGGGTTTAATTGTCGCCCCGACCTTGTGGCAATTGACAATCCAATAAACCCAAGAGAGTATTTGGGTAAGTTTTGGATTGATTGTATCACCCATGACACTACTATGCTCAAGTATGCTGTAGACATGATGGGGTCAAACCGGGTCACTTTAGGTTCTGACTATCCTTTTCCGTTGGGTGACCTGGAAATAGGGGCTTTCATCGAAGAAACTGACCTGTCGGACAAAGACAAAGAAAACATTTACTGTAATGCTACCCTTGAGTGGCTCAACCTAAAAAAAGAAAAGTTTATGTAACAGAGGGGGGAAGAGTTGATTGATAGACCTGTTGGTTAAGTTATTCAGAAAGTTAAAAACATAGCTCAAAGTTTTATAAAACAAAACCCTCACCAACCAAAAGTTGATGAGGGTTTTTATGAATTTGGCGATGAATCGACCAAATTTATTCAAGGTTACTTATCTCTTGATCCAGCGAGCAGTACCTAGTTCTTCACCGTTTAGCTTAGTTCTGATGTAGTACATACCTTTAGGCAATTTGCTAGTGTTGAACTGCTGCTTGGCACTTTTAAGCTTTTCAGACAATACCACTTTTCCATTTTTGTTTACCACCTCTACCTGATACTTAGCATCAGTAACTTTGATCTTGTTGGCAGACTTAAGCTCTACAGTCAAGTCAGCGTTAGATGGGTTTGGAGAGATACGTAAAGGATCGATAGAACCGTTGCAGTAAGGTGCACGGATAGTTCTGGTAGAAGTAATAGACTGACCATTACAAGTAACCGTTACTCTTACTGTAAAGGAAGCTCTTGAGTTAGCAAACGCAGTGGCAAACGCACTGTTGTTATTGAATATGTTGGCAGCACCACTAATCACTGTCCACTGGTAAGTTACCGGACTAGAACCAGAACCGGTAAGAATGGCTCTCATGTCAATAATGGCTCTTCTTCCAATACACTCAGCCGATTGTTGGCTAATAGCAACTCTTGTAGGGCAACCTGGCACACTTACACTTACAGAACGAGCCGCAGTACAAGGAGCAGCACCACTCTTATAGCGAGCATAATATAAAGTTCCGTTGCTAGTACCTCTTACTGATACGGTACGACCAGTGTTGCTTCCTACGATGCTTAAACCACCAGTAGTAGACCAAAAGTAACGTGCACCAGACTGATTGGTAGCAGTATAAACACGTGTTTCGCCAGCTAACATAGAGCTTGACCCGCTAACGCTGCATTGTGCCGATACATTGTTGGCAAATGCTACCATGAATAACAACATCAGGGTAAACAGAGTAGTAAATTTTTTCATGTAAATAAAAAGTTAATTAAGGTTTAATAAAAGTAGAACCTAAGTACTCATGCGACAAGCAAATTGTGGCTCAATTACAGGCGCATAATATAATCAGGTACCAGAAAATAATGTAAAAATACGAAGTGTGTTTTGACTTATTTCCTGAAATAGTTGTAGGGCAAAAGTATGTGATATGGATGGGTAAGATTGGGTAATTATGGGTAAGATTGGGAATTGATGAAACAAAAAGAGGGTTAATCCTGTAAAAAGGTGCGTATATTATTGTATAACTCAAACAACATCCATTTACAAAAGGCCTGCATGTGGATGTTGTTTATACTATACTGTGGGGTGCCAACCCCACAACGCCTACACTATTAAGGGAGCAACCGTTAAATAAAGTAAGTGTTTTCAGTGAGAGGTTTTGGTTTGAGGCGAGATGGCAACATCCAGTGAATGTTGAGCCAGCCTGTGCGATGGTTGCGAGCGCAGTAGCATCCCACAACCTCGCCCAACATTCCCCAAATGTTGTTGTGGTCAAGACGCATCAGGGCGAAACATCCTTTGTCAAATACGTATACTATTTGTTGGTTACTTCCCTAATTACTAAAGATTCCATTCGTCCAGCAAAAATTCAATCTTAGGACTGTATTGGTCGTTGCGCTGACACTCGTCAATAAAACCGCGCACATCATCTTTGCTAAGGGTACGTTGTCCTTCCTGAATAAACTTTTTGACCCTGGTGACCAGCAAATCGGCACTGGTAGCCTGGGGTTTTTTTAGTAAGTTATCTATCCTTAGGCGGTTCATCAATGTTTTTATATCCGATGAAGTCATTCCTACACTTTCTTCGCCCAAATAATTAAAATATACCTGTTCTACTTCTATAATGCCACGTTGTTTCTGGGCAAGCTCTTTATTGAGTAGTTCGAGGTAGTAGTGAAAAATCTCGGCACGTTCCTGTTCGTTGGGTGGAAAAATAGGAATTTTGAGGTCAAACCTGCCCGAACGCTTAAGTGCCGAATCTAATTGGCTGATTTTGTTAGTAGCCCCTACCACCAGCACATTACTTTCGTCTATGTTATTCATTTCTATCAACAACTGGTTAATTGTCGCTTTCTGGTCGGTATGTGCTTGTTGGTTGCTTCGGCTAAAGCCAATACTTTCGAGCTCATCCATGAACAATAATGAGGGGCTTTTGGATTGCGCCTGCGAAAAAATGTCTTTGATATTCTTTTGGGTTTGTCCTATCCACATGCTTTGAATATCGGCGGGCGAAAAGCTAAAGAAATACCTGCCTAGCTCGCTGGCAAAGGCATTGGACAAGTAGGTTTTACCACAACCCGATAGCCCATAAAAAATAATTCCTCCAAGCCCTAGGCTATGGTGTTCGTCCTGAAGCTGAATCAGGTCTTTAAGCATGGCTTTCTCTTCGTGCAAGCCCTTTACATGGTCAAACGACAAAGCCCTGGTGGTAGGCAGTGCCGTAGTACTGGGTAGTGAGGGGGCTTGCATGACCGCCTGGTGGGTGGGCAATGCGATCTCGTCGAAGTGCACTGGTACCAACTCGTGGTTGGCATAGTCGGGTGCCATCAGCACAATTTTAAATTGGCTGTTAAACGATTTCTTAAGTGTACTTTGTAGTATTTGCTGAATTTTCTTAAGCTGATAATAGTTGCGGGCAATCTCAAAACCTGGTACTACCAGCCAAAACTCTTTCAGGTTTTTTTTCCAACCCCGGCTCTCGCTTTTAATGCTTGATACCAAGTCGATATGAATGTTTTTGTCTCTAATTTTTTGCCCCAGTGTTTTTATCTCTACAATGATCTCATTTTTGACCATTACATCGGGGTTTGCGGCAAACTCGTAATCCTCGGTTACATGGTATCGGCTGCTATTGGCGTTGGTGTTAATATCAGGCAATGCATAACCATAACGTTTGTGCAAGGTATTGAGCGCAAAGTATTGCAAATGTAAAAACTCATCGTTTTCGTAGTTCCATTGCATGAGGTTAAACACTTCGGGCTTCATGTGGAGCAACAACTGTGTCTCTGCCATTTTTTGGGCTTTTTGCAACAACGAAAACCCACTTGCCAATGGCAAAGATTCATCGATAGGGTAGTGGGGTAACTCTAGCAAAAACCTAAAGTGTTGGTATATTTTGTGCAATACCTCGGCTGGTATCTCGCTTTGGCGGGCAAACTTGCAGCGCAATGTAAACACATAAGGAAACTTTTGATTTACCTGAGCAATCAGACTATCCATTACCTCTTGCCGTTGTTTGGCGGCCACCTGTTTTTGCGAGGGGCAGTTAAACACAATAAAAAACTGGTCTGAATAATACTTGTTGGCATACAATGCCAATTGATTAAATTTTTGGGTAAATTTTTCAGATTGTAACAACGATGCTCCGTTTTCGCCCAAAATGACCTGTTCCATATTTTTTTGGTCGAAATTGTAGAGGTCGTAAAAGCTCCAGATATTAGCTACAGGCAGGTCGTTGCCTGATGGGTCGGTAGCCAGTTGGCCAAGCTCCATTTGCCCTATATCGCCTACTTTAAAATCGTTGCGGTATTGCCTTTTGCGTAGCAGTTCAAACGATAGCACTTTTTCTATCACGTCTGAATAAAAGTTTTCTTCTTGTGGAACGATAAATAAGCTTACCGGAGAAAAAGAGTCCAGTGCGGCTTGAAACCGTTCATATTCTTCGGGAGAACCAAAATCAAATAAATATTTAAAAAAATCTTCGACTACGGGCAATGTTTGAGGCACATTTGCCGGAAGGCGATCTTTTTCGTCGCTTATAAGACTAAAATGCAGCCAGGTATCTGCCGGAAGCTCGCCCGTAAGTGCTGGGCTTACCTCCAGGTGATGTTCTTCCAGTTGTTGATAAAACATTTCAAGAAACTCTTGAAAGCTTTCTGCAAGGTTTACCTTCTTAAGCAACGTACTGACTCTGCGTCGGGTGATGTTAAGAGAAGAGCTGTGAATACTTTTGAGAATTGATTGTATAAAAGTTTGTATTTCCATTCTTGTTCCTGTAATTTTCAATCACCTGCGTAATAATTATTGTTAGCGGTTTTATTGAAATAGCCTGCAAAGGTACAACATTTTTTATTGGTTCAGATGATTGAAGTAAAACAACTTACCAAAAAATACGGCGATACCAGAGTAGTACAAGCAGTTTCGTTTTCGGTAGCCCCCCAAGAAACCCTGGTATTGTTGGGTACAAGTGGGTCGGGCAAAACTACTACTCTTAAGATGCTCAATGTTTTGGTAGAACCATCATCAGGAGTGATACGCATCAATGGTGAGGATGTTTTGCAACAAGTTCCCGAACAGCTACGGCGGAGCATAGGCTACGCGATCCAAAATGTAGGGTTGTTTCTGCATTATACGGTGGCTCAAAATGTGGCAGTAGTACCACAGTTGTTGGGGTGGCACAAAGACAAAATAGACCAAAAGGTCAAGAAGTTGCTAGACCGTTTAAAAATACCTGCGGCATCGTTTGCCGAAAGGCTACCCACCGAACTCAGTGGGGGACAAAAGCAAAGGGTAGGCATTGCCCGTGCACTGGCGGCTGACCCTCCTGTATTGTTGCTCGATTGAGTTTGTTCGTCGGTTTTTCGACAGTCAACGCTTTCAATTAGAACTAAAGGCGGTAACTTTGGGCGAAATTTTGGCAAAAGCGCGTTTTGACGAACCACCACCCACCCGCAAAACGGTCAGTTTTTCTCACAATTCACATTTATTAGATGCACTGGAGCAAGCGTCGATTCATAACGAGAAAACCATTACCATAAGGGTGTTAAACAACGAAGGGCAGCAAATGACACAGTTGACCCGCCAGCAGTTGATGCAGGTCTATTACCAATGGAAACAAACGCTTTTTAATTAGCTAAAGCCGCGCTCGCCAAGGCTTGATTACGAATGGGCTTGATGTGAATCGCCTTGAAGAAGCACAAAAGTTTTGGAAAAACTAAAAGCCAAAGCAAGACATAAAAACTAAACAAGAATAACATGTTATACGGACACGGGGACGACGTATATTTGCAGCCTCATACTATAGAGGCAAACTTTAGTACCAATGTATATGAAACACCAGGACTTTTGGGGCTCAAGCAATATGTGTTTGAGCAATGGCATACGGTGGCATCTTACCCCGAAGTGCTTGCCGAAAGCCTACGCCAAAAAATAGCCAACCACCATCAAGTGTCAGAAAAACAGGTGTTAGTGCTCAATGGTGCCGAAGAAGGTATTCACTTGGTAGCCCAGTTATATGCGGGCAAGTCCACTACTATATTTACACCTACCTTTGCCGAGTACGAAGACGCTTGTAAGATACACCACCACCACTCTATTACTTTTGTGCCAGGCAAACACTTGCTTCACTGGAAACCACAAGGGGCTACACTTACTTTTATTTGTAACCCCAACAATCCCACAGGCACTACAGTACCTGTCGAACACATTGCCTACTTGTTGGAACAATACCCTACCACTATTTTTTGTATTGACGAGGCATTTATAGATTTTACCGAAATTATTGACTCTCACGTGCCACTTATCCGCGACTACCCTAACCTTATTGTGTTAAAATCGCTCACCAAAAACTTTGCTATTCCAGGCTTACGTTTGGGGTATTTGTTAGCCGCTGAACCTTTGATAAGGGCAATACAAAGTATCAAGGTAGCCTGGTCGGTCAATGCCTTGGCTATAGCTGCTGGCAAGTATATTTTTGATCATTATGCCGAAATCAGTCCCGCTATACATAGCCTGTTGGCAGAAAAAAAACGTTGGCTTGCTGAGCTTCATCAAATACCTCATTTTGAGTGGATAGAAAGTGATACCCATTTTTGGCTGGGTAAGGTACTCAATGGTACAGCTCAAGAACTCAAAGATTATCTGAGTCACGAGCATCATCTATTGATCCGAAACGCTACCAATTTTAGAGGACTCGACCATCAATACTTTAGGGTGGCCACCCTTACTGCCGAAAAAAACAATTTGCTCACTCAAGCTTTGAAAGCCTGGAACGCTACCCGTTAACGTTTTTCACTATTCCTGAAGTAAATACACGCTAAGTATTGGAGCGGTACCATTGCTTGTCGTTGGTTTATACTCAATCTTGTTATTTTATGCATAGCTATATCGGGGAGTCAATACTCCCTTGCCTGCCCTTATTGTTAGGTTATTTGCTCGATCTTTTATTGGGAGATCCTCGCAGGCTACCTCATCCCATTCGCTGGTTTGGCAACAGTATATCTCTGGGCGAAAAGCTGCTCAATCGTGGGCGAGCCAGGTTTCTCAAAGGGGCATTGCTTACCACTGGGTTGGTTGCGCTGGTATTTATAAGTTTGGCTTTCGCCGAAAAATGGATGAATCAACTACACCCGTTGGCGGGCATTTTATTGGGCACCCTAGGCGTATTTTATGGTTTGGCAAACAAAAGCCTTATTCAAGAAGGCAAAGCCGTATTTGATACCTTAGATCAACAAGGACTAGAGGCAGGTAGAAAGCGGCTTGCGTGGATTGTAGGCAGAGACACGGGGCAACTTAGCCCCCAACAAGTGCGAGTTGCTGTATTCGAAACTATGTCCGAAAATCTGAGCGATGGGGTCGTTGCCCCTTTGTTTTTTTATGCCTTGTTTGGGGTGCCAGGTATCATGGCGTATAAAATGGTCAATACGCTTGACTCGATGATTGGTTACCGCAACGACCGTTACGAGCAGTTTGGTAAATTTGCTGCCCGACTCGACGACTTACTCAACTTTGTACCTGCCCGACTTACTGCTTTGTTAATGGCATTGGTCAGTTTTAACGGGCGTGCCCTGTGTTTTGTGTACAAGTATGGCCGCCAACACAAAAGCCCCAATGCAGGTTATCCTGAAGCTGCGTTGGCAGGCATTCTTAACTGTAGGTTTGGCGGGCCTAACAAGTATCACGGAGTTTGGGTACCCAAACCCTACATAGGGCAGCAAGAGCGCCCCATCAGCCACCACGAATTTGGTAGAGTGGCTGTGATAAATCACCTTACTACGGCGCTCATGGTAGGGTTTATAGTGGGTTTATGTATAATAGGGACTTTGCCGCTGATTTAAAACACCACTTCACAATTGGGCAACCAGCTTTGTACTTCGGCTATTTTAGCCTCAGGTATCGGGTTATTGATAAGGTCGAGCGTTTCCAGGTTTTGCAACTGCCTAATTTCATTGGGTACATCAGTCAGTTCATTGTCTGCCAAATGGAGCCCTTTAAGTGCCGACAGTTGCCCAATGCTGGCAGGTAGTGCCCTTAATCGGTTCACCTCCAGCATCAGCAGTTCCAGGTTTTGTAAGTTGCCTATGCATTCGGGCAATGCCCGCAATTCGTTGGCGTGTGCTACTAGTCTGGTGAGTTGTCGCAGTTGGCAAAGTTCGTCGGGTAAACTTACCAGTTGATTTTCTTCCATACCCAACCACTGTAATTGCTTGAGTTGTCCAATTTCGGCAGGCAAAGCTGTAAGTTGGTTGTATTCTAAATATAGGTTTTGCAATTTTGACAATTGCCCGATTTCTGCAGGCAAGGTGGTAAACCGAGTGTAAGTTATCCCTAAATCTGTAAGTGATTGCATCAAGCCAATCTCGGGAGGTAATTCACTCAGATCATCATCATCGTCTAAATACAACCTTTTTTTTTGCAAAAACTCTTGGTCATGTATACCATAGCGTAGGCACATAAACCAATAGTTTTGCAGAATAGTTATTACCCTTGGGCCATAAGCACCCTTGAGACCAACGCATAACTGGAAAGCCACTGCTACATTCTTAACATCTTCGCTCTCAAGCAACTGTAATATTTTGTCTTCATCACTCATTGTCAAACTGTTATTATACCCAATCAATGTCTTTTTTGAGCAAATTCATCGTTTTTTCTTCCTCGCTCCCCGGTTGTGACTGGTAGTTGTATACCCAAGAGGCATGGGCAGGCAAACTCATCAGAATAGACTCAATACGCCCCGATGTCTCCAGCCCAAACTTGGTACCTTTGTCATACACCAGGTTAAACTCTACGTAGCGACCGCGGCGTACGCGTTGCCATTCTTTGTGTTTTTCATCAAATGATTTATTGCGGTTTTCACCAATAAGGTGCGTATAAATAGGAGCAAATGCATTGCCTACCGACTGAACAAAAGCAAAGCGATCTTCCAGCGAAATGTCGTCAGTAGCCTGGAGGCGGTCAAAGAAAATACCTCCAATACCCCTGGTCTCATTGCGGTGCGGAATATAAAAATAATTGTCTGCCCATTGTTTAAACTCAGTGTAGTAATCGGCGTGGTGTTGGTCGCATACCTGCTTGAGTTGTTCGTGAAAAAACTGTGCCTGTTGGGGTACTATATAAATCGGGGTAAGGTCTATGCCTCCACCAAACCAAGCAGTGCCAGTAGATAGTTCAAAATAGCGAACATTCATGTGTATAATAGGAACCATAGGGTTGGCAGGGTGCAACACTATAGATACCCCCGTAGCGTAGAAATCGGAAGGGGGAAAGCCCATTTTATCTTGCAGTGCCTGAGGAGTGCGACCAAATACCGATGAAAAATTTACCCCGCCTTTCTCTATCACCTGACCGTTGCGCATGATGCGGGTGCGCCCACCACCACCGCCAGGGCGTTCCCACAAATCTTCCTCAAACTTTGCCTTGCCATCTGCTTTTTCAAGGGCTGCACAAATATTATCCTGTAAACCCTTAAACCAATTGGTATATTTTTCTTTTGCCATAATCTGATAGTTATAGTTTCAGTGGTGAGAGGCAAGTCGTAAACCTACCCAATGCCGCCCTTACATACTTTAAATTAAAATTGGGACGAATTTAGTGATTTTTTTAATTATGAATTGGCGCAAAGCTTTTTAATTACGAATGGCTTCACCCAATTCGTAATTAGCTTTGCAGAGCTCCCTTTGGTCGGTTCGTAATTCTCAAACTCGTAATTCCTAACGGCTTCGCCCAATTCGTAATTAGCTTTGCAGAGCTCCCTTTGGTCGGTTCGTAATTCTCAAATTCGTAATTCCTAGCTGTAGTAGTTCCCAACTAAAATACCACCTTCGTACGGCTATCAGCAAACGCCTGCTTGATGGCTTGTTTGTGGCGATGGGGTAAGGCATTGCCTTTAATGCGTAATATATTGAGTTTTTGGAGGCTGGGTAAGTCGAGCGGAATGTGCTTGAGTTGATTAAATGATAAGTCTAGCTCCCAAAGTGAAGGCAAGTACTCAATAAAACCAGGAAAACTTGTCAATTGGTTATTGGATAAATCCAGTACCTTTAATTGGTGCAACTGCTCTAGTTGAGCAGGAGCGTCTTGGAGTTGGTTATGCGCAAAGTATATTTGCTTAAGATTGTCAAGTTGTGACACAAGCACTGGAAAATGCTCAAAGTTGTTGTGGCTCAAGTCAAGATTTTCTATAGCCTCAAGGTGGGCTACCGCTTGAGGCAAATCGCTGAACTTATTCTTGCTAAGGTTGAGCGTATGCAGTTGTTGCAGGTTTTTGATTTGAGTGGGCAAAAATGCAAGTTGATTGTCAGACAAGTCGAGCCGGGTAAGGTTTTGTAGTAAACCTATCACAGGAGGAAGCTGCAACAACTTATAAGAACGAAGGTTGAGTCGGTTCCAGCGGGTCATATACAGCACTTGCTGAGGCGTAATGCCTTGGTCTTGCTCCCAATCTACTGCTTTCCAAATGGTGGCAAGCCCCTGTAGAGTTTGTTGAAAAGAGTCATAGTTTTGCCCTATGGTAAAGGCAAGTGCTACATTACTTAAGTCATTACTTAGCAGTAAAGCTTCTAATTTTTGTAAATCAGCTTCCGAAGGGTTTAACATTTACCAGAAATGGGTTGGTGTAAACAAATAGACAAGTTAGGAGTTATTTTGACAGTAATAAATTATCTCATAGCTAATCGCCGCGTTGAATGCTTTATTTCTCTTTGAATTCGTGGGAATTTAACATTACTCCAGTGATGATTTAATAACGCTTCAAAATTCATTGCAAGTTGCCAGCCTGGGGCTTTGGCATCCTGCTGCTGGCAACGATCGGTGGGAATGGCAAAACGAATTATATCATAACTAGAGGTACCCTAAGCATTTTACCAACCCCAACAGTTACTCTTTGGCCGACCAACAAGCGTTTGACAAGCAAGAAGATTTTGATGTAATATGTAGGGGCGAACCCAAGTATCGGGCAGGGTGATTACTCAAAAAAATGGGCAAATGGGCTTTTTAGGGGCTTTTCAAGACATCATAGACAGCAAACTAAGAACACCTCAAGAAAACCAATGAGAGGTTATCGCTTACTATGTGGCAGGAACGGTAAAAGGAGAAAAAGAAAAGCGCGTGAGGGCTGGAATGGACGATTATGTAAGCAAACCGTTGGTAGAAGAAGACATTCAACAAGTATTTGATAGTTTTACATAAAATGGGGCTAAAGTTTTTAGTAGTAATTAGCAGCAAATAATTAGCTATAAGTCCTTAGATACCGATGTGTATCGATGCTACAAGTAAGAGGAGCACTTGCTTATGGTAGTTACACCTATTCATTGTGTTGAATGCTGCCTTGGTACTTTATAATAGCCTACAAAACATATAGCCCTAGCCCCTGTTGAGTTTTTAAAGTCTGACGCCCACTACGGTGATATCGTCTCGTTGTTCAGTATTTAGTTGATGATCGTTCAGCGCCTGGTGCAAAAAGCGTTTCTGATGTTGCATCGACTTTTCATTGTGGGCAAAAAGAAGTTTTTTGAGTTTTCTTCTACCAAATTTTTTGCGTCTTTCATTGGCAGCATCACTGTATCCGTCAGTAGTAATATAGATAACATCTCCTACCTCAAGGGTAATAGTTTTGTTTGTAAACTCAGGAAGATCTACCCCAAACCATCCACCAATAGAGTAGCGATCGCCTGGCAGTTCTACTAACTCACCCTGATGGACTGTATAAAGAGGGCGCTTGGCACCAGCATAAACTACTGCTATCTTCCCGTTTTCGTCGGGTGATGCAATGCGGCAAATACCCAAGTCCATTCCATCTTTGTTGTTGCTTGTATCTTGTTTAAGTGCCAGCCTTATGTTATGGTTCAAGACATCCAATATTTGCTCAGGTTCTAATATATGCTTTTCGTTGATAATTTGATTGAGCAAAGTGTTGCCAATCATACTCATAAATGCCCCGGCTACACCGTGTCCAGTACAGTCAACTACTGCCAAAAAAGTGTTGTTTTCTACCTGCGACACCCAGTAAAAGTCGCCACTTACAATATCTTTGGGTAAAAATAAAATGAAATGATCCCTAAAAGCTTTTTCAAAATAGCCAACGACCGGCAAAATAGCATCCTGAATGTTTTTGGCATACTTAATACTACTGGTAATTTGTTTATTTTTTTCGTCTAGCTCATTATTACGACTTTTAAGCTTTTCTTCCTGGATATGCAAGTTAAGGTTAGAGCCAATATGAGGGTTGAGTTGTTTTAAAAACTCCAGATATTCAGGTTCAGGATCTTTAAAAAACAGCACCTCCATCACCCCGCTCAATTGGTTGTTAGAAACAATGGGTTGAACCAATATTTGCCGGATGGGTATTTGTGAGGTAGTAGTATCTAGTATTACTCCTTCGTCTACTTGGGGAGCTACAGTAATGGATTCTCGTTTTTTGGCTGCCTGCCCTATCAGGTCTTCGCCATAGCACAAGGTTTCTTTTACCTCGTCGGAACTATCTAATGCAAAGCCAGTTAAAAAGGTGAGCTCTTTCTCTTCAGGACTGGCAACATACAAACTAGCTCTTACGCCCTCAACGAGTGGAATGAGGTTTTCGAGTAGGTTTTCTGCCCATGAATCCAACGCGATGTCTTGGTGCCATTGCATTACATCTACAAATTTGGCAACGGCTAAA
Source organism: Microscilla marina ATCC 23134 (assembly GCF_000169175.1). Taxonomy (NCBI): domain Bacteria; kingdom Pseudomonadati; phylum Bacteroidota; class Cytophagia; order Cytophagales; family Microscillaceae; genus Microscilla; species Microscilla marina. The sequence goes on from NZ_AAWS01000001.1 coordinate 143,761, forward strand.
TCATAAAATTCTTTATTTTCAAGCAAGGTAGGTAATAGTTTTGGGTGATCAACTAATGGGTTAGTATATAAATTAAGTATAGAAATGGTGAAAAAGACCTCCATTTCTTTAAGGCAGGTCTTTTTATTTTTTTCCGTTATGCCCACCATTGAAAGGTCCCTGTTGTACCAGCTCTGCATTGACTGTTTCCAGAGTCTTTACTGTTTTATTGCGTCCTTCTTGTTCGCCTATTTTGGCAAGCATTTTCTTTTCTCTTATTTTATACTTGTCTAGTTTTTTCTCCAGAGTTTTATAACGTGTAATATCTACCAAAGCACCCGCCATGCGTAGTGGCTTGCCGGTGGAATTGCGTTGAATAGTTCCTCTTAACAAAAACCAACGATAACGATTGTTATTGGTACGAAAACGAAATGCTTTCTCAAAGGGTTTGACCGACTTGTAATTACGCAAATGGTGGTGAAAATGCTCAAAGAATAATCCTCTCGAAGTAGGGTGTACCCGATCATACAAACTACCCAGTCTTTCGGCAAGGGCTGATTCCTGGTAGCCTAACAAGGTAGAGCATTGACCTGACCACCACACAGGTGTTTCTTGATTCAATATTTCGTTTTCAGGAATGTCCATATCCCATATTCCTTGAGCAGACCCTTTATTGATTAGTTCGAAGCGTTCATTAATTGTTTGTATAAACGTTTCCTTCTCTTTCATAGTAGTAATGTCGGTAAAAATACCACTGAACAAAACCGATTTGTCATCTAACATTTCGGGACGTGCTGACCCTGCTACCCATTTTACTGCCCCACCTTGCAGGTTAATCCTGCCTTCCCATTGCCATAAGCTGAATGTTTCTACTGCTTCAGCCATACTTTCTTCAAAAGACGGCAAATCATCAGGGTGGATAAGGTTTTTGAATACCTCAATATCTTCAAAATCATGGAGGTTTTCGCCAAAAATATCGGCAATACCACTACTGGTATAAGGAAGTTGGTGGGTGCCGTTAGGAAAAACTTGATACTGAAATATCATACCAGGCACAGCAGAAGTCATTCGGTTGAAATTTGCCTGTTCCTGTCTCAGTTTTTTCTGTTCTTTTTCTAACTTCTCTTTTACTTCACGCATCTCTTGCCCTTTTGCCTTTGATTCCTGAAGCAAGTATTCGAGTTCTTTGCTTTTACGCTGCATTTCTTCTTGAGTAGCCACCAACTCTTCGTTATTTTGGCGCATTTCTTCTTCGGCAGCCCTCAAGCGCTCTGCCTGAAGAAGGGACTCGTGAAGTAGTTTTTTTGTTTTGATATTGTTTTGAATGCTTTGGAGCATTGCTGCTGCGCTTCTGCCAAGTCGGTTGAGCAGATCTAAGTATTTTTCGTCGAGATTATGCAAATATACGAACTCTAATACTCCGTACACCTCTTCATTAAAAATCAGGGGTATCACAGCCATACTACGTGCACTTAACTGACCCGACGAAGAGTTTACGTACACATTTTGAAGTGGAATATCTTTTAAAAAGGAGCTACGGTATGACTTTGCTACTTGTCCGACTACACTTTCACCTATATCAAACGAAGTTTTACCCATTGATTTTTCGGTACAGGCATACCCACCTCTAAACTCTAAGCAGTTTTTTTTGGTGTTTCTGACGAAAAATGCGCCTCTCATGGCTTCTGTCAGGGTACACAAGTAACCAATGATGGCTTCAGAGAAGTCTTCTATCGACTTGTCGTAGTTTTCTCTCAAAACATCATCAAATTTAGTTAAATTTGAGTCTAGCCAAAGGCGTTCCTGAATGTCTTTAGTGACAGTCACTTTACTGTTTGTGTTATTGTCAGGGGTTTCATTATTTGCCTGCATTATGCTTGTGGATTAGTAAATTGTTGTGAATAACTAACAGGTACATAAAAATGGGGTGAAAAATATGTTGATAAATGGTCAAATTTTGTTCCAAAAACTTCAATGACTTGTTGTTAATTGCCATGTACAACTTACAAGCTTATTGAATTGTTTTAAAACCTATTGAACATTTTGTGTTAAACAATGGCTTTTGCAACTATTGATCTGGTTTACAGCATTATAGTTTTTGTTTTGTTTTTCTGTTGAGATGAACAATTGTTGGGAAAATAACTATTTGGTATGGTATATACTAGCTTTATAGATGTATGTTTTATCGTGTTTTGCTATAAAAATAAGACTTATATTGTTTTTAACCAAAAAATTACACAATGAATTGAATTTAAGCAAATTGTTTTAAAAATAGTGTTAAACTAAATTGAGCTAAGTACCGAGGCAGAATTAAATATATCTAATGAGTAGGTGCAACAGCTATACTATGAGCGAGTTACCCTTACTTGTAGCACCGATATACATGGGTATCTAAGGATTTATAGCTAATTACTTGCTGCTACTTATAACCAACGCACCAATTCTTTTTTGCGGGTAGTAACTAATATGGCGCAAGCCTGGGCGATGTGACTGACCAAGTCGCGGTTTACCAACCTCAGAAAGGTTTCGGGGGCAATGCTACCCAAGAACATTTGCCGGGCAATGTCCATTGACTTTTTAGTTTCTTTATCACCCAGTAGTTTATAAGTAAAAGCCCCAATGGGAGAGTTTTTGATGTCGAAGCTGGTATCGCTGGTTCTGCCATACTCTAACAAGCGATAGATGGTATCGTTGTACGCTAGGTGGTCAGATAACTCAATAGGGGGGAGGTAATCTTCGGCTTTTTCTACCCCATCGATGATCCCATCGCCCAAAAATAATGAAACAGGAGCATCGCCTCCAGTTACTTTTGCCAAGGCTTCTACAATGGTAATAGCCAAAATTTTTACCTGAAGGTACTCTTCCGAAGTTTGTAAGTTATGGTGTGCCTGTTGTTTTAAAAGTACTAAATATTGCTCATCAGGAGCCCCTTTGTAATGATGAAATATGTTTTGAGGGTCAAGACAAGACAAAAAACCCTCCATTTTACTTAAGGCCACTCTATAGTCTTGGTTGTAGTACACTCCTGGTCTCCATAGCATGTCGTTGGTTTCGGGCAGCAAAGCCCAGGTGTTGTCTAAAAACCTGCCTATATCTTTATCGGCAAAGTTTTCTACATCACGATTGGCAAGCCCGGCTGCCAGGCGAACCATTTGTTCTATATCAGACAAGGCCAGTGAAAGTTGATACTTGGGGAAACAGTGCTGAATGCGTAATTCCAGGTGGTCAAAACAATTCATTCCCTGGTCATCTTTAGGCCTGAAGGGAATGGTGGCTTCTATACAAGCCACTATAGTCATGAGGTCTTTAGCTTTTAGGAAATCTTTTAGGTAACTAACCGCTACCCAAGCGCTCAAAAATTCATTCAACCCTGCATCTGGCTTTAACAACTGTCCTGGAGCAAAATTGAACAAATCCAGGCATAAATCGATTAAGTAATCTTCGGATAAGTCATTCTTAAGGTGCACTCCTTGCTCGTTTACGGTAACTACCTGTAGCACCAAATCCTCGAACTGGGGTAAAAAACACTTATCTACCTGATAATACACCACATCGTGAAACAATCCCGCCAGTATTTGTAAGGGTGCCATATCGTGGCATACATTCAGTACATGTTCAGTGGTATGAAATTTACGTTTGCCATTGTCCATACAGCTATAGATAAATACGGCATACTTTTCACAAATTTTAGGAGGAATGTCTAGGTGCAGGCGCACGAAAGCTTCCTGAAAAAGGTCAATTAATTGATGGATAGGAGATTGTTTTTGCATATTGCCTTGTCCTTATGAGTTGTTATTTTACCATCGTTTATTTACTTGTTATCCTTTTGCTCAAACTGATGTTTGATTCGCTCACTTTTGCGCTCTAGTTTTAACTGGTACCCAGCTGCATCTGCCTTGAAAATATAGTATTGGGTGTACCCCAACCTTAACTCAATAAACGATACCCGAAGAATGGTATATACTGGAATAGCAGCGATCATGCCTAAACCGCCTGACAATGCTGCTCCAGCAAAAATAGCAATGAATATTTCCAACGGGTGTGCTTTTACACTCTTAGAAAATATAAAAGGCTGCAGAAAAATGTTGTCAGTGAGTTGAGCACTGGCAAACACCGTAAATGTTTTTAAGGTAATCCAGGCGTATTCATTAGAAGTTACCTCGAATACTGAGTTAAGCGTGGTGGTAGAAATAATGACAAACAAGGCAAAAATAAAGCCTAGGGTAGGACCAAAGTAAGGAATGAGGTTAAACAAAGCTGCTGCTGCCGCAATTAATAAAGCATAGCGTCCTGCTACCCCTGCAATAGTAAGACCTACCGATATAATGGTAAAAATGACAATAATTTGGATAAGCAACCCCACCAAATAGCTGGTAAGTCGTCGCTCTATTTTATATATAGTAGTCACTACCACCTCGAAATAATGGTTAGGAATGGCCGCCAATAAGGTGTGGCGGATCAAACCTTTTTCATAAAGAAAAAAGAAAGTAATAAAACTTACTGCTAATATATAAAGAAACAAAGTGCCAGCAAACCCCAATATATAGTTTAGAATGGCTCCTACATTGATGCCCTCAACAAAATTGAGCAGGTTTTGGGTAATGTCTTGCAGCAAAAAGCCTGGTTTTTTATTTACCTGAAAGTTCTTGATTAAAAACGACTCAACCGACGCAATGGGTTTTTGTATCTGGTCGAGCAAACTCTGGTAATCAAGGTTGCTCAGCAGGTTAATCTGATCAGAAATGATAGGCGCAAAAAGTAGTAAGAACAAACTGGATAGTGTAATAAGTAGAGCAAAAGAAAACACAATGGCAATGCTTCGGGGTATTTTCAGACGAAAAACCTCTACACTTGTTACATAGTCGGTAATGGGGCGCAGAATAGAAGATATAATCAGTGATATGAGCAGGTAAATAACAATGTCAGAAAACACCCACCCTATTACGATTGCGACAAGCACTATAAACAATAAATTAAGAGTGGCTCTGTGTAGTAAAAACATGTATAAAGTGAGTTACAAATTAAATTTTTAATTACATGGTACAATCAAACTATTCTTACCTATACTATTTTTTGCCCTGATTCGCGTCCCCACCACCAATTTTATGAGGTTCTGGTCTGTTGTATAAGGACATAACCTTTAAGTAGATGCGGGTGTTTTTAAAAAAATAGTCAGAGTATGCGTCATAAAACCTGGAGCTCGTCTCTATTTTTTGAATGATTTGCAGCTCATTATTAAAAGCCGAGATGAGTTTTTATTGTTAAATCAATAATTTTTAATAAAGTTATAAATAAATATCAGGCACCAAAAACTGTAGCTTAGAAAAATAGCAAGTTATGCTAACATTAACATAACTTATTGATTTTATGTCTCTTAATTGATATAACTTTGATTGGTAACCCAGGTTTTGATAAGTTTATTTACCTCTGTGAGAAATAATTTTATTTTTTTTTGAAAAAAAATATAGGCGCTTGTCATTTTTTACTGCTATCGGCATTGTTACAAGTGAATCCTGATAACTCAGTTATCGCCCAAACCCTTAACCAGTACATCCTTTTAAGTTTTAATATGCACTATCCTTTACAACCACATCCTTTAATCGGTTGTATCTCTGATACCAGACAATGCAATAAAATTATTGAACCTTCGAAAAAACAAAAAGCGTAGAGATTTAATCATCTTTACGCTTTTTTTTGCTTGAGCCAACGCAAAAATGCACTCATCAAATAAAAAAATCAACGAGTTGATCGTGAGTACCGACGCTGTTCTGTCATTTACTATTATTCAAACTTACCCTATTTTGTGTAAAGGTTTTCTATTTTTGCCTGCCAAAAATAAGCCTCAATAAATTACATGGACAGAGAAGCTAAACAATTATTTGATCAGTGTCGCCAAGCACTATTGCCTTATTACCCTGCTACCGAAGCCCAATCTATGGCTTTCTTACTACTAGAGCACCTGTTTCAGTTGGATAAAATGCAGGTTTTGATAAATCAGCCCATTCAAACAATCCCACAAGTGCTACAGGTGCTCGACAATGCCCTAAGGCGTCTCCAGCAATATGAACCTATTCAATACATAACAAAACAAGCCGAGTTTTATGGATTACCCTTTCGGGTAAAGCCTGGAGTACTTATTCCGCGTCCTGAAACCGAAGAACTGGTTGCCTGGATCATACAAGACTTCCAAAGCCAGCCCCTTACTTTGCTGGATATTGGTACTGGAAGCGGTTGCATTGCAGTAACACTTGCTAAAAACATGCCCCAGGCTCAAGTAAATGCACTCGATGTATCAAATGAGGCACTGACCATTGCCCAGCAAAATGCAGCCTTAAATAAAGTAAATATTCAATGGATAGCACACAATATTTTAGCCCCTTCATTTACTCATTTTGCCGACCAATCGCTAGACGTTATTGTAAGTAATCCACCTTATGTCACCCCTGCTGAGCAAGCCCAAATGCACGAAAATGTACTAAAACACGAACCTGCCCTTGCTTTGTTTGTGCCCCAAAACGAGCCTTTGCTGTTTTATGAAGCCATTACCCAGGTTGCCCGACAAAAGCTTAAACCCCAAGGGGCACTTTATTTTGAAATCAACGAACAGTTTGGAGCCATCACCAAAAAAATGATAGAACAACAAGGTTTTCAGGAGGTAGAAGTACGCAAAGATTTATTTGGTAAAGATAGAATGGTAAAAGCAGTGGGGTTGAGTGGTTAGTATTTTCATGAGGAATATATGATGTTCTGGAATGCCCATGTATATGGGAGTAAGGCAACCAGTGTTGTTTTCTCCGACCTTAAAAAAATATTCAGGCAAGCCATTGTCAAGAGGTGAAACTTAGAGCTAAAGGCGAAAAGCTTCGCAAAGAAAACAACATTGGATAATCACTGAATTAAAGCCAGGCAATAAAAAACATATATATCGCCACCTCTGCCAGTTGTTGGGTGGCCCCAAGGCAGTCACCTGTGTAACCTCCAATCCATTTTTTGAAGTACCAGCCCAAGTATTGTTTTAGTAAAAACAGGGGGATTAACACCAAAAAAGCAGACCACAGTGGGTAAAACAAAAGCATAGGCAGGTGCCCAAATAAGGTGGCTACTATTAATTGTTTTAGGTTGGGTTTGTTCTTGGCAATAGGCTTGGCTTTACTGTCTTCGTTTTCTCGCACGTAGCGGTGGGTAAACAAAAAGGTAAGGGCTGTATAACGACTCAAAGTATGGCCAATAATGAGCACAGGTACAACGTGCATTTCAGGCACCAGTGCTTTCAGGCTAAAAAACTTTACCAAAAACATCATTATCATACCAATGGAACCAAAAGCACCTACCCTGGAGTCTTTCATAATCGTTAGAATCTTGGCTTGGTTCCAGCCGCCCCCAAAGCCATCGCAAACATCGGCAAAGCCATCTTCGTGAAAAGCCCCCGTCATAAGAATACCTGCTACCATGCTAAGCAAAAGTGAGAGTTCGGCGGGGAATACCAATTGACACAAAAAATAAATCAATGCAGTATAACCACCTACCAACCATCCTATCACAGGAAAATAAACTGTAGCACGGTTGAGGTATTTCTCAGAATAATCTACCCAATGGTATACCGGAATACGGGTATAGTACATCACTGCTGTCAGGAAAATATGAAATTGAGTTCGCATGGTATTTTTTTAAGTTGCAAAATAAGCCTAAACATACAGCCGCAAATTTAGCATTAAGTCTTACAACTGAAAGCACATTGGATACAAACAAGTTTATCTGATAATAATCAAATAAATTATAGCACTATATAAAGATAATGCGTTTTATTCTCTCAATTTTGATAAAAAGACTTACTTTCTTAGGTATTTGTACAAAACTCCTTGTAGATTTGCACTTTAAAATAATTCAAAGATTGTCTCAAAAGACTCTTTTGGGATTTTAAAATTGGATATTATCAGACTATTCAATCACCAAAATCATTTACGGCATTCATTTCAACGAATGAGCATATTGAGACAATTTTTACTAACACATTTACCCAACCCATTTTTGATTCAAAAAGAAATTGAGGAAAGGTGAATTAATGTAATATATGCAAACATTTGAAGAAATTGGATTGCGCTCGGAAATTTTACAAGCCGTCCAGGAACTAGGTTTCGAAAAACCAACCCCTATTCAGGAACAAGCTATTCCTTATTTATTAACCGAAGAAACAGACTTATTGGCATTTGCTCAAACAGGTACAGGTAAAACCGCTGCGTTTTCATTGCCATTGTTAGAGAGCATTGACCCTGACTCAAAACAGATTCAGGCGTTGATACTATGCCCTACCCGTGAGCTTTGTTTACAGATTGCCCGTGACATTCAGAGTTTTGCCAAGTTTATGAAAATCCGCACAACTGCGGTATATGGCGGAGCCAGCATTGACAAACAAATTGATGCATTGAAACGTGGAGTCCACATTGTAGTAGGTACTCCAGGGCGTTCACTTGATTTGATAAAAAGGAAAAAACTTAAACTGGAGCAAATTCAGTGGTTGGTATTAGACGAAGCAGACGAAATGCTCAATATGGGATTCAAGCAAGAATTGGATGCTATATTGGCCACTACTCCTAAAGAAAAACAAACTTTGTTGTTTTCGGCAACTATGCCTCAGGAGCTTATTCGTATTGCAGAGCAGTACATGCACCAACCTAAGAAGATAAGTGTAGGACAGCGTAATTCCGGAGCCAAAAACGTAAGCCACGAATTTTATGTGGTACAACCCCGCGATCGTTATCAAGCCCTGAAACGTATTGCTGATATTAACCCTCATATTTATGGGATCGTGTTTTGTCGTACTCGCCGCGAAACAAAGGACATAGCCAACAAGCTTATCCAGGATGGGTACAACGCAGATGCTTTACATGGCGACTTGTCGCAGGCACAGCGTGACCACGTAATGGGACGTTTCCGCTCTCGCCATTTACAAATATTGGTGGCTACTGATGTGGCAGCCCGTGGGTTAGATGTAGACGAAATTACACACGTAATCAACTTTAACCTTCCTGATGACCTTGAGGTGTACATTCACCGAAGTGGGCGTACTGGACGTGCCGGCAAAACCGGGGTATCGTTGTTGATTATTGGTGGACGCGAAGCGGGTAAAATCAAGACCATTGAGCGTAAAATCGGTAAAAAGTTTGACCGCAAACAAATTCCTACAAGTCAGGAGATTTGTGAAAACCGTTTACTTAGTCTGATGGACAAAGTAAAAGAGGTAAATGTAAACGAAGAAGAAATTGCGCCTTACTTGCCACACGTATACGACAAGCTGGAGAGTTTAAGCCGCGAAGAACTCATCAAACACTTTGTGTCTTATGAATTCAATCGTTTCCTTGAGTATTACAAAAACGCACCTGATTTGAACGCTGCGACTCGTCGCGACCGCGATAGAGGTGACCGTAAGGAACGCAATGGCGACCGAAAAGATAAAAAACGTGGAGGCAATCGCATTGATTTTAGTCGCTTCTTTATCAACTTGGGTAGCAAAGATGAATTGAACCCTAAAAACCTATTGTCATTCATTGACAGTCAGCCATCGTTGAAAAATGTAGAAGTAGGAAAAATAGACATTCAAAAGTCATTTTCTTTCTTTGAAATTGACAAGCGTTACGAAGATCAGCTATTGAGTGCTTTTTCTGAAGTAGAGTATGATGGTTCATCAGTAGTAATTGAACGTTCTAAGGGAGGTTCATCTGGTGGTGGTGGCGGTAATCGCAGACGCGGTGGTGGCAACCGACCATTTAAAGGAAGAAGAAGAAACTAAGCTTGTCTTAGATCATATATCAATACAACGCCTCTTATGTTTATACATAGAGGCGTTTTTTTTGGTATTCCACCTTGCTGCGTCTTCAAAAGCATAGTATGATATACCACTATCTGACTCGGCTCTTTTTTTGTTCCAACATATTAATATTTGTAAATATGAATATATATCAATATATTGTATTATCTTTAATTATTTAAATTTAAAAAGTCAGTTGTACGCTGATAAAAAGCCCGATAAGGGAGGCGAAAGTAAAGATGTAATTAAAAAAATAAAGTAATGAATATCAAACAGTTAGTACCTATATTAGATTGGTTGCCTCAATACAAAAAGACCTATATTAAGGGTGATGTGTCTGCTGGGCTTACTGTAGGCATTATGCTTATTCCGCAAGGAATGGCGTATGCCTATATTGCAGGTTTGCCCCCTGTGTATGGTTTGTATGCAGCTTTGGTGCCTCAAATTATTTACGCCTTTTTGGGTACTTCTCGTCAACTTTCTGTAGGTCCGGTGGCTATGGATTCGTTGCTGGTGGCTTCGGGCGTTTCGCTCATTGCCGCAACTGGTTCTGACCAATACATAGCACTGGCTGTTTTGTTGGCTTTTATGATGGGAGCCTTACAGCTATTGTTTGGCGTGTTGCGATTGGGTTTTTTGGTAAATTTTTTATCGCGCCCAGTCATCAGTGGGTTTACCTCAGCGGCGGCTTTTATCATTGGGCTCAACCAGCTTAAGCACTTGATGGGAGTAACCCTGCCCCGGAGCAATCAAGTACATGAAATTTTGTCTCAGGCAGTACTGAAGGTCTCAGATATTCACTGGACTACTTTTGCCATTGGTTTAGGGGGCATTGTGGTAATCAGGTGGGTAAAAAAATATAAAAAAAACGTTCCTGCGGCTTTGGTAGTCGTCGTTTTGAGTATTTTGGTAGTGTATATATTCAGGCTTGACCTGGTAGGGGTAAAAATTATACAAGATGTACCAGGAGGTTTGCCAGTGCCTGCCTTGCCCTTGTTTGATTTAGACGTTATAAGCCAACTTTTTCCAATGGCACTCACCTTGGCGCTTATTGCTTTTATGGAAGCCATTTCGGTAGCCAAGGCAGTTCAAGCCAAACATAAAGACTATGAAATAGACCCCAATCAAGAGTTGATTGCTTTGGGAGCAGCAAATTTGATAGGTGCCTTTTTTAAATCTTATCCTGGTACAGGGGGCTTTTCTCGTACTGCAGTAAACGACCAGGGAGGAGCTAAAACTGGAGTAGCCGCCTTGGTAAGTGCAGCGTTGGTGGCGCTTACCTTGCTTTTTCTTACACCTTTGTTTTATTATTTGCCTCAAGCAGTACTTGCCTCTATGATTATGGTAGCAGTATTTGGTCTTATTGACTTTGGTTACCCTAGGGTATTATGGCACACCAAAAAAGATGAGTTTTTGATGTTTACTGTTACTTTTATTACTACGCTTACTGTAGGCATTCGTGAAGGGATATTTGCTGGTGTAGTGTTGTCGTTGTTGGCAATGGTTTACCGTACTACCCGCCCACATGTAGCCATTTTGGGAGCTTTTAAGGGAACACACGAATATCGAAATGTGGCGCGCTACGATGACTTGGTAGTACGCAAAGATGTATTGATTTTACGCTATGATGCCAGCCTTTATTTTGCCAATACCAACCACTTCCGTGATACTATGCGCCAACAGGTAACCCCAAATCTGGGAGTGCTTGAGTTAGTCATAGTCAACGCCGAAAGTATAGACAGCGTAGACTCTAGTGCTGCCCAAATGCTTCAGGAATTGTTTGCTGAGTTGGAAGCCCAAGGGATAGGGTTCAACTTTAGTAACATCAAAGGACCAGTCAGGGACTACTTTGCTCAAAGTGGTTTGACTGCTCTCATGGGCAAAGATAAATTCTTTTTGGATGTGCAGTCGGCAGTAGATGCTTTTGACCAAAAGAAAAGCCCGTGGGTAACACGTTCTAACCAATATGCCCAACAGATAAATGGTACTTTTTAACCACTGTTTTTTCGTTGCCAGAACATTGCTGCCCTTTTGATTGTTTAAACAAGTAAAAGTTCTGTCAAAAAGCGGATGGGTAATAGTTTATAGAGCAGAGTACAACTAAAGACCAACCACCAAGCTTGGTCAGGACTGTTAACTAACAAATTCATAACCTGCTGAAAATAAGCATACTATAAATTTGTTAGTTGCCTATGAACCGAATCTATTTCTAAATCCCGATTTATCGCATTGGCGTCAACTTAATTTTTCAGTTGAGGGCTTTAAATACTTGATAAGCAATGCCTTTCCTTTTAGAAGTACTTGATCTTTTAGGAACACAGGCGGGGACGCGTGCGCCAGCCGTTCAAGCCCTTGAGGTGCTTTAAACAAAGTATTTTAAATATTCAAAAGTTACCTAACAAATCAGTGTAAGCAGTATTTCTAAGGTTTCCTAAGCAACCTTAGGTTGACGCCAATACGATTTATCGGAGCAGCTTGCTGTGATGAGCTCAACGGAGTTAAACAGGGTGTAGCACCGATATTCATTGGTATCTAAGGACTTGCGACTTGTCGCTTAAAGCTTGCCCCTGTAGGTGCTACAGACTATTAAGAAAATGAACATTACAAAAAACGGTTTTCTGCTTTCTACAGATAAAGCAAAGTTGCAAGTAGGGGGCATCCACAGTTTTCTGGCGTCTTCTTATTGGGCAACCAATATTCCCAAAGCAACTGTAGAAAAATCTATCAAACATTCATTGTGTTTTGGGATATACAAAGAAAACCAGCAGGTGGGGTTTGCGCGCATTATGAGCGATTATGCCACGTTTGCTTACCTGGCCGATGTGTTTGTGCTGGAGGCATACCGGGGGCATGGGCTTGCCAAGTGGTTGGTGCAAAGCATACGCCAGCACCCCGATTTGCAAGGCTTACGCCGTTGGATGTTGGCGACTCACGATGCCCACGCTTTGTATGCTCAATACGCCGATTTTGTACCCATCGAAAACCCAGAAATGTGGATGGAAATAAAGGAAAGTTATCATTAATCGTTGTGGTGTTTACCAAAAAAATAAGTAAGGACATGAAAAAACTATTCTATATAAGCCTATTTTTCAGCCTGGTGCTGGCAAGTTGTAACAAAAAGCAGGACGAAAATGTATTGCCTGAAGCCCAATATTTGGTGCAAAGCGAATTGGTGGGTGAGTTTACAGGTGCCCAAATCAAGGCGCGTTATGCTAACAATACAGAAGTTGCGCCATTTTTGGGTTTATTGCCGCTCAACACAGTCAAGGTATACAACATTACTTACAACACGGTAGATGTTTCGGGCAACGCCATTATTGCCTCTGGTGCATTGATTGTCCCTGTAGAAAGCAAGCCTTATGCTTTGGTAAGTTATCAGCATGGCACCATTACTGCCGATGAAGAAGCCCCGTCAAACTATCAGCCCAATAGCGAGTCTTATACATCAGGTACGTTATTTTCGGCAGCGGGTTATGTAGTATCTATGCCCGATTATATTGGCTATGGAGCTTCTAAAAACCTTGCCCACCCTTACGAACACGCTGCTTCGCTGGCATCGGCTTCGCGCGATATGTTGCGGGCAAGCCGGGAGTTTTGCGCCCGCAATAATGTTGCTTTGAACAATCAACTCTTTTTAGCGGGTTACTCAGAGGGAGGCTATGCTTCTATGGCGTTGCATAAGCTACTGGAAACAAGCCACCACGATGAGTTTACTGTGACGGCAAGCATACCAGGGGCAGGCGCTTACAACAAAACAGCTTTTGCTAAATATGTAGTCTCTAAAAACGAAAAATTATCCTTTATCAATGCTTACCTTTGGGTGCTCGATACTTACAACGATGTGTATAAGCTCAACCGTTCGTTTGATGCATACATCAATGAACCTTACGCCAGTCAGTTGGCAAATGCCACCCCTGCCATTGGCATACAAATAGAGGTAGAACAAAACCCTCAGTTATTATTCAAGCAAAGTTTTTTGGATGGGGTACGTGATGAGACTGATGCTGCATTTTTGAACGCTACTAAAGACAACGACATATACAATTGGACGCCCAAAGCACCTATTAGAATGTTTCACGGTACCGCCGATGATTTTGTGCCTTTTTTTAATTCACAAAATGCGTATGATGCTATGCGTGCCAATGGAGCTACTCAAGTAGAACTGATACCTATAGAAGGTGGCAATCATTTTACGTCAATAGCTACTTATACTTTGGGTTTATTCAATTATTTGGCACAGTTCAATCAATAACATTCAAGTAGGGTATGACAGCACCCTACTTAAGCTTTTTCCACTTCGTGATTAACGCTTCGTTCATACGAACAAAATCGGGGTTCTTACGCACTTTGGCAGCAGCAATGCTCAACTTTGCCGTGGCTATAGCCTGTGTATATTTTTTAAGCCTTCCTTCAATTTTTGCTTGATAGTGCAGCATCCAATAAGCGTCGGGGCGCAATTTGGCCGCTTGGGTAGCCCACTCAAGTGCTTTGTTTAAATCTCTGCCTGTTTCGAAGTAGTAACGCGCTGAAGTATAGTAAGCTTGAGCAAGTGTACGCGCTGGGTTGTCCATTACCTTTTTTATCTGCTTCATTACCTTTGGGTCCACCTCCGTCTCAATTCTGAATGCCACCATTGTGTTTTCCCAAAAAATACGCAAATCGGCGCTGTTCTTATCAAAATTGCTAAAATCTATAGTACAAGTTTCGTACACCAACTTGGTGCGTTGTGGTTTTACCTTAAACCGATGCACATCCTGGGTGGGATCATACCTATTGCCGTACCCTTGTTTTTTGTTAATAATAATTGTCCATTCGATTTTACCCGGAATGGTATGTAAAGCGTATTGTCCCTTAGGAATTTTTTTACCACCTATAGTCACTGGCTCATAAAATGTAAGTCGGGTGTTTTGGTTGGCACCCGTGCGCCATACTTTGCCATAAGGCACCAGGTGACCAAATATTTTCCTTCCCTTCATTCCAGGGCGTGAATAACGCAACTCAATTTTGGTAAGCCCTATTTCTTGCAACAGGGTAACTGTAGGGCTAGGTACAGGTACGCGTATTTGGGCTTGTGCCCACCAGCCGGTAAGCATTACCAAGAGGCAAGCCAGTCCAAAGTTTTTGTATTGTTTGTGCATATTTGTATAATTTTTAATTAAATAGTTTATATTTTTAAATTTATAACAATCAAATGAATTGAAGAGGTAAATAGTTATAAAATTTCATTGTTGATCAATAGCATCAGCATAATATTTGGTATTAAGGGAAAGTACTACTCTCTGAAAAATAAGTACTTAAATCGGGTGGGTATTTTTGATAAGAAGATATAATTAATATATTTATGCTTTGAACCCTGGCACACAGGAAAATGAATGAGACATATTCATTCAATCAAACAACATTGAACGAACAGTAAGTAGACATTTATTCATTTATCGCCTTTTTTGTGGTAAAAACAAAAAAGCCAAACAAAATCAATACTTGCAATGGTATTAAATTACATTTGGGTAGCCTTTTTCCTGATTGCGTTTATCATTGCGCTTTATAAGCTGATATTTGAAGGGGATATAGAAATATTTGATCGCCTTATCAAGTCTACTTTTGATCAATCATCCCTTGCCTTTGAGCTTGCCCTGCACCTTACCGGAGCCATGGCTATGTGGTTGGGCATCATGAAAATAGGCGAAAAGGCAGGCATTGTAAAAATGCTGACCTTTGTTTTTGGCCCTTTCTTTCGTCGTTTATTCCCCGAAATTCCTACCAATCACCCAGCAATCACCCCTATTTTTATGAAACTGTCGGCCAACCTACTGGGACTCGACAATGCTGGAACTCCTTTGGGTATCAAGGCAATGCAGGAAATGCAAAAACTCAACCCCAAAAAAGAAGAAGCATCTAATGCCCAAATTATGTTTGCGGTGCTCAATACCACCGGGCTTACCTTTATTCCCCTGACGGTAATGATTTACCGAGCCCGTTTACAAGCGGCCAACCCTTCAGACATTTTTATTCCTATACTTATTTCGGCGGCAGTTACTGGCATTGCCGGAATGATACTAGTATCGCTCTATCAGCGTATCAACTTGTTTGACCCAGTATTGCTGGGCTACCTTGCCGTGATCCTGGGTTCATTGGGAATAGCTATTTATTACTTGTCAGGGTTGCCCAAAGAAAAAATCAGTGACATATCTAAGGTGGTCAGTAATCTAATCCTGTTTAGCATCATTGTATTTTTTATACTACTTGCCCTCTATAGGCGAGTCAATATCTACGAGTCCTTTATCGAAGGTGCCAAAGAAGGGTTTGATGTAGCCATCAAGATTATACCTTACCTGGTGGGCATTATGATAGCCATTGGGGTTTTTAAAGAATCGGGTGCGTTGGAAATTATTACCTCTACTCTCAAAAAAATAGTGATTTACTTTGGGGTGAACCCTGATTTTATCCCCGCCATGCCTACGGCATTTATGAAGCCACTCAGTGGCAGTGGGGCTACTGGTATGATGCTCGAAACAATGAACCACTATGGGGTAGATTCGTTTCAGGGGCGTTTGGTCTCCATTTTTCAAGGAACGACCGACACTACACTCTACATTTTAGCCATTTACTTTGGGGCAGTCAATATCAAAAAAACCCGCTATGCGGCTACTTGTGGTTTGCTGGCAGATCTTATTGGGGTGATCACAGCCATTTATGTAACCTATATTTTTTATCATTAACAAGCCTCCTAATGGGAGTAAATGTGATTACCACGCTCAGCAATATAAAAAAGGTATGGGGAGATTTGGCGGGAAAGATTAAAAAGGGAAAAGGTCATTGCCTGCCAAAGCATTAGTTGACGCAACCAAACTTATTGAACCCACACCATTTTATGAAATTCGCCCTGATTTATATTGTTGTAGTCATTGCCCTTATTGTTGGAGTAAACCAATGGCTGACTGTGCCTTTTTTTGCGCAACAAAAACCCAAAAAAATTATTAACCCTCAGTTTGAAAAGAAAATTGCCAGCCAAACTACCAACGATACTACCTCCTTAGAGTACCACTACCAGTTGCTTACTTATCATTTTGGCAAACCTGCCTACCAAGCTACTCCTACAGCCAATATTTACCGCAACGACAAAGCCATCGAGCTGTATTACAGGAGGTATGCCAACTATAAAAATGATGACCTGCGCGACATTGGTCACTTGGGTTTGGGCATTATTTATTTTCACAAGAAGCAATGGCAGGAATCGGGAGAGGCATTTGACAAAATAAAAAATAAGTCAAGAAGGTATATCAGTAACGCTCGTGGCGAGTACTACCTTGAGGTAGGTGCAGTGTGGGTTGCCGAAAAATTGTTTAAACAAGAAATCAAACTGAGAGGAGCCGTAGACAAAGCCCATCAAAACCTGATTAAGGCGCTTTCCAGGCAACAAAAATGGAAAGAGTTGGATCAATTGCTTCATCTGCCCAAAAACAAAGCGTATTTGGCGCAAACCGACCCCGATATACTTGCCTATATGTACTTTAGTCAAGGCAAAGTGTTGAGTTATGTACAAGTACGTTTAAGGCTCAAAACCAATACTATAGCCATTATTGCCAGTTGGTTGATTACAATGGTTTGGCTTGTTTACCTGATGCGTATCAAGTGCTTTGCCAAGCCTGCCTACACCTTGTGGCTGGGGTGTTTTGTGGGAGCGGTTTTGTCTACGTTTTTGGCTTTCCCCTTGTACGACTATTACCACCTCAAGTTAGGGTTTTATCCTACGGGTGGTGTGTTCAATGACTTTTTGTATTGCATAGCTGCCATTGGATTGATAGAAGAAAGTGTCAAGTTTTTGCCTGTCATCATTATTCTTTGGCTTTTCCCTAAGTCCATCAAGGAGCCCATCGACTATATTTTGCTGGCATCGGTGGCAGCTTTAGGGTTTGCTGCCACCGAAAACCTGCTTTATTTGGCAAAAGATACCGCAAATATTATTCACCATCGGGCATTTTTTTCGGTAGTGTCTCATTTGTTCGACAGCTCTGTTATTGCCTATGGGCTAGTGCTTGCCCGTTATCGGTTATCCAAACGTCCTATGTGGTTGCAGGGCTTGCTGTATTGGGGGCTTGCTGCCTGTGCCCATGGCTTTTTCGACTTTTGGTTGATCAATCCAATTGCCCGTTTTTTCTTCTTGTTTACTTTTGGTTTTATGGTGTTGTCTATGGCATTGTGGATGAGCTTTATGAACAATGCCTTGAATATATCTCCTGTTTTCGATGATCAAAAAGTATTTAATTCTGACCATCTTAAGCGATTTTTGGTAGTGTCACTCACTATTATATTGTTGTTTGACTACGTATCTACGGCTCTACTCAAAGGCGCAGAGGTAGCCAATACCGAGCTCAACGACACTTTAGTTTTTGCGTTGTTTTTTATGGGATTTTTGTCTACCAGTCTGGCAAACTTCGACTTGGTGCGTGGCCATTGGCAACCCTTGTATAAAACCAGTTTTTTTAAGAAGCCTAACTACAATTACCTCATAGGTAAAAAAATACAGTTGAGCAGTCGGCAAAGCCCTGAAGTGGAGGAGTTCTTTCCCCAACCATTGACTATAGGCACACGCTTGGTGTTTGATGATGAAACTACTTATTTCAGACTTGATCTGCCTGCTCCTGTAACTATCACCAGTCATACTGTAGAAACATTGGTGCTATTTGTAAAGTACAAAAATGAACGTCCTAAATACAATGAAAATATGGGTGTAAGGCTTTTTTTGATGGATTTACTTGAATCTGAAAATCTTAATAATACAATTTTACGTAAAGATAAGCTCAACTTTTGGATAGCTGCTTCTGCCTGTTTGGTAGAATAATGCATTCTACAAAGTCGTGTATACTAATTAAAATATAAGTGATTTATGAATAAGAAAACAAAAGCCTTTGTCTGGACTGTAGGTCTATTGGCGATGATAGGAGTTACATTTGCCGTAGTCTATAACTATTACTACAATAAAGCCTCTAGAAAAGAGATAAAGTATGCCAAAACGCAGCTTGCCAAGCAAAGTTATTATCAGGCAATGTTGGGAGTGGGGAGAGCGATTTATTACAAGAAAAAGAACCCAGATGCTTATTTTATTTGGGGACAAATAGAAATAGAGCAACACCAAAATTATCCGCAAGCCGCCTATTGTATGACCAAGGCCATTGATTATGCCAACCAACCCAATGCGGCTATGTTTTATCTGCGGGGCAAGTGTTATTACAAAATGAAAGAGTATAAAAAAGCAGTAGCTGACTTACAAAAAGCTACCCAACAAGGGGGACAGGCAGATAGCCTGGGTTATTACCTAAAAGCATCTAAAACAAAGCTATAAACTTTGTGTACAGCATAAAAAAATACAAAAACGACGACATCAGTATTATTGGTGTCGTCGTTTTTTACTTTAGCCAAGTTACAAATTAGGCTTCTTCTTCGTAAAAACCTTCAAACTGTTTGCGCAAAGTTAGTTTGCTAAACTTGCCCGTGGCAGTCATTGGAATCTCCTCTACAAAAACCACCTCGTCAGGAATCTGCCATTTGGCAAACTCGGTTCCCAGGTGTGTCTTAATACTTTCTTTGTCTGGGTTTTTACCTTCTTTGGGCACTACCACCAGCAAAGGCCTTTCACCCCATTTTTTATGCTTGAGCGCAATGGCGGCTGCCATGAGTACATCAGGATGCCCCATGGCTGTATTTTCCATTTCTACCGAGCTTATCCATTCGCCCCCCGACTTGATCAAGTCCTTCGAACGGTCTACAATTTCCATATAACCAAAACGGTCAATAGATGCCATGTCACCCGTGTCGAACCAACCGTCTTTGTTTACAGCAGGGGCATCGCTGCCATAGTAAGTATGTACTACCCAATTGCCTCGCACCAACAAATGTCCTACTGCCTCACCATTGTGAGGTAGCTCGTTGCCTTCTTCGTCTACAATTTTTAGGTCAATGCCAAATACCGGGCGTCCTTGTTTCAAACGTATTTTGGCTTGTTCTTCTTGTGGCAAGTCTTTGAGTTGTGGAATGGCACGATTGATTGTACCTAGTGGGCTGGTTTCAGTCATTCCCCAGGCGTGCAAGAGTTGGGCGTCGTGTTTTTGTTCAAAGGCATCAAACATCCACGGAGGTGCTGCCGACCCGCCTACTACTACATCACGCAACGAGTCAAGCTTTCGCCCTTTTTGTTTGGCAAAGTCGAGCAAGTTGGTCCATACTGTAGGCACACCCGCGGCAGTAGTTGCCTGGTATTTATCTACCAGTTCAAAAATGGCTTCACCGTCCATAAGTTTGCCCGGAAAAATAAGGTTGGCACCCACCATAGGTCCCAGGTAAGAAATGCCCCAGGAGTTGGCGTGAAACAAGGGCACTACTACCAGGAGAGTATCTAGGCTACGGATGCCAAAGCCATCGGGGAGCCCGGCAGCATACGAGTGCAACAAGTTAGACTTGTGCGTATACATGACCCCCTTGGGGTTTCCGGTAGTGCCCGATGTATAACACAGCGATGAACCCGCGTTTTCGTCGAACACTGGCCATTCAAACTGGTCAGACTCACCTTTGATAAGTTCTTCATAGCAATAGAGTGCTACATCGTGTTTGGTGGTGGGCATGTGGGCGGCATCCGTCAATACGATGTAGCCTTCTACCTTGCCAAACTTGGGGTGCATTGCCTCAATCAGTGGCCAAAAGATAGGATCAATACAAATAAAACGGTCTTCGGCGTGGTTGATGATGTAATCCATTTGCCCCGCCGATAAACGTGGGTTGATGGTGTGACACACTGCCCCTTGCCCCGATATAGCATACCAGGCTTCGAGGTGGCGGTAAGTATTGAGGGCAATGGTGCCTATGCGATCGCCTTGTTGTACCCCTAGTTTTTTGAGGGCATTGGCAAGCTGGCGCACCCTTCGCAATATTTCGTGGTAAGTAATTTCGTGAATGCTATCGTCTTCTACCTTGCGGGTAATCACTTTTTGGTGGCTATAGTATTTTCCGGCGTGCTCTATACATTGCGCCAGGTTAAAAGGAGCATTTTGCATATTCATATCTATACGTGTTTGAAGATTTTTCTTTATGTGATAGAAAGTTGCAATAATATTCTCGAAAGGGCAACTATAGCCAATCAAAATATGGTGTGTAGATTAAAAATGAGGTTTGATGAGAGGGCAAAGCAACTCCGTGTATTTTTGGGCTCCCCATTGATTGAGGTGTTGGGCATCTTTGAGAAAGCGGGCTTGTTGCATTTGTTGGATAAAATCAGCCGTGTAGACCACTTTTTGGTGTGGGGGTACATGATGGTATACTTCCAATGCTTGCTTTTTTCTTGTGGAGTCAACAAAGTTGATGGGAAGTAAAAAAATGATTCGTGCGTGGTGGTGTTGAGCTAATAGGGTTAAATAGTCGATCAATAACTTGTGCTCCTTTATATAAGGTGGGTAGGCTAGTGGGTTTAATACTTCGTTGTCATTAATAAACGATTGGATGCTTAAGCAGTTGTTTTGGGTATGGGCCTGAAAGCCAATGGGGGGGAGTGGGTTTTTGTAATTTAAAAGTACCTGGACAGTGTTTTTAACCGAGGCTGTTAAAAAAGCAGCTTGTTCCAGGTAGTGGGTTTGAATTTCGAGTTGCCTTTTTAAATCAAAACCTTTGACCAGCCGATGCAATGCCTTGGGGAGGTTTATTCCAAATTCTTGACAAATCAAGAATATGTGTTCAGGTAGTTTTTTGTGGATACTGGCTAATTCTATAAAAATAGTTTTATGACCTTTGGTTTGGATAAGGTGTTGTGCTATAATACAAGAGTTGAGAAAAGTAGCTCCTCCCACGGCCAGGTTATATACCTTGTCCTGTCCAAGTTTTTTTTTGATAATATCAGGGTTTACCCCACACTGAACTCGACTGGAACCCAAAAAGAAGTAAGAAGTATCTTGAAGTGATTGACTGCTTAGTTTGGCTTCTTTCAACAGATGGTGGGGTTTTTTCCAAGTGTTCTGAAGCAGCAATATGACCACTACCCAAACACTTACAAATACGCCCAACTTTATCCAGGTATTGATTAGTTTCATTTTGCAGGTTAAAATTGTATGTAATAATTGTCTATGATCAAACCTTTGCCTAAGGCTAATATGCACAAGGTGAGTTTAAAATATATAAACCATCTCTGCCAGAGGCTTTTACCTTGAAGGTAATCGTCAAACCTTTGTTTTTTTGCCTGTCCATTGTGATAATCCATCATACCAAATGCCAGCATAATTATCACCAGGTTTGCTTTTTGACCTGCCATGACTTGCCAGGGAAAGTAGGCATCAGTGTTTAAAGCTTGCTGAATAAGCGCTTGAATATCTGGCGAAATAAATACAAGGGCAAGTATGCTTGACAACATCAAATGATAAACAACTCCCATTACCTTTCTTAGTTTAGGATACGCCCATTTGCCAAAAGGTACTTTTTTTTCTAAAATAATCCATAGTCCGTTCATAGTACCCCACAAAAGTAGGCTATAGTTGAACCCATGCCATACTGCAATGAGCAAAAAGGTGAGCAATAGAATGGCGTTGGTATAGCGTCGTTTTTTATCATATTTGACCACTACAAAAAAGAAATAGTCTCTAAACCATTCATTCAGGGTTTTGTGCCAGCCTTGCCAAAACGTTTGCCGCGATGAGGCAAGGTAAATTCGGTGATTAAAGTTGTCTTTGAGCCTGACATTGAATAGTTGGGAGACTCCTTGAAAAAAATCTACAAACGCACTAAAGTTACAGTAGAGGTATAGAAAAAACACCAACCCTAATAGTAGGTAATAGCCTCCACTGATGGGGCTTGCCAAAAGGTTTTGCAAGAAGACATATAACCTTTGGGCAATGACTATTTGTTTGAAAAGCCCCCAAAGCATTAATCTAAGCCCATGACTAATAGACTCATTGGTAATTTTAACTTGCTTGAATTGAGCAAAGAGGTATTTTGCCCGGTGCAAAGGGCCAGAGAATACCGTAGGGAAATAAAGCAAATATAACAGCAGCAAGAAAAAATTCTTCTCTGGAACTATATATTTGCGCTTGATGTCTATGAGGTAACTAATGCCATTGAAGCTAAAGTAAGACAAGCCAATCACTTGAAACCACCAGGACCAATGCCAGTTTTTTTGAGGCATAATCAAGTAGTGAGTGTATTGTATAAAGTGATGCCCTTTTTCAGTACTTTTAGCAATCAAGAGGGGCACCAACAGCAGCAATACCACCCACCAAAGTTTATGGATACGATCTTTGACCTTGAAACTTACACTGTAGATAATGAATGCCAACGCCAGCATCACCAATAACTTAGCCCCCACGATTGTATAATAAAATACCAAGCTACTGATAAGCAAGGCTTGCCAGCGTCGATTGGCTGGAAAAGCAGCCACCAAACATACTGAGGTTAACACAAAGGCTGCAACAACCAATGGGTGAATCATAGAGTTTTGTTTTTTAGCAAAATAGATTGGGCGTTGCGCATAAATATTTGTTTTGCCCATTGCACCCTGTTTTCCTCATGATCATCAAAAGTATAGTTTTTTAGTAAGTGCATCATGGGCTGCAGGCAATGCCTCACTTCCAAACGGGCAACATTAGCCCCCAGGCAGAAGTGCATGCCTCCACCAAAAGATAAATGTGGGTTTGGCTGACGGTCGGGTATAATTTCATCGGGGCGATCAAAAACTTCGGGATCACGGTTGGCGCTGGCAAGGCACAGGTATAACTTCGACTGGGCTGGCAAGTCTACTCCTGCATAGGTAAACTGATCTTGAGTTACCCTTACAGTATATTGCAAGGGAGCCGTAAATCTAAACAATTCTTCAATGAAAGCATTTAATTGTTGAGAGTTGTTTTCTAATGCAAAATCGAACAAGTTTGAGTGGTTTAATATTTCATATAGTGCTATACTAAGATTGTCTTTGGAGGTTTCAAAGGCTGCCATGAGCGAAATTGCCATCAGCGAATACACCTTGTCGCTGGTATAGTCAAGTTGTTGCTCCTTGAGTGCTGTTTCAATTTTTTCGCGGTAGGGAGAGTGGTCAAATAGTTGTTTGCCCCATAATAAAGAGGTGTTGATTTTTTGGTAGAGTTGTTTGGGTACAAACAAATCCTGGCTACGGGCAAGTAGGTTAGAGTATTCCTTTATCTTGTCTGCGGTACCATATTTGTCAATGCCAAATATTTCTGAAGTGATCATAAAAATATAATCAGCGCAGTAGTCTACCAAGTTGAACGTACCAAGCCTTTGGTAACGGGCATTTACTTTTTGTACTGCCTTCAGGATCACATTTTCCCACTCTAGCGAATTAAACACCTTGCCCAGTACGACCCTTATTTTTTTGTGTAGTTTACCGTTCAAGTACATTGGCCACCATTGGGTGCTTTGGGCTAAATAAGGGCAAGCCTCTGTATTTTTGAAAATATAATCTTCTTTTTCTTTCAGGTACTGGCTAAGGTCTGATACATCAAGTTGGGGGTGGCGGAGCAAGTGACTTACATCACGGTGTTTGAAAAATATCCATTCCTTATGCACCCCTTGGTGTATGGGGTTATTTTCGCGGCAGGCTTTGAGGTGAGGATAAGGGTCTTGAAAATAACCTTTGCTGTAGGGGTTCCAGATTATTTTTGTTGAGCTCTCCATGTTGCAAACTTATTGATAGTATTGTATTCTACAAACGCGGTAGGGTCAATGTCTTCATTGGTAACGCTTTCCAGGTCGGCTGCTATAGATACAATAGACAGCGAGTCCATGTCAAAGTTATTGAAATCTTCGTCACAAGAAATTTCATCAGTATTTAATCCCGTTTCTTCGGCTATTTTTTCTAAAAGCCATTTTTTTATATCGATCATTATTTTTGTACTTATGTCAGGTGAGTAATTCTGACAAACATACAACAGGATTAGAAAAAAATAAAATGATTTTGGGTTTACTTAACTTAAGCCAAATGTTTCTGCTAATTGCTGTGTAATGGGCTAGAGGCTTGGGTGCTCACAACGGCTGTTGACTAAGGATTGAGCATTAAAAAAACATACGCGTGAGCCATCTGCGACAGGCTAAAGGCTTTGTTAAGGAACCGAACGTAGTGAGCTCAGCGGAGCTACGCCAGTACTGGACTAAAGACTGTGGACTATTTACTACGCCAGTTGGTAGCCATTGTTTTCCAGTACCTCCATCAAGTGATGCACTATTTCGGGGTGGTTTTTACCCAATACATACTCTAGTATTCGGCAAATTTGTTGGGTATTGTGGGAGCAGTTTAAAGCAAGCTAGCCCTCCCTCCGGAGTTTCATTTAACCAACCACCCCTCCAATATAGGTTCAGCCGCCTCTATCCAGCGAGCAGGCAAGCCTGATGTGCCCACCCGCAATGCCACTATGCCACCTACTATAGCGCAGGTAGTATCACGGTCGCCCAATGCCGATACTGTCAGCCAGAGTGCATCCTCGAAATTGTCTACATGATGAGCCGCACACCATAGCGCCAAAGGTACCGTGTCTTGAGCCAGCATTTGATGTCCATTGCCTAAGGCATGCACTACAGTATCTATCCTATAACTTGCCGGAAGACTCAACGCTTTATTGATTCGGTCTTTGGTTTGGCTGTCAGGGGTATGATGACTCACTTTAGCCAAAAAATCGTTGCCCGCAAGCACCGTGTGCCCCGCCAGATGAGCAGCTACGGCTACCGCAATGGCTCCTGCTTGAGCTTCGGGGTGGCTATGGGTGATTTGTGCCGATAACTTGGCTTGGTCAATTATTTGAGCCAAATCCTGCGTATAAAATGCCCCAATAGGAGCCACCCGCATAGCGGCCCCGTTGCCCATAGAGCCCATGCCACTGAATACTTCTTTAGAAGCGTTTACCCAAGGTTTGCCTTCGCCTATTTCGCGCAGTATTTTGTGGGCAGTGCCACCGTAGCCTCTCGATATGTTTTTTTGGTAATTGATTGCCCATATTTGAGCAAGTTCGTTTTGATGAACGACTTGATTTTTAAATAAGCTTTGAGTAAGCCCAACCGTCATAATGGTATCATCAGTAAAATACCAAGGGGCAGGTGGTAAGGTGTAGGTGTGTAGCCATTGCTCAATGTGAGGGCGGGTGTCAAAAAAACGTTGTCCAAAAGCATCACCCAACCAAGTGCCTTGCAGTGCCAGTTTTGCCAGCTTGTGCTGGGGTTGGTTATAAGCTTTCAATATATCCATACAATCAAGGTTTTTCAGCGGGTATTTTGTAATTTCGATGAATCAAATAAACTGTATAACTATGAGATTGAGCACAATATTGACAAGTCTTTGTTTACTGGTGGTGATCAGCGCCTGTAATACCACCACCAGAGGCAAAGACCCTGGATATGATGACGATGGTAAGGTGTATACCGGAGAAGATACCTTTGTCGAAGAAGCTCCACCTTTGTCAAAAAACAATGACTATGGTAAGGTAAGAAATCTGCCTGAGTTTAACAGCCTTTTGCATAGCATTGCCGGCGATGTAATCTGGAAACAAGGCGATAAGCAATCGGTAGAAGTACATGCGGTGCCTGATGTACTCAGAGAGATTGTAACAGAAGTAAAAGAAGGAGGACTGTTATACATAGGCTACCGTACTCATGGCTTTCGGCAAGGCGACAATAAAGTGTATGTATTTATTACCACCCCCAGCATCAAAGCGATTCGTTTGAGTGCTTCGGGCAACCTAAAGTCTAAAAACAGGTGGGAGGTAAGTGACCTTTCACTGGCAGTTTCTGGTTCGGGTAACTTTAACATTCGTTTAGATGCCAAAAAAGTAATGACTGAGGTGAAAGGATCGGGCAATGTAAAGCTACGAGGAAATACTGACTTACATACGATTAATCTGATGGGTTCGGGGCAAGTGCTTTGCCAAAGCCTAGACACAGATGTTTGTCAGGTAGAGGTCAATGGTTCAGGGGTTTGTCAGTTAAATGTAAATGATGAGCTTAACGCCACCGTCAATGGCAGTGGTTCTATTACCTATAAAGGCAACCCAACCGTGCGTAAGTCAGTGAACGGTTCAGGAAGCATCAGTCAAAGATGAGTGGGCAGGTGTTATAAGTTTTATAAAAAAGCCAGTGCTGAGGTTCCCAGTACCGGCTTTTTTATTAGATAGCGCCTCAGCATTGCATTGGTACATTTTACTAGGTAAACCTAAGTAGGTATACTGTACCCATTGTTTTGCTGCTGCCAAAGATGTCAATGCCTTATTTATTGTGTCTACATCAAATATAATAAGTATTTTATAGTTAGTGTAAGAAAAGTGTTGAAAAAGTGTGTTTTTTGCCAAGCGAAGCTACCCTCTAAAAGGAGATAATAGGCTGATAAGTTGAATGTTAGTGATATATCTTATGCCTGTTATTGAATATTCCCAATAAATACTGGAATGATTTATATAAGGGTTTTAGTACATTCAAGGCGGTTATATGCAGTTTAGCTATTGTAAATAAGCTTTAGCAAGCGCAGAAAAGGTTGAAAGGGAAAAAAACTCTAAGCATTTCCGTTTAATATATATATAACCCAACCCCAAAGCAAATCGTAATAAAAGTAAGAATTAAGCAGATGTAAGTTTGATGAGTAAAAATACTAGTTTTAATAGTAATAATACCTACTTAACTTATATACATTTCTAAATATAGACATTGAATTTAGAGTTGAATCAACACAAAACAAGTTTATACGCTATGAAAAGATTTTTTTACCTATTGATTGTATTGCTTTTAGGGGGAGCTGTTGCTCAAGCTCAAAACAAAAAAGTAAACGAAACAAAACAAGCAGAAGAAGCTTTGAAAAGAGCCAATAAACTGTTTGATAACGAAAAGTATGGTCGTGCTATAGAAATGTACAAAGACCTGCTGGGAACTGTAGCAAGTGGGCAAGTAGTGTTTGCTGATAGAAAAGACGAGTTAGGCGCTCACCTTAGACTTGGCCTGTGTTATTTGTATGGCGACGAACAATCACTTGCTTTGCAGCCGCTTAAGCAAGCTCACCTCATCAACCCTGATTTTAGCCCCATTCTCGATTTTCACCTGGGCGATGCTTACGTATACAACCGTAAATACATGGAAGCAGTACAGTCTTATCAGAGCGCTATAGACAAGACTAAAAAAGACGATGGCAAAAAATACCTTGAATTGTTGCACGACAGGGTTTTGAAAGAAGATTTTGTAAAGGTGTCGAACAAGCGGATCAAAGAAGCCAAAAACGCTAAAGAGCTGATGGGTACTCCTTTGATGGCGCGTATTCATAACCTGGGACCAAAGATTAACACAAAAGCCAATGAATATGCCCCCATTATATCTCAAGACAACTCTATATTGATTTTTACTGGGAGCCACGACAAAAACGAACACGAGGACGTACTCATTTCACACACTAAGAATCGTACCTGGAACGCCAAAGAGCCTTGGCATCACTTTAACTCTAAACGCCACGAGTCAGCCGTATTTTTATCGTTGGATGGTAGCCGTATTTTGGTGTATCAAGACCGGGGCAACGGAAACCTGTACGAGTCTAGTTTAAACTATAGTACAAAATCTACGGCTTCGGAGTTTTCTGGTGGCAACTCAACCATTACTGGAGTGGGCAAAGGTAAAAAAAGAAGAAAGCGAAAAAAGAGAAGAAGCAAAAATTTAAAGGATGTAAAAGGTTCAGTGTCTGCCTCTGCCAAAAGTAAGGATGGGTGGTCTAAACCCAAAAGCCTGGGCAAACATATCAATTCAAAGTACCGTGAAACCTCTGGTTGCCTAAGTCCTGATGGCAATACCTTGTTTTTTACCAGTGATCGCCCTGGGGGTTTGGGAGGCTTAGATATTTATATGTCTGTAAAAGATAAGAAAGGACGTTGGGGAAAACCAGTGAATCTGGGCTCCAAGGTAAACACCCCTCACGATGAGGAAGCCCCTTTTATGCATGCCGATGGTAAAACCTTATATTTTAGCTCCACAGGACACAACTCTATGGGTGGTTTTGATATTTTCAAATCGGCAGTAAATAATGGCAAAGATTTTTCACAAGCCGAAAATATGGGAAGCCCCATCAATAGTCAGTCAAATGATATGTACTTCGTGTCTAACGATAAAGGGCACGCTGTGGCGTATTTTTCTTCAGACCGTCCAGGTGGCGTAGGAGGAAAAGACTTGTATCGGGTAATTATGAACCCTGGTTCCAGACAGAAAATTACGGAAGGAGCTTTATTGAGTTACCGGGTATTTTTTATGTATAAAAAAGCTGAAATGCATAAAAAATCATTGCCAGCTGCCAAAGCGTTGCTTACTTTTCTGAAAAACAACCCAGGAGTAAGCATCGAGGTAAGTGGGCATACCGACGATGTAGGAAGCAACTCAAACAATGTGGCTTTGTCGCAGCAACGTGCCAATGTGGTGTACAACTGGCTGGTGTCGAAAGGCATTGA
The DNA here is from genome assembly GCF_000169175.1 of Microscilla marina ATCC 23134. Lineage (NCBI taxonomy): Bacteria > Pseudomonadati > Bacteroidota > Cytophagia > Cytophagales > Microscillaceae > Microscilla > Microscilla marina. Next base: position 172,990 of record NZ_AAWS01000001.1, read on the forward strand.
AAAAGAGCGTTTGGTAAAAAAGGGGTATGGAGCCAAAGTGCCTATTATTCCTAATGAAACCAATTATGCCCGCATTGTAAACCGTCGTACCGATTTTAGAGTGGTGTCTGTTACTCAACAATAATAAACAAAAACGGAAAAAATAAAGTGCTCCATTGAGGAGCGTTTTTTTACCAAGGAACCTGTTCAAAAGAAGTGTCAATAAAGAGGATTTGTTCTAAATTGGACAGTTATTGTTGAGGGCTACGCCCGAAATCCCGTTTACGGGGCGATCACGTTCCTAAGCAGTTTTAACACTTGTTTTAAATACCCACCCTACCTGGCAGATTTCAAAAAAACTGCCAGGTATATTATTTTGTAAGCTGTTCAACCGTATTAAAATACTTGAGCTTTTAAAGTGAAAAATAGGTTAAGTAATACCAGGCATACTATCCATACAACAATCAAGTATGCTTTAGAACCTTCTATAAATGCCCGTTTGAATACTTGATCTTTATGAGGAGGATGATGTTTGAGGGTAAAGAATACACCTGTAGAGATGAGCACAATGTTGAATAAAAACATGAGAAATCCTACATAAGAAAATACATAGTTGACGGCATGGTATGGGTCTGGCAATAAAAAATATTGTTTAGATACCATAAAAGACAAAAAATAAGACGCTGGTAATAGAGTTACTAAAATATCTAACAATAAAAACAGGCTAAATTGCTGATTTAGTTTAAACATTTTTGAAGTGATTTGGTGTCGCTATATTAGAAAAGTTATTTCCTTTCTAAACAAATTTAAACTTGAAAAAGTTGTAACAAAAATTTTTACCGCTTTTTGAATAATTCCCTGAAAAGAATTATAATTGTGATGAGCGATTGGGTATACTATTTAGCCCAATCGCTCTTATATTTTGTATAGCATTTATTATAAGTTTCAGAGAATGCCTCAAGAGTATTTTTGAAACCTCCTCTCACTTACGGAATGGAAAAAAGACTTATTTTTGATAATCAACTAATAAATATCACCATTAGTCGCTTGTGTCACGAACTGATTGAAAATCATCAAAGTTTTGATAACTCTGCCATCTTAGGCTTACAACCTAGGGGTATCTTTCTGGCAGAACGTTTGCGCCAGCGATTACAAGACATTACCCGTCAAAAAATAGCTTTAGGTTATTTAGATGTAACATTTTACCGGGATGATTTTCGTCGTTCAGACATCAAAGCAAATGCTACCAAGATAGACTTTGTAGTAGAAGGTCGAGAGGTGATTTTAGTAGACGACGTGTTGTATACCGGGCGCACAGTACGTGCCGCAATGGATGCGATGACTGCTTTTGGTCGCCCTGAGAAGGTAGAGTTACTTACTTTGATTGACCGTAAGTATACCCGCCATTTGCCCGTAGAGGCAAACTATGTGGGGCGACAGGTAAACACTTTACAGTCGCAAAGAATAAAAGTAGAGTGGAAAGAGCAGGGAGCAGCTCAAGATAGCATTTGGTTGGTAGAGCAAGAAGATGAAGCTTAGCGTTAACGTTCAGAAGGAAAAAAAGATAACGTCTCATTTTGTGTGTGTTTTTCATCTAAACTTCTGGTAATCAGTACTCAAAAATCGAGTTTACACAAACTCTGAAACGTTATCAAAAAAAATAGGGAAGTGTTGAGCTTCCCTTTGTTTACTTCTCCTTGATGGCAAATTTATTAAACCATTCCAACGCGTCTGACTGGCTGGAACAAAATTGTATTTCAAATAAAAACTTCTGACTTTTTACCAGGTTCACCAGTGTGCTGATGGCCACCTTTTGAAAGGCATTGCGTGGGCGTATAATTGCCACCCATAAGTTTTCTCCCAGGGTGCACTGCACCTTGTAAAGAAATGTAGTTAAAAACCATATCCGTGATTTGGGAGTATCGTACTCCAAATCATAACTATTCAAAATAATTTGCCGGATATTGGTCTGCTGCAGTTTCTCAATCAACAGCAACATTACTTCCTTATAATCTTCAAAACTGATCTTGCCTGATAGTTTTAACAATAAATAGTCGTGATCAGACTCAAATATAGCCGTGGTACACGCCTCATTTTCAAATAACTTATTCACTCAATACACTTTTAGGTTTTTCTCCTGTTTGCGAGTCAATTTAGTCAAAAAAGCGAGCTTATGTAGTTTTTGTAGAGATAAACTTCAGGGTTGGACTTAAATAAGTGCTCGTAATGAAGCCGTTATACACACTCAACTGCTTGTTGTAGGGTTTGTTTTTTGACCCCAGTTTGCCCAAAATTGATTGAGCCACTCTTGATAAATCCGACTGCTTTTTTGGTGATTTCCACGCATCATTCTATCACAGTTCTTACGCAAAACATTCTCAGCACTGAAGTTTGGGTCAAACCCGTCATGGTGCTTGTTGGCTGGGGTGTTTTGTGTAGTAGGTTTGCCAAAAATCTGCCAGTACTTAAGGTTGTAAGCATTACGTTTTTTTGGGTGGGTCAGTGTTTTATAAGCTTCATGTATACCCTGAAATACCTTTGAGGCGCTTGGGCTATGATTTTTGTCAGGGTGCCAAATTTTAGCGAGTTTTCTGTAAGCTTTTTTTATTTCATCAATAGAAGCTTGAGGTACTACTTGTAATAAGGTATAATAGTTCTTGAGTTTCATTTTTTTGAAGGTTAAGTTGATCACTGTTTTTTTACCAAAGATATATTTCCGTACAGGAAAATAACTATAGAGCTCATCTCTGCTTGTAATTAATGGTTTATCCATTCACTTCAAAACCTTCTTGTTATTCAACAAAAGCAATAATTTTTGCAAATGTTCAAAAAGGCGAGATAAATACATAGTATGGTTGGAGGCAAATCAAATGGCTTCATGTTTTATTTTGTAGGTGCATTGCTTTCAGCAGGCGTTTTTTGCCAGAAATGGGTAAATAGGGGAGGTGTGGGCAAGGTGTGGTAAATGCTTTCATAAATTTGTGGTTTGATCGTGTTACTTATTTTATCATAAGTTGTAATTAACAACATTATGTATTAGATATAACGAGGTCGGTTTTATTTTGTTTAGGTAAAATATCGTGTTATGTGGTAAGTACAAAACAATATTCTTTAAAGTAAACTTAAGAGGGGGTTATAGTCTGTTTTTTTGGTGACGATGGTTTTTTCGGCAAGTTGAGAAAAAAACAGGGCGTGATTTTTTTTATCCAAAGCGTAAAGGTATTTGTACTCTTTAGATTGGTAAGAAGTCACTTTGAGGTAGTATTTTCTTCCTTCACGAATGAGTTCGGCAGATGCCATATCATCCCAGCGGATGCCGGTTTTTGTGCGTGATACTTTGTTATGAATAAGCAACCCTTGTGGGGTGATTTTGAAGTTGAGAAATTTTTTTTGGTGTATGTATTTGCCCAGGTTCACAGCAAAGAAGATAAGCACTAGGAAAGCGGGTTGGGCCAACCACCAGTATAAAGCATAACCTGAAATTTCAGCCAAAATAGCTGCCTGATGTTTTTTTCCGTGCAAATAAAACCGGGCATAGAAATTTTTCTTAACAGTATTTTCCTTCAAAACTGAGGGCTGCTGCTTTTGTGCGGTAACGTGCACCGCTGCTTTCTTTTTCTTGGCTTTGTAAACCAGTTTGTTATACTTTGACCAAAAGTCTTCTGCTTCGTTGTCGTTGTATTTGCCCCAAAGCCGATCTGTTTTATTTTCTAAGGTCGTTTTTTTCATTGTTATATGGTTGAGCGTATTTGCCCCAACGGGTGTGCAGGTGTTTTGGTTGTTGAAGAAGAGGCGCAAGGGCGAAGGCATAGGTTTTATGCCGAAAGGCTGATATTATCGTAAGTAGTGATGTGGTGATCGTTTAGTAAGTCCAGTAGTTTTCTTAGCTTACAATAGTTAATGTTTACATTGTATTTATACACACGTTTTGGGGTTCGGACTTGCAAATACCAGTACCCATGAGGGTTATCATCTATGGTAACGTCTTTGATTTGATGCAAGTCGAAACGCTTATTTACAAACATCCAGGGGTTTCTGACAATCAATGCATTAGAGGTAATCAGGCAGGTTTTGAACGAGCGAGCAAGAAATATACCTATGGTGATACTTAAGGGAAGTAACAGCAGGTAAAGGAAGCTTTCCAGCAATAGGTTTTTACTTAAAACAGCCGAAAAGATAAACAAGAATCCAAAGCTAAAAAGGGTGCCGTTGCCTATGGCATACAAGCGCCCAAACTCGGAAAAGCTATAAAGGGGAGGGGCATTTTGGGCAGAAGTATAAGTGGCAAACACTACTTGCCTTACTGTTTGGTTTTGCTGTGCTTGTTTTACCAGTTTGGTGTAATCTTTCCAAAAACGTTCATTCTCAAAAACATCCCGATTAATGGTGCATTCACCTTCAGGTTGTTGTTCCAGGCATTGTTCCCAAAGCATACTACTTTTGGGCTCTATGTCTTGAGCGCGATTTTGCCGATATGTGAATAAAGGAAACATACCTGTTGTTTATCTGTCAATCAAAGGATAAGACTTTGTTTTTGACTGCAGTTCAAAGTTAATTTTATGCCTTACAACTATACTACCACCCACCACTCTTGCTAAGTGTAGTATTAAACTATTTATTTTAAAAGTCACACGTATTATACAATCTATAGACTAAAACTATTTGCCTCAATGTAGTAATATTATTTGGTAAAAATCAAATATATGAGAATATTTTACTATAAATTAAACTGATTATATTACTTAAAGTCAGTATACAATAGAATATTTCATCATCCTTGATCTATATTAAGCGCTACCCTTTCATCTTTGGTTAATCTAGTACTCCAGACACTTTATGAGTAAAACATTGTGATATTTCTCAAGGTAAGCGTATGGATAATTTAACCTTTCAAAAGAATAAAGATTGACCGCTAAAGCAGCTTAAGGTGAGGTTTGATGCCCATCATCAAAATATCGTCTACCTGAGCGTTGTCCCCCTGCCAGTTAATCAGTGCCTGATCAAATATATTTTGTTGGGTAGCCATGGGCTCTTGCCAATGTTTAATAATGAGGTGTTTAAGTTTTTTTGCAATAAATTTTTTGCCTTCATCGCCTCCTAATTGGTCAATATAGCCATCTGTGAAACTATAAAACATATCCCCGGGCTGTAAAGCTACCTCATAAGACACAAAAGGTTTTTCTCTGATAAAAACCCCCACAGGCTGCCTATCACCTTTAATCTCTAGCAAAGTGGCATCTTGGCCATAGGTGTACCTGTATTTTTTCGATTCGATGGCCACCTCTTTATTTATTTCAAAAGCAGCGTTTGCTTTTGTTCTCAATACATATAAGGGGCTGTAGGCCCCCGAAAAATGCAATACGTTGGTTTGGTGTTCAACGATACAAAATGCAATGTCCAACCCATCTTTATGTTCTACTTCACTATTGACCTGATGCAATACATACTTTATTTTGTTCCTAAGCTCGTTTAACACATACGCAGTATCAGAGTTGGTTTCAGGGTTTACTATTTCGTTTAAACACGATATAGCAAGCATGCTCATCAATGCCCCAGGAATACCATGACCAGTACAGTCGGCAATGGCAAAAAAAGTGCGGTCTTTAAGCCTTTTGATCCAGTAAAAATCACCACTTACTATGTCACGGGGTTTGTATAATACAAAACACTCTTCAAAAACACTCAATAATATTTCATACGAAGGCAACACACTTTGTTGAATCTCTTCGGCGTAATGGATACTATCCAACATCATCGTTTTTTGTGTGGTCAGTGCATTACGCTGCTTATTTAAAAGCTCATTTTTTTTGAGTATTTCATCACGTTGAACACTTATTTCGTGGCTTTTCAGGTTAATCATTTCATTTTTTTGTCGTAATTTTTCGTTGGCTTTTCTATTGGTATATAGGCTGCGAAAGATAATGACTAATAAAAACAGCATGCCCAAAATAACAACTATGTATATATACTGACGTTGTCGTTGGCGTGCCATTTCGTTGGCTTGTTGTTCTTTTTCTTTGGCAAATTTGGCTTGCGATTCTTTAAGGGCTATTGCTCGAATATTTTCCACATTGAGCAAACTGTCACTCTTTTCTTTGAACATGACATGAAACCGATAGGCTTTTTGGTAGTCTTTCATTGATGCATAGATTTTTGCCAATAACCCTGTAGCGTGTTTTTGGGTTTTCTTGTCCCCCGATTTGTTGGCAAGGTCTAAAGCATCATGGGCAAATTCGAGGGCATTTTTTTGTTTTTTTGTATGCATGGACGCCTGCCCTAAGCTCAATAAGTTTACAGATATGATTTGTCTATTCTGAAGTTCTTGTCCCAGTTTTAGTGACTTATTGAAGTATTCAGAGGCAGTGGCATACTTTCCTTGTTTTTCGTATATACTTCCCATGTTGTGCCACCTATAGGCAATGCCTCGTTTGTCGTTGAGTTGTTGGCTTATTTTCAATGACTTTTGATAGTATTCAAGTGCTGTTGTATATTGCTTTAGTTGTTTGTATATCAAGCCTATATTGTTATAACACCTGGCTATTTCACCTTTGTTTTGTAGTTGTTGGTTAATGCTTAAAGACCGCTCGAAGTACTCCAGAGATTGTTTATACTGTTTTTGTTGCTTTAGCACAATCCCTATGTTGTTGAGCGTTTGCGCTACTCCGGTTTGTCCTCCTGCTTTTTCGTAACTACTCAAAGCAATGTGAAAGTAATCATTGGCTTTCTTGTAGTTTCCCATCATACTATACACAATGCCTATATTGTTGATAACAAGTGCAATGCCTTCTTTATTTTGTGTGGTTTGGGAGATTTGCAGTGCTTTTTGGTACCAGCTTAAGGCAGTGGCTAAATCTCCTTTGGCGGTAAATACCCTTCCTTGATTTGCGTATGCTTGCGCTAACCCTTTGCTATAGTTCTTTTTTTTGGCAAGACTTAAAGCTTTTCTAATGTATATAAGTGCCGCATCAGGTCTTTTGCGGGCATACACTTTACCCAACTCATTCATTATTAGTATTTTGGTAGTATCAGGCAAGTTTTGTTGCAATATCGCCTTGAGGCTATCTGTATAGGCTATAGACTGGGCATGTACACGTTGGTACAAACAATGTCCCCCAAAAAAGCAAAATAAAAAAATGATGTAAACCCTGAACATCTTAAAGTCTTTAACTTATCAATTAATTTTAGTTGTGCATATAATCTACTATAAGGATCAGCACTAGTTGAAATATAAATAACGGATTCATTCTGCGAGCGGTTTAGCTATGCCTAAGTGTATGTGGTAGATGTCACTTATTATGCATTCTGTTCGAACAATTGTATAGGTCAAATTTCGGGCTAAGCCCAATTTAATGATATGGAAAATTTCCGTTAAAAGAGGTGGGAAAAGAGTCAGCGGAGCTTTTTTTTGCGGTAGGTGAGTACTATGGTACCCCCTACACAAAACACCAAGCCAGTGATCATCAGGAGCCAGGGAAGTCTCTTGAGGTTAAATGAGTTATAAAGAAAAGCCTTCTGGGGCTGAGCAGGGGCATACAACAAGGGTAAAACATCGCCTACAGCAATTTGATTTTGTTTATATACCAGTTTGGCTGGCAAGGTGTACGTTTGACCCTGTTTGTCTTGAAAAGCGATTTCAGGCGAGAAAGCTTCTTTACGATCAGGTACAGGGGTAAGTTTCACTACTTTGCCCTGTGCTTTTATATAATGTTGATTGATGTATGCATATTTTTGATAAGTGCGAAAACCTACTACACTAAAAACAACTCCTAGTGTTATAAAAAATATTCCTTGAATAACTTTATACATGTTTATCCTATATCTATACCTGTGTGGTCAAAACTGCGGCCCTGCCATTGACCATCCCAAAAAACTTGTAATTGTTTGAAGCCAATGTCTTGCAAAAGTTTTGCAGTGCTGCCAAATTCTTTAGTAATATCTGAGGGGTGGTGGGCATCAGAGTTGAGCATAATAGGCAAGCCAAGCTCGTGGGCACGTTCCAGCACCCAAGTACTTGGGTAAGTTTCTTTGGCCTGTTTTTTATACAATCCTCTGGTGTTGACTTCCATAATTTGCCCACATTTGGCGATAGTTTCCAGTGTTTTTTGCACTTCTTGCTGGTACCAGGTTTCACCTTCGTCAAAAAAGAACTCATTTCGGTTATGTATCTTTACCTTGTCTAAATGTCCTACCACATCGGGCACCTGTTGTTGAACCATTGCCCTGGTAAGTGCATAATACCTTTGAATGGCTTCGCGAACATTGCCTTTGAAAATAAGCTCTAATCCATGTTTAAATACCTGGGTGGTGCTGTCTATCTCCCAATATTGCCCATTGGCAAAAGTATCAATAAAATGTACAGAACCTATGAGGTAGTCCACCTTAAAAGCCTGAGCCCATTGTTTGGGGGAGACAAAGTTACTGGAGATGTAGTCAAGTTCAAAACTTGTATATACCTGAAGTTGAGTTGCATGCTTTGCCTTCAGCAGATGTATTTCTTTAAAGTACGTCAGTACATCTTCAAACGACATAGCCCACTGGCTGGCAAATGGTAGGGGAGCATGGCTCGAAAACCCGTAAGCTTTCACATTTTGTTCTATAGCTGCTGCTATATAGGCGGTTGGTGAGTGACTGCCGTCACAATAACGGCAGTGGCTGTGATAGTTTGCCCAATACATTGCTCGTTATTTTTTAGCGTTTTTATTGTCTATCGGGGTGTTATCTTTCCATTGCCACAAATACAGACAAGCAAGGGTGCGGTAAGGTTTCCAGGCGTTAGCAATGGTTTTCATTTTTGCTTTGAGTGCCTTGCCCTCTTCATCCAGTTGGTACAATTTTTTGACGGCTTGTTGAATACCCAAGTCATCTACTGAAAACACATCTGGTCGTTGAAAAGCAAACATCAAGAGCATCTCTACCGTCCAACGGCCTACCCCTTTGATTGTAATGAGTACTTGTATAATCTCTTCGTCTGTTTGGTTGTTTAATACTTCAAAATCCAGCCCTCCCTCTATAGCAAAAGCAGCCACGTTTTTAATATAGGTAGCTTTTTGTTTAGACAAACCCGCAGCTTTGAGGGTGTCCAGTTCAGCGGCAACCACTAATTTGGGTGTAGGGTAGTTTTCGGGGAAAAGTTCGCGAAACCTTTGGTAAATTGTGGCAGCTGCTTTTACTGATAGTTGTTGTCCCACAATAGAACGTACCAGGGCTAGATAAATGTCCTTTTTGGGCAGAGCAAGGCTCAATGTTTGGGAAGCTTGCTCTATTACTTTCTTGAGCAAGGGATCTTTTTTTAAATGTTCATGCATAAGGAGCCAAATCTAAGGAATAATCTTTGGCAAAAAAATAAAATTAGCCTGCCTTGACCAACTTCCAGCCATAAAAACTTACTCTACCTTTTCAATGGTCATTCCGCTGCCTTCTACGTCTACCTTGATGATAAAGTGCGGCAGTTTTTTTCTCAAGTATAAAATATTAGATACTCCTGATCCCTTTACTACTTTGAGGGCTACCTTGTAAGTGTCAAAGGTTCCCGCAGGTACAGTCACTTTGGTGGTGCCCAGTACCTCTAGCTTCATTAAAGTAAACTTGCCAGAAGTAAGCCCAAATACAAAAAAGCGACGACTATAGGATGGTTTAAAATCGGCAAAAGGCAGTAAGCCAAACAGCGTTGGTCTTGCTAGCCAGTGATGGTGTAGAGTGGTATCTATAGTTTGCTGTCGTTCTTTATCTCCTTGAGTAAGGGCATACTTTGCCCAAAGGTGGATACCCTTAGCTTTTACTTTTGCCTTAAGGGTACTTTTGGCAGACTTAAGCACCATGTTCATTTGCGTCATTTCAAGCGAGGCAGCCTGGAGTATTACTTCAGCGTCTTCTCTCACTTTGCCATCCAGTATAGACACATCATTAAATATGACCTGTTTGCCCTGAGGTTGTACAGTCCATTGCCAACTTCCTGTTTTTTTATGGGCTACTTTCATAATAAAAGAATCTTTTCGAGCGGTTATATACTTACGGTAAACCTTCAAACCGGTGACTTTTTCAAACCCTTGAGAACTTTGTGCCTGTATGACTACAGGGCATAATACCACACCACACAAAATAACATTTCTAATAATTTTCAGCATAATAATTATATCAACATTTTACTATAAATACATAATGATGTATTACTTTTATTGCGTCAAAAGTAGTATACCTGGTAAAATGATGCGCTTCACTTCATATAATGACACTCATCTTTTAACCATTCCTAAGCCTTTTTAATCCGACTATGATGGAAAAACTAAAATGGTTCTCATATTTTTTGTTATTAGCAGCCGGACACGGCCTTATACTCATTGCTGTTCTCAATAAAATGCCCAACAAAAATAAACCAGCCAATACTTACCTGTCTGTACTTATTGGTTTGGTCATTACTGCTTTGGTAGGGAGGCTGGCATTTGATCCATCATTGTTTGGTCTATTTCCGCACCTGGTCATTGTTGCCGACATTATCATATTTATGTTTGGGCCCATTTTTTATTTCTATATTCGTTCTATACTGGGGCTCCCGCCTATAGCACTTCGACGCCAATTATTACACTTTATTCCTGCAATGGTTCACCTGGTCACTATGATTCCTCAAATCATCATTGATCAAGATACTTATATACAAATGATGATGGTGGACAAAACTCCCTGGTTATACGCGGTTTGGTTCAGTTGTGAAGGGCTGGCATTGGCAATCAATTTTGGTTATTTATATTTTAGTTATCAACTGTTCAAAAAACAACCCGTCGCTCCACTGCTCCTGCAGTTGTATCGCCCTTACATAAAAAACCTGCTCCTGCTCATGACAATATGTCTGGTTGGCTGGCTACAGGGGTATGTTTTACACTTTTTCGGCTTGTATACTACCTGGTCTTTTATCGGGTCAAATATTGCCTGGATCATCCCTTCTGCCATTACTTATTACCTCGGCTATCTGATGGCAGTTAAACCTTCCCTTTTTCAGGAACCTGTTTTACCCAAAGCCAAATATCAGAATTCTTCATTGGGCGATTCTGAAGTAGAACAAACTAAAGCCAGGTTAGAAGCATTTATGATTGCCCAACAACCTTATTTGCAAAGTGACCTTACGCTGGGGGCTTTGGCAAAAATGCTTGATTTAAAGCCGGCAAGCTTATCAAGAGTAATTAATGAGTGTTACAACAAAAACTTTTTTGATTTTACAAATACTTATCGGTTGCAGTACTTTATAGAAATGGTTCGCCTGGACGAATACCGTCATAAAACTTTGTTGGGCATTGCACTAGAAGCGGGGTTTAACTCTAAAAGTACTTTTAACCGGGCGTTTAAAAAAGAATATGACATGCCTCCCACGGCTTATTTTAAACAAGCTAACCTGACCATTGATTAAGGATTGAATTTTAGTATAGTATTTTGCAGTTTTACCAAAAATATATTGGTATAAGATTGTATGAAAAATGTTTTAACTATTCGTGAAGGAACTGTAGATGAAGTTGTACAACTTTCTAAACAAATTCCTGAGTTTGTAAACCCCCACCAGGCTTTAGAATATCAGCAACGTTTAAGCAATGTTCCTCACCTTATTTTGGTCGCCTGTGATGCTACCTTGCCAGTAGGTTTTAAGGTAGGTTATCAACGAGCATCAGACGGAACTTTTTATAGCTGGATGGGGGCTGTACTGCCTGCATACCGACACAAGGAGGTGGCAACACAGCTGGCTCACCAACAGGAAAGCTGGGCAAAACAGCAAGGCTATACACACATTAGGTTCAAAACCCGGAATCGTCTGAAAGGCATGCTTATTTTTGCGTTAAAAAATGGGTTTGACATTATTCGGATAGAACACCAGCCTACCAGAGAAGAGCATAGAATTGTTTTAGAAAAAAGATTGTAGGATATAAAGTTTGACTTTTTATAAGGTAATTGGACAAAATCAAGAAACTATGTTTGTTTTTCAGCTTAAATGATTATATTTGTTAATAAGGATATTAAAAACTATTCCTAACAATTAACCTTTAAAAATTACTATGAGTATATTGACAAAAATGATCGCTCAGCTTGATCAACTACCAACAGACGCCCAATTACAAGTAGCAGATTTTGTGGAGTTTTTAGCACAAAAACACGAAACTAAAGAATGCCTTAAACTTAGCTCTGATGAGAGGAGATCGCTGGAAAAAAGCCTGGGAATATCCCCAACAAACAAAAGAAGTTCCAAACGCGAAGCCGTACTCGTCGGTTAATACAAATAATTTATACTAAGATGAAAGTGATTTTAGGATTTACAGGATTGATTAATGTTGGTATTAAGGCAATTAGTCAAAATCCATCCTCAAAACCATTTTTGTTTAAGTTTAATTCACTACCAAAATAAAGAAACACCAGTTTTTGAACTGGTGTTTCAATCCCTTCTTGACAAAGTCCATTTTCTTTGTAAATTACTGTTTTGTCTGTTTTTCTGCAAACGTTGTCAAAACTTACAACAGGTAGGCTTTTATTAACATTCGTTTTAAATAAAGCTGGAAATAGGAGTAATTTTCAATATTTTAAGATGTGGCACTGCATATATCAAGCTTTATTTCTTTTCTTTACAGCCAAATTGGAGTAAATATTGTGCAAAAGCACTTTGTTATACTTATGGATGGCGTTTGCTTAAGGTTTTTATCTTGGAGAGTTAAGCCTGGCAAGGCACAGAAACAAGCCTTGGCTTGTAACCAAAATAGTTTTTTCAGCTGTTTGGATAACCTTTAAAAAAGCTTATTAGGAATGCTTGAACAATGAGTAACTAAAACGGTTACTTTTGTCCATTCTTTAGTAAAAAACTGTATTTAAAACACCTAATTATTACCCCTAATGCCTTCAGAAACAATTGTACAAAGTGTACTCGATTTCTTAAAAACCTACCCCCCTTTTGATCAAATAAACCCTGATGAGCTCAACGAATTGGCTACCCAGGTAAATCTCAACTATTTTGAGGTGGGCGATGTATTGTTTAGAGAAGGAGATGCTCCCTTGCCTACAGTGTTTGTAGTAAAACAGGGCAACATAAAACTGAGTCGCAAACAAGGAGAGCAAGAAGTATTGATAGACGAGTGCGATGAAGGTTCAGTATTTGGCATACGCCCTTTGATGGCCAACGACCGTTATTTATCTACGGCAATTGTTGCCGAAAAAACCCTGTTATATGCCATTCCCATTGCTGCTTTTGCCAAAGTAATGGAAAGCAACTCTAAAGTAGCCATGTATTTTGCGGCTGGTTTTGCTTCAGGGGGTATTACCGATAACCTGAAGGACATGACCAAGGTGAAGCGTATGCTCGCCCTCAAAGATGAGTTACCCGAAGCCATTAGTTTAAATGATACAGATACATTAAAAATAAATCCGGCAAAACAAATGGTGAGCTGTAGCCCAACGCACACTGTGTGGGAGGCTGCCAAAATCATGAGTATATTCAATGTAGGGTCTATATTGGTAGTGAATAATGAAAACTACCCGGTGGGTATTATTACCGACTCAGACTTTAGGCGCAAGGTGGTGGCACGACAAGAAACCATTAAAACTAATCCTGTCACTGAGATCATGAGTTCGCCGGTAAAAACCATCAAGCCTAATTTGTCAGTGTCTGAAATTATGCTCTTGATGGTCAATAACAAAGTCACTCACTTTTGTGTAACGAAAGACGGTACAGATGCTTCGCCTGCTTTAGGTATTATTTCGCAGCGCGATTTGCTCATTGCACAAGGCAATAACCCTGCGGTACTTGCCAAGCAAATCTCCGTAACCAATAGTGTAGAGCGTTTGGTAGCTATCAGAGGCAAGGCCGAAAAACTGATTTGGAGCTATTTGCAAAATGAAGTGGCAGTGCCTTTTATCTCCAATATTATTACTGAGATCAACGATTCGCTCATTCGCAAGGCTACCTCTTTGGCTACGCAAAAATTGCAGGAAAAAGGTTGGGTAGTGCCCGATTTGCAATATGCGTTTTTATCGATGGGCAGCGAAGGGCGCAAAGAGCAATTGTTGCGTACTGATCAAGACCACGCCATTGTTTATGAAAACCCACCCAAAGGAGAAGAGCAAAAAGCCAAGGAGTATTTTCTTGAGTTGGGCAAAGAAGTCACACGTATATTACTGAAGTGCGGGTTTGACGCCTGCCCTGGCCATATGATGGCAAACAACCCTAAATGGAACCAACCCGTGGCCAAATGGGAAAAATACTTTCATAAATGGATCAGCGAACCCGATCATAACTCGTTGATGCACGTAAGCATTTTCTTTGATTTTCGCCCGGTGGCAGGCGATGAGTCTTTGGCGAAAAACCTGAGAAGCTTCATTTTTAATGAAATCAAAAAGACCAACTTATTTTTACCTTACCTTGCCAAAAAGGCATTGACCAACCCTCCACCACTGAGCTTTTTTCGCAGTTTTATTGTAGAAAAATCCGGACAACATAAAAATGAGTTCGACATCAAAGCAAGGGCAATGGTACCTTTGATTGATGCTGCCAGGGTATTGGCTTACGAATATCAATTGCCTGGGTTTAATAGTACTTTTGAGCGCTTTGCTCAAGTAGCAAGTATCAACCAGGGGTTGGCTCCTTTGTGCGAAGCCGCTGCTATGGGGTATGAAATATTGATGCGCCACCGGGCAATACAAGGGCTTAAAAACGGCAATTCGGGGCGTTACCTGAACCCTAATAAGTTTAATAAACTAGAGCGGCAAACTATTCGGAATATTTTTAAAACCATAGAAAAAATACAGGAGGTGCTGGATACACGGTACCGCACTGGGTTGTTGAGGTGAGGTTACTTTCAGCAAAAACCAAACACGCCTGCCTTGACAAAACAGCTGGATGCAACCTGTTGGTTTTCAAAAGATTTGTAGCGGCAGGCAATGTATACAAATGAGGGTCTAAAGTCGAGCTGAGGGATTGCTTTTAATATATTTTCTTACTATTATTGAAGTACATCACTTGTATGCATCACCTAAACTAACCAAGCAAATGTCCAGCATTACCCAATCCAACCAACCTCCTTTTGTTAAAGGCCATTTTTTATTAGGCAGTGCCACCGAATTTAGAAAATCCCCTCCCGCATTTTTTAAACGCCTCGAAAGTTTAAACAGCCCCATTGCCCGGTTTCGGCTGGCTCATTTAAACTGTTATTACCCAAACAGTGAAGAGGCTATCTTTCATATTCTCAAAACCAATTATAAGAATTACCTCAAAGGAGGAATATTTTTTGACATTGCCCGTGGCATTTTTGGTAATGGGTTGGTTTTTGTCAACGACGAATTGTGGGTAAGCCAACGTCGTATAATGAACCCAGTTTTTCGTAAACAAGCTGTGGAGTCTTATTTTGACAATATGATGCATCATACCATGTGTATGATAGAGCGTTGGCGAAAAAAAAGTCAAAAGGCGACAAAAGAAAGCATTAATGCCCACCAAGACATCAATACTTTGACTGTATCAATTGCTACTGACACTCTTTTTGGTGGAAGTTTAAACGAGCAGGCTATTCAAACCTTGTTGGCTAATATGGAGCTGATGTTGAGCGAAAATAAGCGCAGGGTAAGCAATGGTTTTTCGCCTCCTTTCTGGATTCCATTGCCTAGCAATAAGAAATTAAAAAAAGCCATTATAGAGTATGACCAAATAGTGGGAGAGGTGATCAGTAAGCGTGCACAAGCCAAGGATGAGTCCTATTCTATGATTGATCTCTTGCTCCATTCTAAAGATAACGAAACAGGTAAATCGCTGAATTTGCAGCAGGTAATAGATGAAGTAAAGCTGTTTTTTGTGGCAGGCACAGACACCAGCGCCAATGCCGTGACCTGGTTGCTTTATTTATTGTGTGAAAACCCTAAAGTAGAAGCAAAACTCAGGGAAGAGCTAGAGCAACAACTTGGAAACCAAAAGCCTGACATTGCGGCATTGGGTAAGTTACCCTATATGATGCAGGTAATTTATGAAGCTTTACGTTTGTATCCTCCTGCCTGGCTGTTTAGCCGCTCCAATGTAGAAGAAGAAGAGGTAGAAGGGTGCTTGATCAAGAAAAACGGAAATATTTTTATATCTACTTATATGTTGCACCGCAACCCTAAGTATTGGGACAACCCGGAGGAGTTTAAACCCGAACGCTTTGCCGATGTAGACATTACCAAGCTTAAGTCTTATATACCATTTGGTTTTGGCCCTCGTCGTTGTATAGGTGAGCGCTTTGGTATGATGGAGATTCAATTGATATTAATTATGCTTTTACAAAATTTTACCTGGCAAATAGATGAAAGTGTAGAAGTTTTGCCAGCATTTGAATCTACTTTGTATCCTCAAAACGGTTTGTGGTTATTTGTAGCGCCCAAATGAGGCAAGTACTTACAAAGCAAAATACCATGCATCAGAGTTTAAACCCTACTACCAGTATATCATCAATTTGTGCGTGTTTGTTATTCATCCAATCCTTTAGGTTATGGTCTAGTGCATGGTGTTGTTCTTCCATTGGTCTTTGGTGTACTTCTACCAACAACTTTTTAAAATACTTTTTCATAAACTTTTTGCCTAACTCTCCTCCAAACTGATCGGCGTACCCATCAGAAAACATATAAAAAGAGGTGGGTTCGTCAGTCAAAGTTACCACACTTGCCTCAAAATCTCTGTCCCATTCTTTTTGAAATCCCCCCACGGGAAGTTTGCTGCCTTTGATCTCGTGTAAAACATTGCCTCGTACATACAGCAAAGGGTTTTTAGCTCCCGAAAACTCTACCGTTCGCTGCTTTTGGTCAATGACACATAGCGCCATATCCATTCCATCCCGGTTAGAGGTTTCTTCTTGGCGCAAAGCAGCATTGATGCCATTATGTAGCTTATTCAATATCTGGTCGGCTTGGGTAATTTTTTTGAATTCAATGATTTCTTTGAGTATTTCGTTGCCAATCATACTCATAAATGCACCTGGCACCCCGTGCCCGGTACAGTCTATAGCGGCTAGTATGCTTTTGGTATGATTAGGAGCAATCTGTACATCGGCAAAAAAGTAAAAGTCGCCAGAGACAATATCGCGTGGTTTAAACAAAACAAATGAGTCGGGCAGGCAGGCTTTGATCGTGTCTATGCGAGGCAGCATGGCATGTTGAATACGCCTGGCATAATTGATACTTGCGGTGATATTTTTATTTTTATCTTCTATTTCATCATAAGCAAGGCTTAGCTTTAGGGTTCTTTCTTTTACTTTATCTTCCAGGCTTTCATAAAACAGGGCATTTTCTATAGAGATGGCCATTTGAGACGATAAGAGATTTAATACTTCGAGATGGTCAGGGGTAAATGCACCAATCGATAATGGGTTTTCGAGGTAAAGAACCCCAATGAGTCGCCCTTGATTGAGCAACGGTAGGCATAAAATAGATTTAGGTTTACATTTTTTTACATACTGCAATTGAGTGAATGCTCCTTCTTTAGACGCATTATTGAGCACCAAACTTTTTTGAGTTCTTACTACGTAGTTTACTATTTTGCTCGATAGTTTGGGGTTTTCTGTCAAACCATCTACTTGTTCAATAGGAATAGACTGAAGCACTTCTACCTGAGTGTTGTCTACATTGCTTTCGGCTTCTATCAATAATTGATCGTTTTTTGACAACAGTAGCACACCCCTTTGGGCGCCCGCGTTTTCAATCACTACTTTCATTACTTTTTCCAGCAACTGACCCAGTACAATTTCGCTCGACAAAGCCTGAGATGCTTTCATCACGCTGTTTAAGTCAAGTGCTTTAGACAAGTTGCCCGTAGCCGAAATGGTTCCGAGTGAGGCAGAAGTTGTCATCACGGTTGGTACAGCACTCGAAACGAGGTATTGTTTGTATTTTTGCTCAATGAGGTTTACCTTGGCAGTCGCCCCCCAATATTTATAGCTTTTGTAAGCCTGATTGATATAAAGCGTGGTCAGGTGTTTAAACTGGGCTCCCTTGTGATGATAAAACTTTCCTGCCAGTTCATTGGCAAGTGCGTGATGGTTCATAAACCCGTTGCTCCTTGACAAGGCTATAGCCTTATTGTATAACTCTCCCGCTTTGCCATCATTTCTTAAAACACGCATTCTTTCTGCTTCAATCAACAAATACCTGTGCTCGTAGTTCATCGCCGCATTTTTTGCCCATTTTCTGAGCTTACCTTGCAGTTTTTTAGATTTTCTCAGGTATTTTTTTGTTTGGGCGTTGGTGGCTGTGTCGCACAGTGATAAGTAATTAAGAGAAGCATAAAAACAATACATGGCCATCATTGCTTGCGAAAGCCCCCCTTCCATATAAGGTTTTATGTCTTTGATGTATGTCAGGCCCTCGTCGTATGCTTCAAACAAATAGGCAAGCGAAAGTTTGAAAGTATAAAATGCGTGGAGCACTGTTTTGTCGCCTGCTTCTATATGAAATTTAATGTCTTTTTCCTGGTAAATTTTACCTGATAGTTCATAAGGTTTTTCAGTGTTTTCCTGCAAGTTGCCTATTACCTGAAGGTACATATTATACCATAAAATATATCCTTCAGAATTGATGCGTTGTAAAATCCTTTTGGCTTTGTTAGCTTCTGACTCTACGGTAGAACACTGAGTGCCTATCATGTAATGATAAGCCAGCTTAACGGTGAGTGCCACTGGAGTAAAATTTAAATCACCCACTTCCAGTCCCACTCTGGCGGCATCGTCAAACTTTTCCATCACATCATGCATAGAGGTAATCCAGGGAGCAATGGCAGTGTAATGTGCCATGTATACCTTGGGCAAGTGCTCGGCAGTACTAAATTTTGTTAATAGCTCAAGGGAGAGTTTTCCAGCAGCAGTGGCAGTTTTTACGTCACCCAAAGCACCATTTAGGATGGCTCCATAGGTAGCAAAACCAAAAGGTGATTGTGGGGCATTGCCATATTTGACACTAAGGCGTACATTCAATAGTGTAATGAGCACATAAAGCTCAGGGTTTGAACGATAAGCAGTAGACGACATACTGGATAGTATTTTCATTGCCGCCAATCGCTGAGCATCCATCATAGCGGGCTTTTGTGCCTGAGCAAGGACTTTTTTCCCTGGCAAAGCCCGCTTTGTTTTAACAATTGCCCCAAGTACCTGTGGAACACCTGGTTTTGCCGGCAGGCTGATACCCAATTCTTTCAAGGCTTTTAGTGCCGTTTCCAAGGCTTTTTCCAACAATTTTTGGGTGTCATAAGTATAAATGAGCACTTCATAAATTCTGATCTTATCAAGTACATCTTCTGAATGCTGTAATGCGTCCTGAGCAAAAGAGATCGTTTGCTCAAACTGGCTCGCAAGAAAACTGGCTTCTGCGGCTTCGGCATGCAATTGCTGCATCATTTCATTGTGCGACTGCCAACCATCGGGAGGCAATAATTCAATGCCTTTTTGGGCGTAGTGGAGGGCTGGGGTAAAAGCGGCTGATGCTTTGGCTTTTTGTGCGGCTTTCAGGTTGAGCGATGCCAGATTAATCTTTTCCTCTTGTTGATCAATGAGCAAGGAGCCATAGTTTAAGTGGTTTACTATATCAAATATATGTTTGCTCCAGGTAGACTCAGGTATACTTTGCAACAGCAATTCGCCAATATCTTTATGAATGACTTGTTTTTTTTGTTCAGGAATTAATGAGTACACTGCTTGCTGGATGCGGTCATGCGCAAAACGGTAAATAATTTTCAAGTCATTTTGAGTAGGTAGTTCTTCTACCAGTTCTGCCAGCTTATATTGGTTATCGGCCGGAAAGATCAAGCCTTCCAACATAGCTTGTTGCAGGTGGGTAGCTATTTTGCTTTGAGCGCTTTTACATACTATGGCAAGGTCGTGTATATTAAAAAGATTGCCTATACAGGCCGCAAACTGAAGGGTTTCCTGAGTAGTTTTGGAGAGTTTTTGAATCTTTTGGGTCATTAACTCTACCACATTATCGGTGATGTTGAGCCCACGAATGTTGTCAAGGTTCCATTGCCAGGTTTTACTCTCAAAGCTATATTGAAGAAATTTTTGTTCATAAAGCGAGAGTAAGAATTGATTGATAAAAAAGGCATTGCCAGCCGTTTTTTTGTGTATTAACTGAGCAAAATCCTGCACCTGAGCTAGAGGTGCATTCAAGGTATCAACCAATAGTGTAGCAATGTCTTCTAACAACAATGGTTCAATGGTGATTTCTTGTAGGTATTGTGCCTTAAAAGTAGAAGCCAATTCTTGCCGGGTAGCTTTAAGTAACTGAGCCAGGGGGTGTATCTCGTCTACCTCATTGTTGCGGTAGGCTCCTATTAACATAAGGTATCGTACCTCTTCGTCGATTGCCACATCTCTTAGCAGCATCAAAGAAGCCGCATCAGCCCATTGCAAATCATCTATAAAAATGACCAAAGGGTGGTCTTGGTGGGCTATAGCCTTTATAAAGCGGCGAAAGGTATAATTAAACCTGCTTTGGCTTTCAGATAAGCCCAATGTTGGTACTTCGGGTTGTACTCCTATGATGAGCTCAAGCGCTGGAATTACCTCAGTAAGTACTTTGCCATTTGTACCTATGGCAGCCAAAATGTTTTTTTTCCAGGCATTTAAATATTCAGGATCATTGGTCAGTAGCGAGTTTACAAACTCTTTGATGGCTTGAATAATCGCAAAATAAGGCACATCGCGTTGGTACTGGTCATATTTACCTTTGATAAAATTCCCGCTTTTTTCAGTAATAGGCTTGTGTATTTCGTTGATCAGGGCTGACTTACCAACCCCCGAATAACCCGCCACCAATACCATTTGAGTTTTGCCCTCACTCACCAACCGAAAAGATTGCATGAGTATGTCAAGTTCGTGGCTACGTCCATACAACTTTTGTGGTATTTGAAACTTGCCTGAGTAATCGTTTTGGGCAGGTGCGAAGTAAGGAACCTTTGCCTTGGTATTGAGTAAGTCAATGCACCGTTGTAGGTCATGCTTTAGTCCATAAGCCGATTGGTAGCGGTCCTCGGCGTTTTTTGCGAGTAATTTTAATACAATGTCAGAAACCACCTTGGGTATGTCATTTAAAATGTGTTTAGGTGGTAGGGGAGGCTTGGCTATGTGTGCATGGATAAGTTCTAGCGAGTCGGTACTTTCAAAAGGAGTTTTGCCAGTGAGCAGCTCATAAAAAGTAGCGCCCAATGAGTACAAATCGGTACGGTAGTCAATGATTCGGTTCATTCTACCGGTTTGCTCAGGCGATATATAAGGGAGCGTACCCTCTAGGTTCTTGGGATTACCCAAATGGGTAGTCTTAAGGTTAATCTTTGCGGCAATACCAAAGTCAATAATGTATGCCTGTTTGTCTTTGTCAACGATTACATTGTTAGGGTTAATGTCTTTGTGTATGACATGCTGTTGGTGCAGTTCGCCTAGAGTATGGGCAAGTTGGATCGCAATATGTAAGAAAGACGAAAGCGATACAGGTTGGCTGTTACATAGTTCTCCTAGTTTTTGCCCTTGGATGTACTCTAAAAACAAGGCATGATAATCCCCTACTTTTTCTTTTTTGAACACCTTTCGTATACCTGGTATATTCAGGTTTTTTACTATATGGTATTCATTGTTAAACTGTACCAGTTTTTCAGAAGAGGGAAACTCTTCACTGAGTACTTTTACTACTACTTGGTTTTCGCCATTGTCAGTTTTCTGACAATATACTTTAGTAGAAGGACTTTCATATAAAAGTGTTCCTTGTAAGAGTGTTCCTTGGGTTGAAAGCATATAACTTAAAGGCTAATTTAGCTGAACTTATATTTAACTTTAACTATCCGAATTTGCCTGAAGTACTTGACAATGTAATGCCCAAGTAAAGTGCCAAACTGTTTTTTTATAGCAACTATTCACGTGTATACAATGTTTAAATGCAGTTTGTTGATTATCAATTACTTGGTGTGAACACTGGTGTATAAAGCAATGCCTCACACCAAGTAAATTGGTCATTGTATAGTGATCAAAAGGTTAATTGCTGGCATGCACATCCGAAGCCTTGGGCCCTGTAAATACAAGATAAATATAAATGAGGTCAAATGCAGCAAAAATAAAGCATAATGCCACCAGTGTTTTATTGGCATAGAGGTTTACAAATACTACTGACGTACAAAATCCTGTACCTAAAAATTTACCCACTGCCACCCAACGGTTAAGGCCAAACTCAGGCGTTCTTATTTTTAGATAGCAAAAAAGCACACTCATATATACATTGACGATCCATCCCGATAGTGCCCCAACGGGGTCGTCGTATTGAGGGATTTCGAAATAAAAAATAACCAGCCACATAGTCAATATAATGGCCATCGCGGGTACGTGTAGTTTTTTGGTACCAGGCGTAATAGCTTGACTGGCGCCGTACTTAAACATGGAGTAAACGATGAACATGTCCAGAAAAAACCAAATAAAGTAAGCCCACTCAAACAGCCTTCCCATATTGGTGTGATAAAATAATCCCCAGTAAATTTCCCAGGCAAAGTTACAGCAAATAGCGGCATTGGGAATATCTATTTTTTTGGTTTTTATAATATCTCTAATGACAATGACATATACTACTGCCCATAACAAACAGCCTATGCCAAAAGTAATGAGCACAAAAGGGGTGTAGTCTTTGAGGTTAATCCAGGGGTCAGACCCAAAAAGCGTTAATAACATTGTTGTAGGGTTTAGTTGGTTTAAGAAAATATTTTGCGGAAAGGCTTCATAATTGCGTTGAGGCACCCTTCACCTACAAACTCTCCATCCCAAGGCAAACCCTTGTCAAAACGTTCTTTATCTTTGGCGCGCCACAATTCCAGTATATCAGGCTCGTGTAATTTCCATAATTCGCACTTGGGCAAATCCAACTTGGCAGTATCAATAATATGGTTGACAGCTCTTCGGGCCGCTTCATTGGCTCCTTCCATGGTGGCCAGGTCGGTGTAAGTGCGCACATAATCTGAAGCCAGAAAAAAGTTGGGAATAGCAGTATATGATTCAGGGCGCAACCTCCAGGTATCTTTTTTATTTACCAGCAAAGGCTCTATGTTGGTATCTTTTTGAGTGCCCTGGTTTTTTTCTACCGGAAACACAATGTCAGGGTCAAGAAACCAATCGTGTAAATATTCATCTTTGAGTACTTCAGCTCCCAAAGCATCCAAACTTTTCTTGAGTTGATGCCATACTTCCTCTTTTATCTCTTCTCTGGTACACTGCGACGCTGGTTTTTTGTGTAGTTCTCCGGGTGTGTACCAGTCTGATATGTCTACCGACAAAATCCCTTTGACTGTACCATCACCGTAGTTGGCCAGGTTAATATGTTCCCAAAACTGGGCTTGAGAGATAGAAGTCAAAGCCCATTCGCTATTGATGTATATGGTGTGTCCGTGCACAATCTTTACATCTGTGTTCAAGTAAAACTGTATGCCGTTCATCCACGATACAGACTGTGCTAAGTCTTTGATGGTGGCCAATCCTGCGTCTGCTTTAAGCAAATCATCGTTGAGCAGCCTCGCCATTACCTCTACTGGCACTGCAGCTATGTAATAATCTCCTTGCACCTCAAAGGTTTCTCCTGCTTTTTCGATAGTAGCACTGGTTATGTTTTCTCCACTACAATTGATAGATTTTATAGTAGCTTCAAGTTGGTAGTTTACCCCCTTCTCTTGCAAAAAACTAAGCCAGGGGTCTACCCATACATCGTTGGTAGGACCATTGAGCAGTCGGTCACTGCTTTCACCTGGTTCGGCAATGTCAAACATCAATTGCAAAAGTACATCGCCACCTGTTCGGGCACTGGCTTGTTTGGCTTTGGCTGCTACTAGGGTTCTGGTAAGCCCAATAGCCAAAAGGTTTTGGTAAGCCTCTGACTTTCCGTCGGCTTCTATAAAATCCCACCACGATATTTTTTCATATTCAGCCAAGCGCCTTTCATAACAACTTGTCATCAATTGCCAAAGTCTGCCCGCAAAAAACTCTATTTCGTGAGGTTCTAACCCCGTATCACTGTCAAAAACTTCTTTGAATAAAGTTTCTAAATCGGCCAAATCCCTTGGAAATCGGGTAAGCAACTTGATTGGCTTTTTAGTATAGCGCGCCATTTCTGCTCGGTCGGCTTGCACCAGGTTGTCCAACACCCCATTGGGGTTGTTGCCGTATGGTATGTGCTTCATTGTATCGGTAACGTGCTTATAAAAGCGAGGGAAAAATCTAAACCCATGTTCGCCTGGCAAAGGCTTACGCCCATCTTTGGCGCTGTTGGGTACATGAATACTTCTGGCTTTTCCTCCGGGTATTTTTTTTACCTCATACACTTCTACCTCAAATCCGCGGGTAATCAATTCGTGAGCAGCACTCATACCAGCTACTCCTCCTCCCAGTACAATTACTTTTTTAGGCATAAAAATAGGTTTTAGGTTTACTTATTGTTTTTTTGATTGTTCGGGCTGTTTTTGGGTGCCCTGTAGATAGGCTGAATACAAATTTGTTTAGGTTTTATCAATGTATTCAGAGCGATTGTAAAGTTTCTCGATAATAAACAATTATTTTGTGTTTTGTGAGATTATCAGAAATTATTTTTACGAGTGTGTGCAGGCGTAAAACTACCTGAAAGAAATAGACTTGTCTAACTGCTTGGGTAAACATTAAAAAGTCTGGAATAAAGAGGTGAGATAAGCCAAAATGCCATGATCATTGGGAGGATATAAGAGGGGGAAGAATGACTTATTTTGCTACTAAAAAAGCCCGATACATACCAAATGCATCGGGCAATAAGCCTGAAAATTTAGCCAGCCTTGGTCACACTTCCAACACCACTAATGTCTTTGCGTATCGAAGGGTTACCTTTATAGTTGATATTACCGCTTCCGCTAATGGTAGCGTCCAGCTCTTGGGTCACGTGTACTTCACAATTGCCCGCTCCTCTTAGCTCTATAGTAGTCTTATTGCTTACCAGGTCAAAAGCTTCATAGTTGCCTACACCCGACAGTGTTACTTGCTGGGTTTGGGTGTTCCCCCTAAGCTTTATTTGTCCGGCGCCCGATGTTTTGGTGTATACACTATTGCTCTTAATTTCGGCTTTTATTTTGCCTGCCCCGCTCAATATCACTTCCAGGTTTGGCGAATCCCACAGGTTTTGACCTATGATTTGTCCGGCGCCCTTCAGACTTACTTTTTTGATGGTGGGTATGGTGATAAATACTTCAATGTCAGTTTTACGAATACATTTGCCCCCCGCAATTTTCATGACTAATTCGCCTCTATCTACATAAAAGGCGACAATGTCGAGAATATTCTTTTGCGCCTTTAGTATTACCTCTTGAGTATCTCCCTGGGTAATGTACACATTGGCAGGCAGACTGCTCGATATCGTGTGTATTTCTTCATCAAATACTTTTTTTACTTCTACTGTAGTCCCATTACCTTTTATACAGTTAAAATCATTGCGGTAGCAAGCATTTAGCGTAAGTAGAGCTAATAAGGCAATGCTGGTACTTAAAATCTTTCTCATGGTCAATTAGTTGAGTATAAAACGTTGTTTGTAAAAGTTTCATTTATTAGGAGGGTAGACCAGTAGTAGTAACAAAGGGTTGCCTTGACAGAAAAAAAATAATGTGGTACAACAAAAAATAATAAACCTATTGAATCATAGGAAAATGGGTGCAATGAATACATATTCATTTACCAATTAGAATGTGTACACAGCCTGTGCTTAAAAACAATGATTACCTGAAGTTTGCCAATGATTCATGAGGCAAGTGTTGGCCTTACAAGCTCTAAGACCAACACGGAAAGAGTGTTTATTTATTTGTTAAAGCAAGCCACTATCAGGTGCCATGAGCCATTGTTCAGCCTTGGCATAATCATTAAAATATTGGGTAACCTGGGCTTTAGCTTGTTGTTCGGCCATGGTTTGCTCAATAGATAGTTGTGCATAAAAATCGTCAGTTAATAAAAATGCCATTCGAGTAATGCCCGCTGCCAGGTGCATAGGTACTATATTTTCATTATACCATTGTTGTAGTTCTGGCGAAATAGGCAAATCAAACTTAAGAGTATTTACCAAAATACCCTTGGCATCGTGTTCAAGGGCAGCCTTGGCTACTCCCGTCATACCTTCTTTAAAAAGCTCATCAGTCAAGAAACCGCTTCCTGTCCAGTAGTTGAGAATATACTTTTTAGTAGTGAAAAAAGTGCTTTTGAGATGGGTATCTTCATATAAGACAATTGTATCTTCCATAAACCGTAAATTTTTGTAAATATCCCCAATTTAACCATTAAAAAGTAGAAATGCTCACTTTCACGTTGCCCAACGAGACTAAAAAGTATATTTGCTCCAATTTCTTGGTACATTGGGTGAAGCTTAAAACCCAAAACTTGATAAGGAGTAGTCAAAAATGTTTTCTTTGTAAAAAAGCCAACACCCGATGACAAAAAAACAAAAACCACCCATTTGGATCATTCCTGTAATTGTATTTTCTCAGTTTGCCGGCACCTCACTCTGGTTTGCGGGCAATGCCGTGTTGCCAGACCTCCAGGCGTATCTACAGTTGAGCGGTAGTCAGGTATTGGGCAGCATTACCTCTGCAGTACAGTTAGGGTTTATTTTGGGCACCCTGGTATTTGCTTTTTTTGCCATTTCCGATAAGTTTTCGCCCCGTCGCATCTTTTTAGTTTGTGCCTTGTTGGGGGCTGTTGCCAATATGACCATTTTGTGGTTGGCCACCAATTTGTTTAGCCTGTTACTACTACGTTTTATGACAGGTTTTTTTCTGGCAGGCATTTATCCTATAGGGATGAAAATAGCTGCTGGTTGGTACCAAAAATCATTGGGCAAAGCCATTGGTTTTTTGGTAGGTGCGTTGGTATTGGGTACCGCGTTTCCTCATTTACTCAAAAGCATAGGAGGAGCACTTTCGTGGAAAACGGTGCTTCAGGCAGTCTCCCTTATTGCTGCAGTGGGCGGAACCGCCATGTACTTGTTGGTGCCCGATGGTCCCTACATTAGCAAAGGAGCAGGGTTTAACCCCAAAGTGTTGTTACAAATGTTTCGTACCAAAGACTTTCGCTGTGCTGCTTTTGGCTACTTTGGGCACATGTGGGAGCTTTACACCTTTTGGGCGTTTGTACCCATTGTTTTACAACAATATGCCCAGGCAAACCATTGGCAGGCAAACTTGTCTTGGTGGGCTTTTGTGGTCATTGCTGTAGGAAGTATAGGCTGTATTGTGGGAGGAATAGCTTCGGGGAAGGTAGGCAGCGCCAAAATAGCGGTTATTCAATTGGGTATATCAGGGCTCATGTGTTTGTTGTCGCCACTACTGTTTCAGTTGTCTCCAGCACTGTTTTTAGCTTTATTAGTAGTTTGGGGCATTACTGTAGTAGGCGACTCACCCCAGTTTTCGGCACTCACCGCCCAAACTGCTCCTCAGGCTTACGTAGGTTCTGCCCTGACCATTGTCAACAGCTTAGGGTTTGCCATTACCATTATAAGCATACAGTTTGTCAACTATCTGGCACAGCTCATGGCTCCCCAGTACATCTTTGTTACTTTACTTATCGGTCCCTTGTTTGGGTTGTGGGCAATGTACCCTTTGTACCGTAAAAAATGATGATCTTATGATAGTATCATAAAAATCATTGAACAATAAGATCTTCCTGTTTTGCTGCAACCTTGCCCTTGTTTACTGGGCAATAGATTGTTTCAATTGCTCAATTTCTGTCATGTGTGAGGTGGTTTGAATATTTTGTTTAGGAGGAAGTGCTTCAAAAGTAGTGAAATACCGCATTATTTGGCGAAAATGCCTGTTTTACTCATGATATTTTTGGAATAAAAAGTTTGAATGGCATATTTCCTGGGGGTCACTTTTGCATAGGTAGTACTTTTTATGTAATAAATATGTACCTTTGTGCGGCATTTGAGCAATGTCTTGAAAAATTGATATTAAAAATTATAAATACCGATGATCGCAATGCAGTTATATAAAGATAATAACTTAACCATTAAGTATGCAAAGGAAAGCAGCACCCTATTGATGACCTGGAGTGGTTATACAAATGATGATACTTACTGCAACCTTATTGATTTGATTAACAAGTTGATGGTGGCAAATAAAGTAAAAAGAACGCTGCATGATGTAAGAGAGCACAAAGGCATTACCCCTAAGTCGCAAGATTATGCTGCGGAACTCTCTCTGGAGTTTAGACAAAAACATTGGCAAATGGACAAGCGGGCAATGGTGATTAAGCCCGATCACGACGTGTTTTCTAAATATGGCGTACAGCGATTTGTCAAAAAAGTAGAAGATATAGATTATGAAGGGCAACGTCGTGAATTTTTTGACGATGTAGAAGAAGCGTACGCCTGGATAATGGGATAAAGTATTACAACAAAAAAGCCCCGGCAGGTGATAGAAACTTGTCGGGGCTTTTTTGTTGGGTAAGTACTTTTAGGAATGTGATCGCCCCGTAAACGGGATTTCGGGCGTAGCCCTCAACAATAACCCCGATAAGAAATCGGGACTTTGAAGCTGTCCGGTTTAGAACATATCCTCTTTCCTGACTTTCGTTACCCCGGCAGTTCCGCCGGGACTGTGAGCTTTTATTGTCCGTAGTACCGTCCCACGGTCTGGCTCAACATCCCCCGGATGTTGCCTTGCCCGCAAAAAGTGCCTCAGTCAGCCTTGAGTTTATGACCTCAATCTCGACACTTATTTTGAACATGTTCCTTAGCTTAAACTTCAAGATAACACTCAAGGCAGGTAACTGCCTTTCCTATCAAAATAATGACTCTTCAAACAGCCCCTCCCAACTTTGATTCAGAGAAGTAGCGCCAACCCACAGTCCCCATTCTGACCTTCTTCAAAATAATTTTTTGGACTGTATGCAGGATTATCATTTGGATAATTAAATATTTACTTAACATAATTTAAGGTTATCAAACATTATTGGCAAATAGCAACAAATAAGGAGAGGGGAGAAGTATATGGGGTAGTTCCCACGCATTTTTTAAAAAAACAGCCCCTTGCCCTCAAGCATGCGTTCTTCTTTGAGCGACAACTCTTCGTTTTTGAGTTGTTTGATTGTCCTAAATACTTCCCCCATAGACGATGTCCCCCATTCTCCATAATCATATTGTTTAGCCAGCAGGCGGTTACCGTCAAACAACGATAAAACTGTCTTGCGATCTTTACCTCCCGAATACCTAAATTTGACAGTAAAAGTGTGTAAAGGAATGGTCAATTGCCGGGGTTCATCTTTGTAATACAAATCTACATACACTATTTGCTCATCACTTATTTTAATGTGCTGTAAAAAGTAACGCATGCGTTTCCAAAAAATGTAGGCATTGACGCCCCCCCCAATGAGAACTACGACAATGGGTGCCAGCAAAAACCAGATTTGTGTGACCGTAGCCACTATTCCTAAAATAATGGCTTGTATACCCATCAGCACCACTATAAGCATTGCCTTGTCCCAAAACCGTTTGTTGAAAGGGACATACTTTACTGTTTTTTCATACATATTCTTATAGAATTATTGTTTTGTGCCCATTACTTACCCCAATCAATACCTGTCTTATTTAGCCAAGTACTCCAGATGTTACATAAATAAAGCGTGAGGGTTTCTCTTTACTTCTGGTATTGCGCTCTTATTTTTACTTTTTGCAATTGGCGTTCCACTACCAAGCGGGCAATGGCAGGCGCAATTTCGTCAGGGTTGGGGTGCCCCAGTGCCGCACGAAAAAGAGTTTCAGACACGTCTATTCTGTACATGATTTGTAGTAAGCGTTCAAACTCGTCGTTGAGCAACGCTTGTATAAACGGAGTGAGTTGTGCTACCAATGCCTCATAGTCGTGTAACGATGGAGGTGAAGTGAGGGTGAGTTGGCTGCCCAATTGCTTATCTATCAGTTGAGCTGTTTTTTGCAGTGTTTCGGGTAGATCTTCCATATATTTTGGTTAAAGTTTTCTCTAATTGTTCTGTAAATTGCTTGCATAATCAAAGCATAGGTGCAAACTTGCTTTTTAGAGTATGTGATGAAAGCATACAGAGAAGCACTACAATATAAACAAATATATGACAAATCAGACCACCCAGACTGCGGTACCAGTAGCAGCAAAAAAGCCCAAAGAACTAACCAAACACGGACACACCCGTGTGGATGATTACTTTTGGCTCAACCAACGTGAAGATCAGGAAGTGATCGACTACTTAAACGCCGAAAACGAGTACACCAAAAAAGTGATGGCGCACACCAATGTTTTTCAAGACAAGTTGTTTGAAGAGATCAAAGGGCGCATCAAAGAAGTAGACCAGAGTGTACCTTACTTTAATCGGGGCTATTATTTTTATGTACGTTACGAAGAGGGCAAAGAGTACCCAATTTATTGCCGTAAAAAAGGCAATCTGGAGGCCGAAGAAGAGGTCATGCTCAACGTAAACGAGCGTGCCAAGGGGCACGACTATTATGCCGTACAGGGCTTATCGCTGAGCGAAGATCTGGACATGCTGGCGTTTAGTGTAGACACCGTGGGGCGACGCAGGTATACCATTCATTTCAAAAAAATGGGCACGGGTGAGATCATCAAAGACACCATTACCAATACCAATGGAAGCATTGCCTGGGCTGCCGACAATGAAACTTTGTTTTATGTAACCAAAGACGAACAAACTTTGCGTGATGACACCATCTGGAGGCATAAACTGAACCGCCCACAAGCCGAAGATGTAAAGGTTTTTGTAGAAGAAGATGAAACCTTTGGAACCCACGTATTTCGTACCAAGTCACGCAAATTTTTGGTGATTACTTCTTACAGCACCCTTTCTACTGAGCAGCGTTACCTGGCAGCCAACGATCCTATGGGAGAGTTTAAGATGCTGCAAGCCCGCGAAGATAAACACGAGTACAGCGCCAGCCATTACAATGACAAATTCTATATAGTAACCAACTGGCAAGCTAAAAACTTTCGCTTAATGGTAACGCCAGACACTGCACCCAGCAAAGAAAACTGGACAGAGGTAATTGCTCACCGAGAAGACGTAATGCTTGAGCAAATAGAGCTGTTCAAAGATTTTTTGGTGGTGCAAGAACGTAAAGACGGGTTAGAGCGTTTGCATGTACGCTCGTGGGATGGTAGCCAGGAGCACTACCTCGACTTTGGGGAGTTTGCTTATTCTGCCTGGACTGCCTACAACCCTGAGTTTGACACCAAAGTATTGCGTTATGGATTCAATTCGTTGATTACTCCGCGCTCTACCTTTGACTATAACATGGAAACCAAGGAGAAGACCTTGCTCAAACAACAAGAGGTGTTGGGAGGGTATGACCCTATGCAATATACCTCAGAGCGGGTACACATTACGGCACGCGACGGAGCACAAGTGCCGATGTCGCTGGTGTATAAAAAAGGAATGAAAAGAGATGGTAGCCATCCCGCTTTACTGTATGGGTATGGTTCTTATGGCATCAATGTTACGCCAGACTTCAGTTCGGCAAGGTTAAGTTTGCTCGACCGTGGTTTTGTGTACGCCATTGCCCACATAAGGGGGAGCGAAACCATGGGGCGCCCTTGGTACGAAGATGGAAAGTTGCTTAAGAAAATGAATACTTTTACTGATTTCATCGACTGTGGAGAGTATTTGGTGCAGCAGCAGTATACTGCTCCAGAGCGTTTGTTTGCCATGGGGGGCAGCGCCGGGGGCATGCTCATGGGGGGAGTGATGAATATGCGCCCTGACTTATTTAAAGGGTTGATTGCCGCCGTGCCTTTTGTAGATGTAGTCACTACCATGTTAGACGATAGTATTCCGCTTACTACAGGAGAGTACGACGAGTGGGGCAACCCCAACGAAGAAGAGTATTACCACTACATGCTGTCATATTCGCCCTACGACCAGGTAGAAGCCAAAGAATATCCTAACTTGTTGGTTACTACGGGTTTTCATGACTCTCAGGTGCAATATTGGGAACCTGCTAAGTGGGTGGCAAAATTGCGGGAATTAAAAACAGACCAAAACCAGTTGTTGTTCAAGATTGATATGAGTGCCGGACACAGCGGTAAAACGGGACGTTTTCAGCGATTCAAGGAGCTGGCGCTTGAATATGCATTTATGTTCGATTTATTGGGCATCAAGGAGTAGTGAGCCATACACCATAAGTATGCTTAATTGAGCTTACCATACACCTTGTCTGACACTATTTTCAGGCAAGGTGTTTTTATGCCTTTTTTGTGCATTCCTACAGGTTTGTTTAGCCTCGTAGAGCCTGGAGGCAAACCTCCTACGGTTAAAGCTTATTTTCAAAAGCGGAAAATCTTACAAATTTTGTAGTACTTCATGTAGGTTTTTATAATAGTGTGTCTCTACTTTTGCGGGGTCTACCTGGGGGTTATCTGCCACTATCTTGTCTTTGCCCATTTGCAGGCTAAATTTAAACAGCTCGTTGTTGGGTAAAATCTTATGAAACGTGGTGAGCCCATCTTTATACATCTGCTCCATCCAGCTGAGGTAAAACCACTGCATAGAAGGGAGGTGTAATGTGACCATGTTGCGTTTATCCATTACCAGATTTTTTACCTGGTGTTGCTTGATAAACTCGCCCATTTTCAGAATAGCTTCTTTGAATAAAGTAATGTTAATGTCAGCGTTTAACTGGCACACTATGACATCTTTAGAGGGGAGGTATAATATATTTACTTGTTCTGAAACAAATATCACCTGATAATCATAGTTCTTACATTCTTCTTTTATGATATCTAATAATAGCATTGGTTAGGGGTTAATATCAATAGGGTTGCAAGATAAGTGAATAATACTGATAGACAGCGTAATCTATATATTTAATATCTTGCCAACTTGTAAAAACTCTCCATAACAAGGGCTATTGAAGACCCTATGATGTATTATCAAATAAATACAAAAGCCTGTCTGACACAGTAGTCAGACAGGCTCATTCAAAGGCATTGTTTCGAGTATTTAGTGAGGTGAAGGTTACACTGCCGGAAAAACTTTTCCACTGGCACTGCCAAACCCTATGCGGGCAAAACCTTCTTTTTTGCAATAACCCTTCACTACTACCGTGTCGTTGTCGTTGATAAACTTTCGCTCTGAACCATCAGGCATCGCTATAGGCTTGCTACCGCGCCAGGTGAGCTCTAGCATCGATCCGTAAGAGTTTTCATCTTTGCCGCTAATGGTACCCGAAGCACACATATCACCCACATTGATATTACAACCGTTTACAGTGTGGTGAGCCAATTGTTGCGCCATGTTCCAGTACATATATTTGAAGTTACTCTGGCATACTACTTTTTCCTGGCCGTTTTCGGGCTGTATGATTACATCCAGGTGAATGTCGAAGTTTTTCTTACCTTCATATTGCAAGTAAGGCAATACCTCAGGGTCTTGGACAGGAGAGTCTACTCTGAAAGGCTCCAAAGCATCCATAGTTACGATCCAAGGCGAGATAGTAGAGGCAAAACTTTTGCCCAAAAAAGGACCTAACGGCACATATTCCCACTTTTGAATATCCCTGGCCGACCAGTCGTTAAATAAAACCATCCCGAAGATGTGCTCTTCTGCTTTTTTGGTAGAAATACTTTCGCCCAGTTGAGTAGACTGTCCTACAATAAAGGCCATTTCCAGCTCAAAGTCCAGCAAACGGCTTGGTTGGTAAGTAGGCATGTCGGCATCGTCAGCCTTGGTTTGTCCCTTGGGGCGGTGTATAGGAGTGCCCGACACCACAATAGAAGAAGCTCTGCCATGGTAGCCAATAGGCAGGTGCAACCAGTTGGCAGGCAAGGCGTTTTCTTTGCCTCTAAACATAGTGCCTACGTTGGTAGCGTGCTCTATGCTTGAGTAAAAATCGGTATAATCACCCACCCGCACTGGCAAGTGCATTTGTACCATTTGCAAAGGATACAATACCTGACGTTTGGCATCGCTGTTGTCGCGCAATTCAGGGTTGTCGTCGCGCAATAGCTCCGATATACGGTTACGTACCGCTGTCCATACTGGCTTGCCCAACGCCATAAAATCGTTCAGTTGGTGTTTATGAAAGACCGTATTATCAGCCAGCTCTAGTTGATTAAAAAAACCTAACTCTGACAATACGCTTAAATCTAGCACAAAATTACCAATCGCTACTCCTGCTCGAGGAGACGCATTATTAATAGAAAATATACCAAAAGGCAGGTTTTGTATTGGAAAATCGCTGTTGGCGGGTACCTCTACCCAAGATTTAAGATCAGGGTTGTTTGCTTCTATCATAAATGCTTTTGTTAATTTTTTTTGGTGTTTTAGTTGAGAACTCTCCATAAAAAAAGAGCTCCTGGGATCAGCGTCAATTAATATATTATAGTGTAGCCATCCCGTAGGTTAAAGAAATCAGAAGATGTTTATTGGTTATCTAACGTCAATATTCCAAGGCTTTTAAATCACGTAGTCTAATGTTAGCCAAATTAGTAGGTATTGTATGCTCACGCAATGGCTGTCGACTATTGACTGAATGCTGCGGACTATTGTAACTTACTGCTTACTTTGAATAATATCTGTCTGAAACTTACATACTCTTTACTGTATAACTTTAGTAAAAAATCAGGCTAAAGTTAAAGCGTCTAAAAATCGGGGTAAAGTTATAGGATTAAATGGTTTTTTAAAAAGGATTGTACATAAGAAGTTTTTGAAAGTTTTTGCTTATTTGCCAAAATAGTCTTCAATGAGCTTTTATTTGTAATTCAAGGTGTGTTTTGAGGTTTCTACTTCTATCGTACTTCGCTGAACTCTAGCTAAGAATAGGCACAATTGACTAACTTTTTTTATTTTGTCAATTGTTTTTTACACTTACAATGCATCATAATTGATACCCATGCAAACTTCGCAAAAATCATCACTTTAGTATTACTTCTATTGTTTGCCAGTGCTACCAGCTTTGCCCAATTTATCACGATTTGGCAAACCAGTAACGAAGGGAGTTCTAAAGACAATCAAATTACCATCCCCGCCAAGGGCAACTACCAAATAGTGTGGCAAGAAGTGGGCAACCCCAAAAACCAAGGCAAAACAACGGGCAAAGATGTGACTACGCTTACCTTGCCAAAGGCGGGTAAATACCAAGTGAGCATTACGGGAGGCTTGCAATACATTCACTTTGATGGCAAGGGCGATAAGCTCAAGCTCATCAGTATTGAGCAGTGGGGCGACATTGCTTGGACGTCCATGGAAGGTGCTTTTGCAGGATGTGCTAATATGAATTGCGTGGCGAGTGATGCCCTTAACTTGAGCCGAGTAAAGTTGTTAAAGGCAATGTTTTTGGGTTGTACAAAATTTAATGGAAAAATAGGGCGTTGGGATGTGAGTAAGGTAACTGATATGAGCGGGATGTTTTTTGAAGCAAGGTCTTTCAATCAACCGATTAGCGGCTGGGATGTGGGCAAGGTAGTAAAGATAGATGGAATGTTTGCTGGTGCAGAACGGTTTAACCAACCTATAGGTGGTTGGGACGTGAGCAATGTTATAAGTATGAATGGAGTGTTTTATGAGGCACGTTCTTTCAACCAACCTATAGGCAAGTGGAATGTCAGTAAAGTGAAAAGTATGATTGAAATGTTTGCGAGTGCAGAGGCTTTTAATGAATTTATAGGTGACTGGAATGTAACTCAAGTAACCAACATGAAAGGGATGTTTGCCAGAGCTAAGGCATTCAACCAACCTATAGGCAACTGGAACGTTGGCAAGGTAACCGATATGAACAGAATGTTTGCCGCTGCAGAGGCATTTAACCAACCTATAGGCAATTGGAACGTGAGCAATGTTACCAATGTGAGGTATATGTTTTCGGGGGCAGAAACCTTCGACCAATCACTTGATCAATGGGATGTGGGCAAAGTTACCAATATGTATAAAATGTTTGCAGGGGCAACCGCCTTCAATCAGTCTATAGGCAATTGGGACGTGAGCAATGTCAAGAGTATGGTGTCTATGTTTTCGTTGGCAAGGGCGTTTAACCAGTCTATAGGCAATTGGGATATGGGCAAGGTAGAGAATATGGCTTCTATGTTTTCGGGGGCAAGGTCATTTAACCAAC
Source organism: Microscilla marina ATCC 23134 (assembly GCF_000169175.1). NCBI lineage: Bacteria > Pseudomonadati > Bacteroidota > Cytophagia > Cytophagales > Microscillaceae > Microscilla > Microscilla marina. The sequence goes on from NZ_AAWS01000001.1 coordinate 209,056, forward strand.
CTATAGACAGTTGGAACGTGGGCAATGTCAAGAGTATGGCTTATATGTTTTATAGAGCTAAAGTCTTTAACCAACCGCTTAATAAGTGGAACGTGAGCAATGTTACCAATATGAGGTATATGTTTGCAGATGCAGAAGCCTTCGATCAATCACTTGATCAATGGGATGTGGGTAAAGTTACCAATATGTATAAAATGTTTGCAGGGGCAACTGCCTTCAATCAGTCTATAGGCAATTGGGACGTGAGCAATGTCAAGAGTATGGTGTCTATGTTTTCGTTGGCAAGGGCGTTTAACCAGTCTATAGGCAATTGGGATATGGGCAAGGTAGAGAATATGGCTTCTATGTTTTCGGGGGCAAGGTCATTTAACCAACCTATAGGCAATTGGGATGTGAGCCAAGTAACCAATATGGGTGGGGTGTTTTTTATGGCAAAGTCATTTAACCAGCCTATAGGCAAGTGGAATGTAAGCCAAATAACCAATATGCATAAGATGTTTGCTGGGGCAAAATTATTTAATCAACCTATAGGTAGTTGGAATGTGCGCAAAGTAAAGCGTATGATAGGGATGTTTGCTGGGGCAGAGGCTTTCAATCAGCCTATAGGCAACTGGGATATGAGCAATGTAAATGATATGGAGGAGATGTTTAAAGGGGCAACCCGCTTCAACCAACCTATAGGCAACTGGGATGTGAGCAAGGTAACCAATATGAAAGCAATGTTTAGAGGTGCAACCTCCTTTAACCAACCTATAGGCAGTTGGAATGTGCGCAAAGTAACCAACATGAAAGCAATGTTTAGAGGTGCCACCTCTTTTAACCAACCCCTTGGCAATTGGAATGTGCACAAAGTAACCAGCATGAAAGCAATGTTTAGAGGCGCCACCTCTTTTAACCAACCCCTTGGCAATTGGAATGTGCGCAAAGTAAAACGTATGGGATGGATGTTTGCTGGGGCAAAGGCTTTCGACCAACCTATAGGTAATTGGAATGTATGCAAAGTAACCAGTATGAAAGCAATGTTTAGAGGTGCCACCTCTTTTAACCAACCCCTTAATAAGTGGAATGTGGGCAAAGTGACCAATATGAGCTCTATGTTTGAGTATGCTACCTCCTTCAATCAACCCATAAGCAGATGGAATATAAGGAAGGTCAGAGCGATGAAAGACATGTTCAAAGGTACTACTAACTTCAAACAAGACTTAAGCCATTGGAAACAATTGAAGAAATAATTATCTTGGTCGGTCATTGTTGCAAGCTTGGTGTCGTTGTCAAGGCTTAGCGACAATGTTTTTAGTAATCGCCATCGCATTTAGCGTAGCCACCATCGACTGTTGACTTTTAACTAACAAATTCATAAACCACTGAAAATAAGTATACTATGATTTTGTTAGTTGTCTCTGGAACAGGAGGCAACTTGAAGCTTGTTGCTTAAAGCTTGCTCCTGTTGGTGCTATGGACTAAAGAGCACCAAACCCACAAAGCAGTGAACAAAGAACTACCCCGTAGAGTAAGCAAAATCAAAGCCTTATTTTCTAAGACAAAGATAGGGCAAGGCATTAATGCTATAGAGCAGTTGTGCCACGATTATTTTGAAATGCATGTAGGGGTAGTTCGTGCCTATCGTTCTCAGTATCAGGCACATTGTTACGAACACACCCTAGGGCGTATCAACGACTATGAGCTTGAAAAAGGGTCGTACGAAATAGCCTGGCAGATATTGGACTTTGTAGACCAATTGGCACAATATGAGCACACCAGCCCTTACCTTACCCCTATTCCTCCTTTAGACGCTGACCAAGCCGTAGACCGTCGCCGGGATTTATTGCACATCAGGGCGTTGCAAAAGAAAGGTTTGCCCATTGTATTTTTGCAGGGAATGAGTGGCATGGGCAAAACGACCCTTTGTAAGCTATACATTTATACCTATATAGAAGAGTATACTTATGTAGCCTGGATTGGTACAGGAGCCAGTCTGACCGATGCTTTGGTGGCTTACTTTTTTGACGAAAAGAATCAGCAACTCTATACCCAACAATACAAACAAGACATCAAGCTACAGCGCATCATTGCTTTTTTGCAACAGTTGCCCGGCAAAAAACTGCTCATAGCCGACGGTTTAGACCGTTATCAGCCGCAAGACCTTGACATGTTCAAAGAGTTATGCAAGCAAGCCAATTTTGACATTTTGATTAGTACTACGCAACCTTATCGTGGCGATGATTTTCAGGCTATAGATATAGCGTACTTTGATGAAGAACAATCGTCGGAATTATTTTTTAAAGAACACCTTTCGGCAAAAGAAGATGACTCTCTGCCCAAGTTGTTGGGTTTGGTTGACTACCAACCCCTGATGTCGCGCTTGCTGGCAAGGGTACTGCGCCAATACAAGGAATGGAACGTAAAAGAACTACACAAAGCACTGCACCAAAGTTCATTGGCAAACACCAATTGGCTCATTGCTACTCGTTTGCTCGAAGACCGCGCCCAAGACGAACAAGTACTGTTTACCCATGTACTTACTTTGTTGAATATTGCGGGGTTTTCGGACAACGAAAAGTGGGTAATGAAGCAGTTTATTGTTTTTCCTCCATTTGAAATAGATTGGCAAGACCTCAAAAGAGCGTTAAATTTGCCTACCCGTATTACCCGGTTTTTGTCGGTGAACAGAGCGCACTATAATTTTTTGGATGGACTGGAAACGCTTACGCAAAAAGGGTGGCTCAGTTGTGACAAAACCGCATATAAGTTTCACGGAATTTTGCAAGAAGCCGCCCACTACTTCTTGCGTTTTGAGATAGACGACGATTGGGAGGGGCTTGCGCAAACTGCCTACCACCTGCAGCAGATTTACCTAGAGCAAAAACGTTTGAACGAGGCGCACCAAATAAGTTCTTACCTGGAGGTTGTGCGGCACAGGTATGAATAGGTGAGCGTGTATATTAATGACTGAAGTTACGCAGACCTACTTATTTTGATGGTTATATGGCTTTATTGCTCAATGGTTGGGCTACACATTGCGCAACAATACAGCCATTCAACAATAGAAACATGTGACCTTCAGAAAACTGCGTAACTTGAGTTAATGATATAAGTCTGGTGTAAAGTGTTACACAAGTGTTTTTATGGTATACCCTAGTTGTTCGAACTCGTGGTTTTCGTAGCCAAACATATACTGGGGCAAAATCTTTTTTGCCTGGTTTATTCTAAGTACAGTTTTTATTTGTTCTTCGATATTACCCGAACTTGTCAGTAAATAACAATTCATCCAGTCATAAATAAGGCTGGCGTCATTGCCCTTGGTCTGAATTTGGTTGAGGCGGTGAAGAGGCAACAAGGGGTGGTCGGCACCCTTGAGTTTATGGTGCAGTTGATTGGCATGAATCGGGTTGTCAATCATAATAATGACAAAATCGCAGTGCAAAGCAAGCGACCTGCCTACACTTTTAAGAATACTCTCACGGTTAAACTTACCCGTTTTGCACTCGATATAAATCAGATTGAGGTTACGCAGCACCACCAACACATCGTAGTCTCCGGCGTAGGTGTTGGTTTCGTTGCGTTGAACATCTTCTACCTCTACTCCATAAGAGTAAGCAAAAGCACTAAACCTGCGTACTACCAGCTCGCCCATGTACCATTCAAAAGTATAAGAAAACTTATTGCGGTCAGGGGCAAACTCGGCGTGGTTGATCAGCTTGCGTACCTCTTTATCCGAAGAAGTTTTTTTTGAATGAGTGATGGCATGTAGCAACTCTTTACGTTTTCTGAAGTCATTAAATATTCTAAATAAATGCTCTCCGTTGGGGTATTTTCGCTGTCGTATATTTTTAATTAACAGATTATTCTCTTTGTCTTCTTTTCTGATGTCAAAGCCCCGTGCTGACAAAATATTTTTTACCGAAAACAATTGATCTAGGTTGTTTTTTCTACTGTTTCCTTTCAAGCTCATCCTGTTGTCTGGTGATATGTACAGTGCAAAGTACAGCAATTCATTGACAAACTCACTGTACTTTGCCTGGATAAAAAACTGTGCGGCTATAAATTAGGGAGCAAACAAGAAATAATCTACCCATTTTGCAGCTGCTCTTTTGCCCCGATACTTTGTTACTTTTTTGCAGCCATAGCTCTGCTATGACTTTAAAAAGTGCCGCGTCTCAGAATAAAATAGCTATCAAAGAACGGGTATCCTATTTTTTAATTGCTCCCTTATTGTTTTTGATAACAATACTCCGCAGTGATTTTAGTCAAAGTTGTTTGCTGGTTCTCAGTTATTTACGAATTTAAAAACTATTTAATTGGGTGTTTGGGCGTAAAACCGACACACTTTTAAAAATAAATTGAGTAAGCAATCTTAATATAAAATACTGGTTTGCAGCATTTAACAAGGTAAACATTTACTCGAATCAGCTATTGACTATCGACTAAATACTATGGACTATTGGATAAGTGATCTGGAAAAAATAAGAGGTGCCAAATTTGGTAGTTTTACTAAAATCCTGGGATATAGTTTTAGCCCCCCAAACTTACCGTATGCCCTTTTTGTGGGTCAACCTGACCACTCAACATGTGTTGATATAATTGTTCCAGTGCCTGGCTCCCCTGGTGTTTATCTACAACTATAGCAGGCTGTACCTCAGTGGTAAACTGATGCCATACTTTAGCTACTCGTTTTTTTAGCTCGTCGAGTCCCCAGTCTTTCACCCGTTTTTGCATTTGCGTGGGCGCAAAAAAGAACTCGCCAGGTTGAGGAAGGGTTTGTGCTCCTTGCAAGTGTTGCCAATCGGTAAGTCCTACCAAACAATTGTAGGCAAGTTGTTGTTGCAAATGAGTCTGCAACTGGTATTGTGTCTGGTGGTTGCCCGTAAAGTCCACTACTACATGCTTTTGCTGTGGATTAAGTGTAGTTATTTGACCATAAGTGAGCACCTGATCATACCAACCTAGTTGTTGTACAAAGTCAGTGTTTTTAGCCGACGTGAGCCCTACAATGTGTATGGAGAGATTTTCTTGTTTTTTGCGCAAAGCAAGCAAAAATGCCAATGCCTGGGCAGTCTTGCTCGATGCACTGGTTAACACAATATGGGTTGCCCCAAAAAATGCCTGATCAGCCACCAAATCTTCTATCAAAAAAGAGGTTTGAAACAAAGGAGCATACAAGCTGTGCAGGGCTTCTTTTTGTGGGTGGTACAACAAATCCTGGGTTATATTGACGTAACTGTTGTATACTGGAGCCAACCCTTGGCGATGCGTCGACACATCTATAAAACTATGCGGTGCCACCTTGCCTGCAGTTACCAACAAGTGCGACGACATAGGATAATATCCATAAAAGCGTTGTCCGGGGAGTATGTCAGGGTGGTTAGACACGGCTACATCGGCAAAGCCCCATACCGGAATAATTCCATGCCTTTCTTGAGTAGGGAAAAACTTCCAGTACCCCATCTTATCTCCCACTATTGCATAGGTAATATTATTGGAGGTAAACGCAAACTGGTCTATTTTAAGTAATACCTGGTGAGGTTGTAAGTTTTCAGAGTAACTGGTTTCCACGGTTTTTCCTGCACTGAGATTGTTTAGTTCAACCACAAAATTTTTAGCTTTGATTGGCAGCATATATCTGTTAGAATAAAAGGTTTTAAAACCTTAAATATATCAATCCGAATTTGTTCGACCATAGCATCAGATGAAAATATTTTTTTACCGTTATAAAAGCCTCCCAGACCGTTTCTTTAGGCACTTGTTTTTATTGGCTAGGCTTTGGTTTCATTTTTCAGGCGATTGTTCTAATTTTGATTATTGTTTGATAAGTATTGGGTAAAAGTACAACAATCTTCAACAAAAACCAGAAGTAATGGTTTCATGAACAGTTCATTACCTTGGATAGTTTGTTAAAAATGTACAGGTTGCTGTAGCAATAGTTCAAAAATAACTACTATACATCCAATTAGAAAGGTAGAAAGCCTTGCCTGTTTTGAGAGTTTGGTAATTATTGATTAAATAGTAACAACCAAGCTGTATGTGACACAATTTCTAAATAAAAAAATAGAAGTAACCAACACAAACTTTTACAAAATGATAAACAAAGTAATAGATAACGCTGAGGTGGCAGTAGCCGACATTCCTAACAATGCTACCCTTATGTTGGGGGGCTTTGGGCTGTGTGGTATTCCCGAAAACTGCATTAGTGCACTGGTGGCAAAAAAGACCGAAGGGCTTACCTGTATTTCTAACAATGCCGGAGTAGATGACTTTGGTATTGGCTTGATGCTCCAGCAACGCCAGGTGAAAAAAATGATCTCTTCTTATGTAGGCGAAAACAAAGAGTTTGAGCGACAGCTATTGTCGGGTGAACTTGAGGTAGAGCTTACTCCACAGGGCACCCTTGCCGAGCGTATTCGTGCTGGTGGAGCTGGTATCCCTGCATTTTTTACTCCAGCAGGCTATGGTACCGAGGTAGCAGAAGGCAAAGAAACCCGTGAGTTTGACGGAAAAATGTACTTGATGGAAAACTGGTTAATTGCCGACTTTGCTTTGGTAAAAGCCTGGAAGGGAGACACTGCCGGTAACCTTGTTTTTAAAGGTACCGCCCGCAACTTTAACCCAATGATGGCAGCAGCGGGTAAAATAACCATTGCCGAAGTAGAAGAGTTAGTTCCTGCCGGAGAGCTTGATCCTAATGCTATTCACACACCAGGAGTATTTGTTCAGCGTATTTTCCAGGGCACTGGCTACGAAAAGCGCATTGAGCAAAGAACAGTGTCGGCTTAATTGCTACGGTTTTTCTCATTGACAATCAAAAAAAAATAATTATGGCTTTAGATAAAAACGGCATAGCTCAGCGTATTGCCAAAGAGTTAAAAGATGGTTATTATGTAAACTTGGGCATAGGTATTCCCACTTTGGTGGCAAACTATATTCCTGAAGGCATGGACGTAGTGCTACAGTCTGAGAACGGACTGTTAGGTATTGGCCCTTTTCCTACCGAAGAAAACGTAGATGCTGACTTGATCAATGCGGGTAAGCAAACTATTTCGATGGTAGATGGCTCTGTATTGTTTAGCTCTGCTGATAGTTTTGGTATGATTAGAGGGGGGCACATCGACCTGACTATTTTGGGAGCAATGGAAGTATCAGAAAATGGAGACATTGCCAACTGGAAGATTCCTGGTAAAATGGTGAAAGGCATGGGAGGCGCGATGGATTTGGTAGCTTCGGCAAAAAACATCATTGTGGCAATGCGTCATGTAGACAAATACGGTAAGTCTAAACTATTACCTGAATGCAGCCTACCGCTAACGGGGGTAAACTGTGTAAAGAAAATTGTGACCGAGCTTGGGGTGTTTGAAGTAGTGCCAGAAGGTGGGTTTAAGGTACTGGAGCGTGCTCCAGGGGTAAGCCTGGAAGAAATAAAAAACTCTACCGCAGGTAAATTAATTGTAGAAGAAGAAATACCTGAAATGGCTTTTTAACTTTTTTATTTCCGAAATTTAAAACGGTGATGTGAAGATACATACTTTGTTGGTCCCAACTAATAAGTTTCAAATAGGCAAAGTGCTACAAAAGACAAGCTACAAACGTATAGTAAACATCGTTTGTAGCTTTTTTAATTAATTTATTAAAAACAATGAATCAAGCAGTGGTGATTGGGTATTCCGGACACGCTTATGTGGTCATTGATATACTCACTAGTATGGGGTATACTGTTACTGGGTATTATGATAGGGAAGAAAAAGCCCGTAACCCTTACCTCTTAAAGTACCAAGGCAAAGAAACTGCCCCAAGCATTGGTAAACAATTGAAGAAACTCGCTTATTTTATAAGCATTGGCGACAACTATGCCCGCAAAAAAGTGTACGAATTACTTGTTGGTTCTACTGCTCAGCCTGTGAACGCCATTCACCCCCAAAGCATTGTGAGCCATGCCGCATACATTGCAAGTCAGACAGGAGTAATGGTTGCGCCCAATGTAGTGATTAACGCTTGTTGTTATGTAGGTGTAGGGAGCATTTGTAATACATCAAGTACCCTTGAGCATGAGTGCCATATAGGGGACTTTTGCCATATAGCTCCAGGCGCCACCCTATGTGGCAATGTGCAAGTAGGTGATATGAGCTTTATTGGAGCCAATGCAGTAGTAAAACAAGGCATTTGTATTGGCAAAAACGTGATCATAGGCGCAGGGGCAGTAGTGATAAAAGATGTGTCTGATAACACAGTAGTGGTAGGAAATCCACAGCGAATTATGCAATAATTTCTGCAAAAGTAATGTTTCTATAAGGGTGATTTTGTTTTTTTGTAAAACAGCCAGTACTTCAGACACTTAGGAACATGTTCGCAATAACTGTCCGGTTTAGAATAAATTAGCTTCGCAGAGCTTGAACTTCGTTCTGCGGTTCTCATTACTGCCTTTTGTTATTTTTTTCAGCCGTAGCGCTGCTACGCCCTCAAAAAATGCCGCAGTCAGCTTTGAGCCTTTAACCAAAATCTGGACACCTATTTTGAACACGTTCCTTAAAACATCAATTAAACTAAATCGTTTCATTCAAAAACCAACCATTTTTATAAAATAATGATACAGAAATACATATTTAAATCTTTGTTTTTGATGCTCATTCCTTTAGTCTTTTGTACTTGTACCAAGGATGGCAAAGTAAATATATTTAGCCTGCAAGACGACATAAAACTTGGACAGCAGGTACGCGACGAAATAGCCAGTCAACCTACCGAATATCCTATACTGGATCGTACTCAGTATGCAAGCTCTTATGCTTTTTTGGAAAAAATAAGAGATAATATATTGAACGGTGGTGGAGTAGATAACCGGACAACCTTTGAGTGGCAAGTATTCATTGTGCGGGATGATCAAACCCTCAATGCTTTTGTGACTCCTGGGGGGTATATTTACGTATACACTGGGCTAATCAAGTATCTGCAAAACGAAGATCAACTTGCCGGAGTAATGGGGCACGAGATCGCCCATGCCGACAAACGCCACTCTACTACCAACCTTACCAAAAAGTATGGGGTAAGTTTGATGCTAGATGTGGTGTTTGGCAAAAACTCTACTGGGATTAGCGGTATTGCCAAAGATGTTGCTGGCGGTTTGAGTGGCTTGAGTTTTAGCCGTTCCACCGAGTCAGAAGCTGATGCGTTTTCGGTAGAGTACTTGTCTAAAACCAGTTATCAATGTAGTGGAGCAGCCGGGTTTTTTGAGTTGATAGAAGCCCAGGGAGGTTCAAACACTCCAGTATGGCTAAGCACCCACCCAAGCCCCGAAAACCGGGTACAAGACATCAAAGCCAAGGCGCAGTCTATGGGTTGTAAAACCACTGTAGACACCAATGTAAGTGATTATCAAGCCTTTCAGAACGGTTTGCCTCAGTAATTTTTTTAGTATAAAACCTCAAAGTGTGTTACTTACCCGCTTTGGGGTTTTTGGTAAACGGCTTTGAAATAATTTTTACTAAACTTTGTGTGAAGTAAATAAATTTCTGTTATTTGCTTGCTTAGGCAAACTTAATAATCTGAAAAACTTGCACAAAGGCTTTGGTAATTAATGGTGCTGGCACACAAAATTTTTATATAAAAACGAAGATATAACCCATGTCTCAAAAAACTACTGAGGATCAATGGTCAGAAATAATTACGCCTAAAAAATCGTGGTTTGATTTAAGGCTCAACGAGCTATGGCAATACCGTGACCTGATTGTTTTGTTTGTAAGGCGTGATTTTGTGGCAGTATATAAACAAACCATTCTGGGACCTCTGTGGCACATCATACAACCCCTGTTTACTACCTTAGTATTTGTACTGGTTTTTGGCAAAATAGCTGGACTATCTACTGATGGGCAACCTGCTTTTTTGTTTTACATGTGTGGGGTTACCATCTGGAACTATTTCGCTAGTAATTTAAATAAAACTTCCAATACCTTTGTAGAAAATCAGGCAGTTTTTGGCAAAGTCTATTTTCCTCGTCTAACTGTCCCTGTTTCAAACGTTATCAGTGGTTTATTCTCCTTTACTATACAGTTTGTCCTTTTTTTAATATTTTATCTGATTTACTATTTAAGAGGTGCTCAACTCCAGCCTAATTTATGGTTATTGGCAATACCACTTTTTATACTAATCATGGCAATACTTAGTTTGGGTTTAGGTATTATCATTTCGTCGCTTACCACCAAATACCGCGACCTCACTATGTTAATAGGTTTTGGGGTACAACTCTTTATGTATGCCAGCCCTGTCATTTACCCAATGTCGTCACTGAGCCCAAAGTTGCAATACTACATGCAGTTTAATCCTGTGGCATCTATTTTAGAGGGTTTTAAATACGCCTTCTTTGGACAGGGCATAGTAAGTATCAACTCGGTTGGCTATAGTCTTCTAATAGCAGGATTCGTTTTTTTTATAGGAGTAGCATTATTTCACCGGATTGAAAAAACATTTATGGATACAGTTTAAAAATATCAGGGTATGTCAGAGATTGTATTAAGTGTAGAAAATTTGTATAAACAATACCGCTTGGGTTTGGTAGGTTCTGGAACCTTAAAGGATGACCTGGCCCGATGGTGGGCAAGAGTGAGGGGTAAAGAAGATCCATTACTAAAAATAGGTGAGAGCAATCAGCTGGATACTATCGATGGTGACTATGTGTGGGCACTTCAAGATATTAACTTTGATGTAAAACAAGGAGAAGTGTTAGGCATTATTGGTAAAAATGGAGCAGGAAAATCAACCCTGTTAAAAATATTGTCAAAAGTAACTGGCCCTACCAAAGGTAACATCAAAGTAAAGGGGAGAGTAGCTTCTTTGCTTGAGGTAGGTACAGGGTTTCACCCTGAGCTTACTGGACGGGAAAATATTTTTCTCAACGGAGCTATTTTGGGCATGAATAAGCGAGAAATTCGTAGTAAACTAGACGAAATCACAGATTTTGCGGGAGTAAGTAAATATGTGGATACACCCGTAAAACGCTACTCTTCGGGTATGTATGTACGTCTTGCTTTTGCAGTAGCTGCCCACCTCGACCCTGAGATTTTGATTGTAGATGAAGTACTTGCCGTGGGAGATGCGGACTTTCAGAAGAAGGCTATAGGTAAAATGAAGGATGTAAGCAAGGGAGAGGGTAGGACGGTGCTGTTTGTAAGCCATAATATGGCAAGTGTTAAAGCTTTGTGTACGCAAGCTATCATGCTGAAACAGGGACAGGTAGTTTATGAAGGAGAGCCCAATAATGTCATTGAAGAATATTTATCGCAAGATAGGATAGATATAAAGAATGGGCTAATTCCTGAAAATGCAAGCACCTATCATACTGGTGAAGCAAAGTTTAGAAGAGTTTCCTTAACAAATGTTGAAGGGGTAACGACAAACGCATTTTATTATAAATCTCCATTACATTTTAACCTTGATCTTGATGTATTACAACCAATTGAAGATGTTGTTTTGGATATAAAGATCAGCACTAAAGATGGAATGATAATTTTAGATGCAAGCACAACTTATGAACAGAAAGAGTTATTAAGTTTTGACAAGGGGTTAAAAAAAGTGTCTTGCAAAATGGAGAACAACCTACAACCTGGTAACTATAATACTACCTTAGGTATACATTATGTGAATGGTAATACAATAGACTATGTAGAGCATGTTTGTGAATTTAGTGTTCTTAACTTTCTAGAAGGAGAAGATGCTCACTTTAAACAAAGGTTTTACCATGGTTTTGTAGCAGCAAAATCTCGATGGAGTGTTTCTAATTAGAGTCTTATGCTCTATAGGTCAAGAAGAATGAGAAGCTTTGAAAGCAAGTGTTTTGGTGGATAGGTTACACAATGATATAAAGTAAAAGAATTCGAACGTTTGTTTGCCGAAAGACATTAGGTAAAACCTGCTTTTACCGTTACAAGTTGCACCTTGCTCTTGTTGGTTTAGATATCCGGGCAGGCAATAAGTTTATTTTACCTGCTTTATCTCAATAAAAAAAACTCTTTCTGTTGATACAGAGATTTATGCGTGAACTTAATCATCGAGGTCTTGATGAAATATCTTGGCACCCAAGGTGGATCTTTTATAATCTCTAGCCAGTATTTTAGCGTTTACTAACCAACCATAGGCTCTCTGAGCAGCCCATAGACTTGATAGAATACTCGATTAGTTAGTGCTAGTCCGTTTTTAACTTAACTAATGCCCAGTTAATTTATGAAAAAGAAAGTATTTATTGGACTTACTGATATTGCGTCTCAAATAACAGATTTGGCAAAAGGTTTTGAAGCAAATGGTTATGAAACCTTGACTGCAATTCATGGAAAACATGCCAATATTGTAAAAGCGGATGCTGATTATGATTTTTCTCAAATGAAAAAATATTGGTTTGGGGGTGTTAGACCTCATCTATTGCAAAAGAAATTACAAAAGAAATGGTTAGAACCAAGGGATAGGGTTTTCAGAAAAGCGGTTAGAGAGTGTGATATATTTGTGTTTATGTGGTCTACATTTATGCCTGATTTATCAGACTTAAAAGAACTTAAAAGACGAGGAAAGAAAATTATAGTGTTTTTTGTAGGCAGTGATGTAAGGAAGAAAGATGCTTATGAACAAGAAGCAAAATTATATAATATACAGTCTTATTTCAGCTTTTTGACCAATTCGGAAATCCAAAGAGCCAACTATGAAAATAAATTAAAATATACTCGAGTATTTGAAAAATATGCGGATGTAATATTAAGTCTTCCTAATCAAAGCCAATTAGGTTTAAGAGCATATCAGCATTTTTTTGTTCCAGTGAATACACAAGAGATAGTTGAAAACTCTCAACAACGAGAAATTCCAATCATTGCTCATGCACCTTCTAATCGTGGAGTAAAGGGCACATCTATTATCTTGGATACCCTAAATCAACTTAAAGATGAAGGGGTTAAGTTTGAACAACGTCTTATAGAAAACATGCCTTATCATCAGGCACTTAAAACATATTCATCATCAGATATAATAATTGGCGAACTTTTTTTGCCAAGTGGTGGCAAGTTAGATCGTGAAGCATTAGCTGCAGGAGCAGTTTCAATGACAAGCCTCCGTAAAGATTATATCGATTACACCCCCGATGATTGTCCAATTATTGACATTACCCCTAATACATTATATACCAAGTTAAAATCAATCATTCAAGATTATCCAAAAAGACAAAGTTTAGCCAAAATAGGACGTGCTTATGTAGAAAAGTATCATAGTCCTAAATCTATATGCAAATCAACTTTAGATGCATTAGGCATTACAGACGGTCGTGCACCGCACATTTATACACCTACTTTTTTTAGAGAAAAATTTATCCCTGAATCAAATGAAGATTCAAAAATGTACAATCAATGGACAGAATACGTAAAAGACTGTGATTGGTATAAAAAATATGTGCCATCAGGCGAGAGAGATGGTCTTATATTTTAAAGATAAAGTCATATAAATGCAAAAAAACAAGTTGTAGCCATCAATTACCCGACACCAAAAACTACAATTTGCCCTTAATCAAGCAGCTATTGATGTAATCAATTCTCCTGTTTTTATCAACTTGCGGCAGTCAAAGGTTTTACTCAGGTATTCAAGTATAATTTGTATGTAATAAGAAGATAATACTCAAGCTCTAGGTGCTGCTTATGCTTTGAGTACTGGCAAACATAAGAAAATAGGCATGATAGGGCATTGGTATTACTTCGTTTTTTAGGCGATGGAGAAGCAATATTTACCAACGATGATGCACCTGCCTATACAATACACCAAGTTGCCAATCGTGGACAAAAAATAAAATAGATATAAGCTGGTGGCAGAAGTACATTCAAGTCACCACAAAAACGAAAATCGTTGTTTTGTGTTTTGCAAAACTATTATGGTTCTTCTTTGGTATGGCTCAAAGAGTTGATGGAAACCAATCAACTTAAAACAACTTGTCTGGTGCAAATTACCTGTTACTGGAATAGAGATAAAGAAGGTGGGTAGAAAGAAAAAATCGCTTTGGGTGGAGCAGCATTGTTTCTTCAATTTAGCTATTTTATGGCCATTATATTTTGGTTATTTGGAGATATTCACCACATTACCATTGATTTTAATTATCAACACTTGACCAGGTTTGAAGACTTATGTATCATAAATTTTGAATTAAAAAAGGTGGAATAGGAGGATCAGTAGTAACAAGAAATGTTCCTGTGTATGTATTGATGGGGGCAACTCTGCCAAACAATTTGGGTGAGTGAGTATGGGCATCGCCTTGAATTGAATAACAACGGGGTAGCTGCCCTGAAAGTAAAAAACAATATAAATTAAAAAACACTAAGGTATTTAAAATCAATGGATAAAGTCAAATTTGCGATTATAGGTTGTGGTAATATTGGCAAAAGACACATAGCAGTAGTAGACGCTGAAGAAGGAGCACAATTAACAGCCATTTGCGATATAGATGAAAGTGTATGTATAGAGCAATCAACGCTATATCAAAATGTACCTTATTATACAAATTACCACGATTTGCTAAAAGAGGTTGATTGCGATTTCGTCAATATATGCACTCCTCATGCACTCCACAAAGAGATGGCATTGGCAGTTATTAGCCAAGGCAAAAATGTGTTGGTCGAAAAACCCATGGCATTGTCGGTAAAAGACTGCGAAGAAATGAACCAAGCCGCTCAAAAAGCAGGTGTAAAACTATATGTCGTCAAACAAAACCGATTCAATACCCCTGTAAGGCTCCTTAAGCAGTTGCTTGACTCAGGTAAGTTGGGGCAAGTATATATGGTAAAATGTGATGTCTTGTGGAATCGTTACCAAGGCTATTATGACGAATCACCTTGGCGCGGTAAGAAAGCGCTTGAGGGAGGTGCCCTTTTTACTCAGGTGAGTCATTTTATAGATTTATTGGTGTGGTGGTTTGGCGATGTAATAGACGCAAAGGCACACTTGAGTACCAAAAGCCATGAAATAGAGATTGAAGATTGCGGCAATGCATCGATTGTTTTTGACAGTGGAACAATGGGCGCTATTACTTGGACAACCTCTGTATATAGCAAAAACTATGAAGGTAGTATTACCATTGTAGGCGAAAATGGCACCATCAAAATAGGAGGTAAGTATTTGAATAAAATAGAGTATTGGGATGTGCAAGCCTGGCCTTTAGATACAACTATAGAATATACTGATAAGCCTAATCTATATGGTAAATACCAAGGAACTAGCTCAAATCATCCTTTTGTGATTGAGCATATCATCCAAAACTTTAATCAAAACTCTGGTGATGTAGTAGAGGGCACAGAAGGCATCAGAAGCATTAAGGCAATAGAAATGATTTATAAAAAGTCTACAGCGTCAATTAAGTAATTTGTGTTTTTCAAAATAAAATTGTAGGTGTTATGAAAAAAGTTGTTTTTTTGGGCTCTAAACCTATTGGTTTTTTTTGTCTTAAGTGTCTTATAGAAAACCAAACTAATCACAATTTCGAAATCATAGGAGTTTTAACGAATAACAATAAAAGGTTTGGTGAAGCTTATGATATTCCAGCGCTTGCCCAACAACATAACATTCAAGTATTACCTTCACTTGATGAACTATTGAACTTGCCTAATGTAGATATAATCATTTCTATTCAGTACCATCAAATCTTAAAAAAACAACATATTGCTAAGGCTAAGCAAATAGCCATAAACCTCCATATGGCTCCTTTACCTGAATACAGGGGGTGCAATCAGTTTTCATTTGCGATTATCAATCAAGATAATATGTTTGGAACCACTATCCACCAAATAGAAGAAGGAATAGATAATGGTGCTATATTGTTCGAGAAAAGATTTCCTATTCCTGAAAACTGTTATGTGAAAACATTATATGATTTAACCTACCAACATTCATTGGAACTGTTTAAAGAGCATATACAAAGCATTATTCAAGGTAGTTATACGCTAACACCTCAATATACATTGTTAGAAACTCGTAAAACTGAAACTCATTATCGTAAAGAAATTAACGATATAAAAAAAATTGATTGGGAGTGGGACAAAGAAACAATTGAGCGATATTTCAGAGCCACCGCTATGCCTGGTTTTGATCCTCCTTATACTATTATTGGTGGAAAAAAAGTTGGGCTAAAATTATTAGAAGATTAAGATATATGCATATACCTTTTGTAGACCTCAAAGCACAATACCTAAGCATAAAAACTGAAATAGATGAGGCCATTGCACAAGTTTTAGAAGATACCTCTTTTGTGGGTGGTACACTAGTTAAACAGTTCGAAGAAGCATTTGCGAGTTACATTGGCACAAAACACTGCATTGCCTGTGCCAATGGTACCGACTCGATAGAGATTTTGCTACAGGCAATGGGCATTGGCGCAGGCGATGAGATTGTAGTACCTGCTGTTTCGTGGATTTCTACCTCGGAGGCAGTAAGTACTGTAGGAGCTACTCCTGTTTTTGTAGACATTGAGCCAGAGTTTTATACCATTGACCCCATAAAAATAGAAGCGAAGCTCACCTCAAAAACCAAAGCGATTATACCTGTGCATTTGTATGGACAACCCGCCAATATGCCTGCCATCATGGAAATAGCCCAAAAACATGACCTTAAGGTACTAGAAGATTGTGCTCAAGCCCATGGAGCAAGCATTGAAGGTAAGAATGTGGGCATTTGGGGCGATTGTGCAAGTTTTAGTTTTTACCCTGGCAAAAACTTGGGAGCTTATGGTGATGCTGGAGCAATGGTTACCAATGCCCCAGCGTTAGCCGAAAAAGCCCGCAGAATAGCCAATCATGGGCAGTTATTGAAGCATGACCACCAAATAGAAGGGCGTAATAGTCGTTTAGATACACTACAGGCCACCATTCTTTCTACAAAGTTAAAATACTTGAACAAATGGACAGCAGCGCGCATTCATAACGCCCATCGCTACAGTGAACTTTTAGACAACTCATCAGTCATTGTTCCTAAGATAAGGACCAATGCCCAGCATGTATTTCATCTGTATGTAATCAGAAGTACCCAACGTGATCAACTAAACGATTATCTAAAAAGTAAAGGAATAGCTACAGGTATACATTACCCTACAGCACTTCCTTTTTTGCCTTGTTATCAATCACAGAACAACACAGTAGATCATTTCCCTGTGGCTGCTCAATACCAAAACGAAATACTATCTTTGCCTATGTATGCTGAGTTAGCAGAGGAACAGGTTACATTCATCACAAATACAATTCACAAACTATATTAGCTTTTCTAATGAAATTAATCTACTTATACTCAGGTGGGATGCAAGCAAGTGGTGTTCAAAAAAAAGTAGTGAATAAAATAAAAGCGCTTAACCAGCTAGGCTTAGAAACAAAAGGATTATTTATTTCAAGTGCCAACAAAGAAGTAAATTACCCTGATTTGAATATAAAGGTTATCCCGTATCAAATTACCAATGTGCCTAAAATCTACAGTGCGCCTTTTTTTTGGAGATTTCATGTGTATTATGAAAACAAGATCTTTTATGAAACTATAGATGTAGCCTTGCAAGAAGAAGATTTTGACTTGATATTGTTTCGTTACCCTATTTGGTATGCCGATTTCAATTTTTTAAGGTTTATGAAGAAATATCATAAAAAAATTGTATTTGAACATAATACCATAGAAATCGTAGAAATGCAGGCGTATAATCGTGAAGGATTTCGCCAAAAATACTTGTTATTTAATGAGAACAAAATTGCACCTAAAGCCCTAAAACATGCTAAAGGTATTGTAGGTGTTTGTGGAGAAATAACTGATTATGAAGCACATCGGGTGAATCATAAAGTAGAGTCACGAACTATAGCTAATGGATTTGACGTAGCGTCTGTAAGGGTTAGAACTCCTCCTGCATATAATAAACAGGAATTGACAATTTTATTATCTGCGGGTTTTGCCGGTAAATGGCATGGGGTAGACAGGCTTATAGAAGGGCTACATATTTATAAAGGGGAGGTACAGGTGAAGTTAAAAATAATCGGAAATGTACTGAATGAAATTCATCCCTTAATTAAGAAATATCATTTAGAAGATAAGGTGGAGTTTTTGGGTAATTTGGACAGTGAAGCAGCAGCAGTAATTTTCGATGAGTGTCACATTGCAGCCAGTTCTATGGCAATGCATAGAAATGGTTTACAAGAAGCATCTACCTTAAAAACTCGAGAGTATTTGTCCCGTGGCATTCCATTTTTTATTTCAAACATAGATGTAGATACAGAAAATAATGAAAGTATTGCACCTTATTACCTTAAAATACCTGGAGATGATAGCCCTGTAAATATAGAAGATGTAGTTAGTTTTGCGGAGAGGGTACTGCAGTTAGAAAACCACCCCACAGAAATGAGAGGTTTTGCCGAATCAAAGGTTGATTTTCAGTTGAAAATGAAGCAATTAAAAGATTTTTTAGAGCAACTATCTTCTCACTAAGTAGTATTTATTAGATCACTATCAGACCCCCTACGCTTAGTTTATGAGTCAAAATATTGAGCCACAGGTAAGTGCTTTTGACATAGCAATAGTTGTGTGTACTTATAATCCTGATGAAAAAATATTTACCAGATTATTAAAAGCCATCAATCAATTGCATCATGACACTCCTTCACGTATCGAGTGTGTAATTGTTGATAATAATAGTCAAAAACCTTTGTCAGAAACAGGTTATGTCACCAAGTTATTGAAGCGGTGTAAGTTTCAGTCGAAGATTATTATTGAAGAAAAACAAGGGCTCACGGCGGCACGAATCGCAGGAGTTCAAAATACTAGTGCGCCAATTATTGTGTTTTTCGATGATGACAATGAGCCTTTACCTACTTATCTAGAAGAATTACAAAACTTGTTTACCAAATACCCATTTGTTGGTATATGGGGACCAGGAGATATAAGCGTAGATTTTTTAGAGCCAGTGCCAAAAGCACGGGAAGCATGGATGCGTGGTGTTTTTCAAGAAAAACACTTATCTAAAATACAATATGCACTCACTACCACCTGGACACCTGCTCACCCTTTTGGTACTGGGCTAAGCATTCGTAGACTTTCTATTAGAAAGTACTTAGAAGCCATTTCAAATAGTCAATACAGTTTATCTGATCGCAAAGGAGATAGTTTAGCTTCTGCTGGAGATACCCAAGTTGTGTTACAAGCTGTATTAGATGGGTGGGCTGTTGGAGTATCGCCAGATTTACAGTTGGTTCACATAATACCAGCTCATAGAACTAAAATCGCATATCTAAGGAAATTAATGTATGAAGTTGCCCTTAGCTCAAAAAAAGCTTTGGTTGAGCTAATGCCTGAAGAAAAACAGCAAGTAGTTATTTTAGGAAGATTTCCGTTTATAAAAAAAATAATTCGCCATACTTTTAATACTATATTGAGACGCAATAGCTTCTTTTCACAAATACAACTAGCAAGCTACCTAGGAAATGTAGCTGCCAGTTATCTTATTTTAGAAAAAAAACTCCCCAAGTGGATGTCTTATTTTATAAAAAAAAATGTTTATCAAAAAAGCAGAAAGGATTAGCCAGGCTCAACCTGCCTGCATAGGGCATTAGGTGGTTTTTGAGCTTGTAGAACAAGGTCCCCACAGTATTAAAAGGCAATTGTTGTGTATTTGTATTTCTTTAATTTTTGTAAAGAATTGTTTAGAAGTCGCAGATAATGCTCCACTAAATACTGATGATATGCTTATATTGAGCGTAGTATCCAAAAGCCACAGAAGGGAGGTTGTAGGAGTGGATTAAAGAATCTCGACAAAAATACAGGATAGAAGTATTAGATAAAGCATTTAAAAAAACGCTCAGTCAAATTTTAAATAGCTACCTTATATTCAATGGTTACTTGGTCAATATGTTGATCAAATTTGAAGTGATTTCGCTGAAAAAGCAGGGTAACCAAGCTTGATATATGAAGGATTATTTTGAAAAGAATATTGTATATATATTATGCTAGATTTAAACAGTAAGTCAATCCTTATTACAGGAGGAACGGGTTCGTTTGGAAAGAAATGCACTGAAACATTACTACAAAAATTTCCATCCATTAAAAAAATTGTCATCTACTCCCGTGATGAACTTAAGCAGTTTGAAATGAACCACCATACCCCTTATGGCAAACATAAGGCATTGAGGTACTTTATAGGTGATGTAAGAGATGGCGAAAGGCTAAAAAGAGCTTGTGAAGGCATTGACTTCATTATTCATGCGGCAGCACTTAAGCATGTACCTGTGGCAGAATATAACCCGATGGAATGTATCAAAACCAATATTTTTGGTGCTGAAAACATCATCAATGCTGCCCTCGATTGCGGAGTGCAAAAAGTAATCGCTTTATCTACCGACAAGGCTGCTGCTCCTATAAACTTATATGGAGCTACCAAGCTTTGTTCTGACAAACTATTTGTAGCAGCAAATAACATGAGAGGAGATCGTAGCCTTACCTTTTCGGTGGTACGCTATGGCAATGTAATGGGATCACGAGGCTCAGTTATTCCGTTTTTTTTGCAAAAGAGGAAAGAAGGAGTGTTGCCAATTACTGACCCTGAAATGACTCGCTTTAACATTTTGTTGGAAGATGGGGTGGACTTGGTATTTTATGCATTAGAAAATGCTATTGGGGGAGAAGTATTTATACCCAAGATTCCCTCTTATAAGATCACAGAGCTTGCCAAAGCTATTGCCCCTAATTGTGAACAAAAAATAGTAGGCATACGTCCAGGCGAAAAGCTACATGAAGAAATGCTTACTACTACTGACTCATTGAATACTATCGAAACACAAAAATATTATGTGATTGTACCTAGTCCACCCTTTAAAACTCATGAAGAAACAATGAACAAATATATCACACACTATCATGCTCAAGAGGTAGATAGAGGCTTTAGTTATAATTCGGGCAAAAATAGTGAATGGCTTAATGTAGAGGAGCTACGCACTTTGATTAAAAACTACATCGCACCAGGTTTTACTATATAACCCTTCTTTATGAGCTTTAAAATACCCTACGGAAGACAACACATTACTGAGGATGATGTGCAAGCAGTAGTTGCTGCTTTGAAGTCAGATTTTTTGACACAAGGACCTCGTATTCTAGCGTTTGAACAAGCTTTTGCGCAATATGTAGGGGCAAAATATGCAGTGGCTGTTGCCAATGGTACGGCAGCTTTACATCTTTGTGCACTGGCAGTGGGGGTAGAGGCTGGCTCTAAGGTAATTACTACTCCTATTACTTTTTCAGCTTCTGCCAATTGTGTAGGTTATTGTGGTGGAGAGGTTGTTTTTGCAGATGTTGACCCAAAAACTGCCCTGTTAGACATTGAAAAAGTAAAGGTGTTATTAGAAAAAAGTCCAAAGGGAACTTATCAAGGAATCATTCCTGTAGATTTTGCTGGGTATCCAATCAATCTAGAGAAGTTCCGTCAACTTGCTGATGAGTATGAACTTTGGATTATAGAAGATGCCTGCCATGCTCCAGGGGGATATTTTGTAGATAGTAAGGAACAACAACAGTACTGTGGGAATGGACTGTATGCCGACCTTGCTATATTTTCATTTCACCCTGTCAAACATATTGCTTGTGGTGAAGGAGGCATGATTACTACAAATGATAAAGTTTTGTATGACCAACTGGTGCAACTTCGATCCCATGGCATTACCAAAAGTCCAGGCCTGCTTCGTGAAAACCATGGAGGGTGGTATTATGAAATGCACAACTTAGGCTATAATTATCGTTTAACTGACCTGCAAGCAGCTTTGGGGGTGTCGCAGTTACAAAGGGCCGATGAGAGGATAGCTAGACGCAGAGAGATTGCAGAGAAATATGATAAAGCATTTGCCAATACATCAGTAGGTGTGATGCCAATGCCTGCCCAACAGGGAGTACATGCTTATCATTTGTATGTAATACAGGTGAACGATAGAAAAGGCTTGTATGATGATTTGCGGCAGCATCAAATATTTGCTCAGGTGCATTATATTCCTGTGCATTTGCAACCTTATTATACACAGTTTGGCTGGAAAGCCGGCGATTTTCCGCAAGCTGAACAGTATTACAGTCGTTGTTTAAGTTTGCCTATGTTTCCGACCTTAAGCAATGAAGAACAAGATTTTGTTATCGAAAAAGTATTGAAGTTTTGTCAATAAACAAATCAAAGTTGGCTCTGGGTACAGTACAGTTTGGACTGGATTATGGCATTAACAATCCCAAAGGGCAAGTAAGCTATGAGCACATCAAAGCCATTCTTATGGAGGCTCACCAAAATGGTATCAACCTATTAGACACCGCCGCAATGTATGGCAACAGTGAAGCAATGCTAGGCAATGCTTTGCAAGAACTGCAGTTGTCTTTTAAAATAGTATCGAAATTACCTGCTGAGGTAACCACAGGTGGGGTATTGCCCGAAGTAAGGCAGTCGCTGGAAAAACTACAGGTAGCCGTTTTGTATGGTTATCTTTTCCATGACTTTGATACTTTTAAACAAAACTCTGCTTTGTTAGAGGAGTTGGTACAGGCAAAAAAACAGGGGATGGTTAATAAAATTGGATTTTCGGTATATTACCCTCACCAGGTTGAGTACTTATTTGACCATCATATTTCTTTTGATTTAGTACAACTTCCCTATAATTTGTTGGATCAACGTTTTGAATACCTGTTCCCTGTTTTGAAAAAACAAAGAATAGAGGTTCACAATCGTTCTGCGTTTTTGCAAGGCTTGTTTTTCAAAGATAGTCAGTCATTGCCTGTTCATTTTCAAAGCATTGAGTCTAAAATAAATACTTTGCATGAACTCAGTCAACAACACCAAATACCTTTGGCAGCATTGCTATTAAACTTTGTGCAACTACAGCAAAACATAGATCAAGTAGTGATTGGGGTAGATGCAATTGCCCACCTGAAAGATAACCTAATGAGTGTTGATTTTCTGGAAAAAACTCGCAATATTTACTCTGACTTGAAACAACTAAAAGAAGACAACGAACAAATTATTTTACCTTTTCACTGGAAGTAATGGGGCTATTTTCTCTTCAAGATAAAAACATATTAATCACAGGTGGTTATGGCTATTTAGGACAAGCCATCTGCCAGGGTTTATTGGTACATGGAGCAAAAGTTTGGGTTTTGGGCAGGTCGGAAGACAAGTTTGAAAAAACATTTGAACAAGAAGAAAAAATATTTTTTGAACAAACAGACATTGCTGACACTCAAAGCATTCGTCAAAGCTTTGAAAATATAGCCAAACAAAACCTAATAGATGTACTCATCAACAATGCTTTTTATAGTCAAGGCCAACACCCTGAAACGATGACCGATGATGACTGGGCTATGGCATGATGTACACTTAATAGTGTTTATCGCTGCATCAGAGAAGTGTCCTTATTTAAGAAACAAGGACAAGGCAAAATCATCAATGTATCTTCAATGTATGGGATGGTAGCCCCCGATTTTTCAGTATACCAAAACAATGATTTTTTAAACCCACCCCATTATGGGGCAGCCAAAGCTGGGGTATTACAAATTACCCGTTATTTTGCAGCTTATTTGGGCAAAGACAACATACTAGTCAATGCGATTACTCCTGGAGCATTTCCTAGTCCTGCTGTACAAGAAAATCAAGAATTTATCAATAGTTTGTCATCCAAGTCTCCTTTAGGACGCATTGGCAAACCTGAAGAACTCCAGGGTGCATTTGTATTTTTAGCCTCAAACGCTTCAAGCTTTATGACTGGACAAAATATAGTAGTAGATGGAGGGTGGACCGCATGGTAAAAAATAAAGTAGGAATCATTATTCAGGCGCGTATGGGGTCGAGCCGCTTGCCTGCGAAAATAGCTTTAAAACTTCCTTACAGTGGAGAGTTATCTGTGATTGAACACATTATTGCCCGGTCCAAAGCTGTAAACCCTGATTATTTGATCGCAGTTGCTACTTCAGTCAATGCAGAAAATGACTTGTTGGCAGCAATGACTTCTCAGCAAGGTGTTGTACTTTTTAGAGGAGACGAAGAAGATGTGTTATCACGTTATGCTGCCATTACCCAACAATACCAACTTGATACAATTGTACGCCTTACAGGCGACAATCCCTGTATTGATCCAGTGTATATTGAAAAAGCCATCGAAGAACATGCCACTCATAAGGCAGATTATACTTATACTCAAGGGTTGCCACTTGGCATGAATGTAGAAGTAGTTTCAAATACCGCTTTACAAATAGCCCATGAGCAAGGGATCGATCAAAATGAAAGGGAACATGTTACTTATTTTGTGCGGCAACGCCCTGATCAATTCGTGCTTCATTATCCGCAGGTATTGTCTGATGAGCAAGATTGTGCCCAGTATCGGCTTACCTTAGATACCCCCAGCGATTACGCCCTCATGTGTTTACTTTATCAGCAACTATATTCTCATAATCATTTGTTTGGGTTCAACGAAATTATGGAGTTTTTCAAGGAAAATCCTTGGGTAAAAGCGATCAACCAAGATGTCTTTCAAAAAAATGCCTATCAATCATTTGAGGAGGAAAAAGCTGATGCATTAGAGTTGTTGGCAAAAAACGGTTTTATGTATACTATCAAACATCTGAAAGATGCCTAAACCAATTATTTATTTTCGCGCAGATGGCAACAGCCAAATAGGCTTGGGGCATATAGTACGTAGCCTCGCTTTGGCAGACATGCTATGTGATAATTTTGACTGTATATTTTTGGTGCAAACGCCTTCTGAGGCATTACAAAATCAAATTACCGAAAAGCATCAATTGATTGCCTTTGAAAATACAGACGATTATATAAATGAGGCAAAAAATATTGCTGAAAAACTCCTCCATAATGCCCATATAACAGTACTTGATGGGTATAATTTCAAAACTGAGTATCAAAAAATTATACGCTCCAGCGGTTGCAAATTGGTTTGCATTGATGATTTACATGCCTGGCATTTTGTGGCTGATGTAGTGATTAATCATGCAGGTGGTATACACCCAAGCAAGTATTCCTGTGAGCCTTATACCAAACTGTGCTTGGGCACTGAATATGCACTGCTTCGCCAACCTTTTCTAAAGGCAGCCCAACAATTGCGAAAGAGAGAGGATCTAAGTAAGGTTTTTATTTGCTTTGGAGGGGCAGATACTCATAATCTCACCGAAAAAACTATAAAAGCTTGTTTAGAGGTTGATCGGCTGACTGAAATTCATGTGGTAACTGGAAGTGCTTACACAGAACAAAAAGCCCTGAAAAAGATTGTTTCCACTAACAAAAAGCTATATTTTTATCAAAATCTGTCTGCCAGAGAAATGGCAGCGCTGATGGCACAATGCGATTTGGCAGTTGCTCCAGCAAGTAGCATATCTTATGAACTTTGTTGTGTAGGCATAGGGCTTGTTCTAGGTACGTATGCTGCCAATCAGCAAGGTATTTTTAATTTCCTGATAGAAAATCAGTTAGCAATCCCTTTAGGTGGGTTTCTTGAAATTACCCAGGCAGGTTTAACATGTTTGATAGAAAACATGCTTCCCGAAGTAGTCTTAAAACAGATAGCCGGGCAAAAGCACTATTTTCAAACACCTCGCTTGCCTAAGGTGTTTGAAAAGCTTCTCCTTGCTCAAAATGTTGAAACCGCTAAAGCCAGCATCGATGATATGGAATTATATTTTGATTGGGCAAATGATAAAGAAACCAGAAAAAACGCGATCAACTCTGAACCAATTATCTTTGAGCAACATAAACAATGGTTTCAAACAAAACTGTCTGATACTAACACTTTTCTTTATAAATTTACATATCAAGATGTTTCTTTGGGGCAAGTACGTTTCGAATTAATTGATAAGCATCTGGAAATAGGCTATTCTGTTGCTCCTCAGTTCAGGGGCAAAGGTTTTGGAGAAATCATTATGCAAATGGCCCTTAAAGCACTTGTTGGACATTATGATGAAAATATTTCGAATTTGCCAGACAAAATAATAGCCTTGGTAAAGCCTGATAATCAGGCATCTACAAAAGTGTTTGAGCATTTAAATTTTGAATTTACTGGCATGCAAACGATCAAAGGAGTAAATTTGAATCAGTACCAAAAACCTATCTATCGTGTTTATAAATAATTTTCCTATAGGCAATAACCATAAACCCTTTATCATTGCCGAAATGTCGGGCAATCACAATCAATCGCTCGAAAGAGCTCTTGAAATTGTAGATGCTGCTGCTGAAGCAGGTGCCCATGCTCTGAAACTTCAGACGTATACTGCTGATACAATGACTATCAGAGGGGCTCTTACTATTGAAGATAAAGAGTCCTTATGGCACGGTGAAGAGCTTCATACTTTGTATCAAAAAGCTTATACTCCCTGGGAATGGCATCGTCCAATTTTTGAAAGGGCTACAGAAAAAGGTTTGATTGCCTTTAGTACGCCTTTTGATGCATCTGCTGTTGATTTTCTGGAAGAGCTAAACGTGCTTGCCTACAAAATTGCTTCTTTTGAAAACAATGACCTTCCATTGTTAAAAAAGGTGGCAGCCACAGGAAAGCCTGTCATTATGTCGACTGGGGTGGCCACTTTAGGAATGATTGAAGAGGCAGTGAACACATTAAGAACACATGGGTGCAAAGACTTGGTTTTGTTAAAATGTACTAGCACTTATCCTGCAACTCCCGAAAGTACTAATCTGATAACTATACCCCATCTTGCCAAAATGTTCAACTGCACAGTTGGACTCTCTGACCATACCATGGGCATAGGGGCGGCTATTGCCTCGGTTGCTTTAGGAGCAAGAGTAGTAGAAAAACATTTTACTTTACGACGGGCTGATGGAGGGGTTGATTCAACATTTTCTATTGAACCTGAAGAACTAAAGGCGTTGGTAATAGAGAGTGAAAGGGCTTTTCTGGCTTTAGGAAAAGTTCAGTATGGAGTGCAAAATGCTGAGAAAAACAGTCTAAAATACAAACGTTCTGTATATGCAGTAAAAGACATAATTGTTGGCGATATCTTTACTTATGAGAATATCAGGGTGATTCGTCCTGGTGATGGTTTACCTCCTAAATATTATGAGATTCTATTGGGCAAAGCAAGTCATAAATTAATAAAAGCAGGCACACCACTAAGTTTCGATATATTGTTGTAACTTCTAGTTTTGCTATTATACCCACTGATAGAATTATGAATAATTACATTATTGTTTCAGAAAAGCGTTGGAATAGTAACTTGTCCAACACCCTCTATGAATACTTTGGGCAATTGCTTCTTAATCAGCCAAAAACAAGAGTTTAATTTAGTAACACTAGAGGAAATCAGACCACAAAAGATTTTTATGCTACATTGGTCTTATATTATCCCATCTGAAATATGTGAAAATTACGAATGTGTGGTTTTCCAATATGACTGATTTGCCTTATGAAAGAGGAGAAAGCCTGTTGTAAAATTTGATTATAAGAGGAGAACCAATACACGAAAATTTCGGTACTGAGGGTCATAAAAGAGTTAGATGTTGGTGATATTTACCTGAAAAAAGAACTGAGTTTGCTGGGAACAGCAGAAGAAGTTTTTATAAGAGTATCGGGAATTATAGAAAAAATTATTATGAAAATTGCAGAAAAAAATACTACGCCTGTTCCCCAAAAAGGTGCTCCTAATCTATTTAAACGATGCACACCAGCCAATAGTAATATTGCTACATTGGCACAAATAGAACAAATATATGACTATATAAGAATGCTGGATGCTGAAGGATGCCCCAAAGCCTTTATGAAAAAAGAGCACTTTCGATTTGAGTTTAACAGAGCATCTTTTAAAGCCAATGGTAGTATAATATCTGATGTTAGAATTATCCAAAAGAAATAGATGAAAGACAAACAACTAGCATTTATAAAGTCTTTGTACAACAAAGGAGAAAATATTATGTCTTTTTTGCGAGGGCAAAACAATAAAAACAGTACCGAAGCTATATTGATAAGCTATGATTTTCAAGCAGGTACTTACATACAATACACAAATAATCACCCAGATTTTAACAGTAATTATACCAAACATATTGCTCAAACTCTTGCCGATTTTGCTCCCTCTTCTATACTTGAGGTAGGTGTAGGCGAAGCTACCACACTTGCTAATGTACTTGCTAAAATGGAAGATTCACATATTAAATCATACGGTTTTGACCTCTCCTGGTCACGTATAAAATATGCTTACCAGTATGTAAATACAAAAGAACTAAAGCAATCTGTATTTTTATCTACTGGCGATTTATTTCAAATGCCATACCTCGATAATTCTATTGATATTGTATACACCTCTCACTCTATAGAACCCAATGGAGGCAGAGAAAAAGAGGCGCTGGAAGAGCTCTACAGGGTGGCAAAAAAATATGTCATATTATTAGAGCCTGCTTATGAGTTGGCAAATAAAGAAGCCCGTCAAAGGATGAAAAACAACGGTTATGTAACTAGTTTGCATTCAACAGCCCTATCATTAGGCTATAAAGTGCTGGAGTATAGACTATTTGACTATTGCGCGAACCCTTTAAACCCTACTGGATTGATGATTATCGAAAAATCAACAGAAAAAAACGCAATAACTCATCCATTGGCATGTCCTGTTACACGAACAAGCTTGTCGTTCGATGAAAATGCCTATTTTTCCAAATCTAGCTTGTTGGCATACCCTATTCTCCATGGTGTGCCTTGCCTCACTCCTGATGATGCAATTGTAGCTACTAAATTTTTAAATTTCTAACATGTTTGATTTTAAAAATAAACGTTTGTTAATAGTAGTAGCCCCCCCCAACGATGAACCCTTGAGGGGGAGGGCTACTATGCATCGTTTGATAAGTGAGCAAAACTGCATAGCAAGAGCGGTTATTTTGGGTAAAGGTATTACCTCACGGGTTAATGAACGGGATATATCAAAATGGGAAAAAGAATTGAAAACACACCGTCAGGATATCCACAATGCCCAAAAATGTATTGGCTATGAGTTTGTGGGTATTTATGCTTTTCCTGACAACTGTTGCGACTCAGTAGCTTTGCTTGACCTCATACTGGGTGGCAAGCCTTTAACCACCCTATTCAGTTTTCACCCAATATTTTTGTAAAAGTATCTGAACAAAATCTTCAGGCTAAAATAGCTGGAATGGAATCTTATGTGTTTGAAAAACGAGCTTACCCGCATCCCCGTTTCCCTGAATCGCTTACTTATAGGGCAAAATACTGGGGCAATGATATGGCAGAGGCATTTATGGTGGTTAGAACTGTTCTATGAAGGTATTCAAAATTTTTTAATTTTTTTGGAAAAACGAAAATGCTCAACACCCCTGTTCTACTTATTATATTTAAACGGTTAGATACTACCCGTCAAGTACTGGAAAAAATTAGAGAAGTTAAACCCAAGCAATTGTTTATAGCTGCTGACGGTGCTCGTCCAAATGTAGATGCTGAAGCAAGAAAATGTGAAGAAACCCGAAATATTATCAATGAAATAGATTGGGAATGCGATGTGCAAACTTTATTTCAGGATAAAAACTTAGGTTGTGGTTTAGGACCAGTTACCGCTATTACATGGTTTTTTGAGCATGTAGAGCAAGGTATTATTCTGGAAGATGATTGTTTGCCAGATGCTTCTTTTTTTCATTTTTGCGAAGAATTGCTTAACAGGTATAAACATGATACTCGTATGATGCACATTGCTGGTACCAATCACCACATGGGGAAAAAATTTGGCGATGCATCTTATTATTTTTCTCGAATAAATCCTTGCTGGGGCTGGGCAACCTGGCGGCGTGCTTGGAAGCATTTCGACTATGAAATGAAGCTATTCCCTAAATTTAGAGATGAAAATAAGATGTATGATGTATTTCATACTCCCGAGGTCGCAGAGTTTAAAATCAAAAAATTTGAAACAGGTTATCAAAACATAGTCAAGGGGGTTTGGGATTATCAATGGCAGTTTGCCTTTCTTACCCAGTCTGGAATGGCTATCATGCCTAATAAAAACATGGTCAAAAATATTGGATTCGACCAAGATGCTACGCATACTTTCGAAGTGAACTCAAAATACCAAGAAAATATACATCTTGAACAATTAGATTTTCCTCTTACCCATCCAGAATTTACTATTATAGATCACAGGGCTGACGACAACCTCTATTTTGAATGGTATAAAGCTCCTCCTTCTTCAAAAATGGAAAGGTTAAAGGCAAAAATACCTGCACCTTTAAAAAAAATAATGAAAACATTGTTGCTCAAAAACAAGCATTCTAATTAAACCATGTGTATAAATGTGCCTCAATTTGCCGCATACACTTTTAATACTTTAGTTTTCTTATGAAAATATTAAAATACTTATATTTTTTGCTTTATCTGGGAAAGTCAGCCCTTCAGTATATCAAAGACACTTATCTGCAATATAGTATTAGGCAAAAATTACTATTCAAAGGGGATTTTCAGATAGGTAAAAATGTTGTGATCAATAACTACGAAAATTTTACTCCTCCTGTTGGGGGTAAAATAGGTGATTATAGTCGTATTCTGCAGGTCGGGTTCACAGGAAATATTCACAGAGATCAGAGCATTACACTAGGTAAAGGAGTCATTATTAGTCGTCATGTAGAGCTCACAATATGGGAGCATAACCACTTAATAATCAAGGATCATACTTCACTTCAAGATAATTGTAAATTATTGGGAGGTGTGACCATAGAACGTAATTGTTTGCTTGCTCCCAACGTTTTTATGTCTTCTGGCAATCACTATTTCTCCAAAAACCCTTTTGATTTGATCAAAAACCAAGACAAGGAGGTATTGAGCACAGAGGAAGGTACTTTAGCCCATGTAAAGCCTATACACGTAGAAGAGGATTGCTGGATTGGGTTAGGCTCATATGTAAAGAGAGGAGTCTACATAGGTAGAGGCGCTGTTGTAGGAGCTTATACATTGGTTACCAGAAATATACCTCCTTATTCTATACAGTCTGGAAGCCCGAACACAGAGCTTAAAAAACGAATTAATTTTAACCCACCTACGGCCATTTATGCCATCAATGAGTTGCATTGGCCGTATTTTTATCGAGGCTTTGCTCAACAAAAAACTGACCGAAAAGAATCGCTCAAACAAAATGGTTTATTTGCTTTCGAAAAAGCCCTTATTACCCTCAAAAAACAAGTGTTTTCTGAATTAAAACTCAATATGTTTTTTTCTGAGAATTTTCAACCACAACTGCTTGCTGTTAAATTAAATGATGTCCTGTTAATTCAACTCCATATTACTTCTGATAAAACTGAATACATTATTCCAGTGCCAACAGAAGTTTATGAAAAATCCATTCAAAACCTCTCAAAATTTCCAGATGTTCTTCAAAAATATCATTTATTTACATTTGAGTTAATGCCAAAGGTCAACAGTTCAGTATCGAAGTATGGGGTTGTAAGTTGTGAAATATACTAAACCATTAGTAAATTGATCTTTTAAAGCACGTATCTAAACCAGTTTTAAACCTTAATAACCCTAGTAGAATAAAGGCGTTAACTTTTATTGAGAATTTAATTTTGTTATAATATGATATCTATATTAAAATCTTTTTGGCACTTTTTAAAAGCATTTGTCTATTATAAACTTAAAGGTATTACTCCATCTACTGGATTTCATGCCATGCGCAGACTATTTGTGCTAACCAATGGACGTTTCAACAACTGGTTCAGCTTTTTTAATGCTATTTTTGTTGGGAAATATTCACAACTAAAAAAAGATCAGTCAGGAGTGCTGGGGCATTTGTCAAATCAAGAAATAAAAAATATAGCTCTAAAAATAAAAAAAGATGGATATTATATATTCGATACCAAGCTGGATGATACTAGTGTGGAAAGTTTACTCAAATTTGCTGAAAATACTCCCGTTAAGTATTTACAAATTCCTGAAGAGCGGGACGAAGTAACCAGAGTCAAGTTCTCAGATGAGTCTGTAATCTATAACCGTGATCATATAATAGCACCCAAGTATGTTTTTAGTATGCAACAATTGATTAATCAGCCCATGCTTCAAAAACTTATTTTCGATCCTACTTTGTTAGCTATTGCACAATCATACCTTAAAAGTAAACCCATACTAGATTTGATAGCCATGTGGTGGAGTGCTCCATTTGATGAAAAAGGAACCGCAGAAGCTGCACAAATGTATCATTTTGATTTAGACCGCTTTAAATTCCTTAAGTTCTTTTTTTATCTCACAGATGTAGACTCTGATACAGGACCGTTTTGTTATGTAAAAAGCTCGCATCATAAATTACCAACAGCCATTTGTAAAGATAGAAGGTTAACAGATGAGGAAATAAAACAACATTACTCTCAAGAACATATATTAGAACTTCTAGGTAAAAAAGGAACTATTATGGCGGTAGATACTCGTGGGCTACACAAAGGTAAACCTTTGCTCAAAGGTGAACGACTCATTTTCCAATTAGAATTTTGTAATAACTATTTTGGTGTGGAATACCCAAAAGTTGCTCTTCCACACACTTTAGAAAGCTCTCAGAAAAATATGTTTACAGAATTTCCTGAAGTTTATTCTAAGATATTAACCCAGAATTAATTTCTCCAAAAAATGACTAAAGGTCCTAACATTCTATTTTTTTCGCGAACTACCTACACACAATTATTGCCTAGACTTACATCAAGTGTATACAATAGTTTTCATGTAACAGTTAATCTCAAAGAAAAACAAGAAGTAGAAGAGCTGGGAGGCATAGTTGTAGGCTGTTTTGAAGAAGAATTCGATCAATTGGATATGGCTACTATCCCCCATAACTTTCTTCAGTCTTCTTTTCAGGCAGATCGTTTTATGGGATGGCTTACTTTAGAAGAGAGGCAGGAGATTTTGGGCAAATCTATTAGTTTTTGGAACCGTATTCTAAGCGAACGTATCTATTTTGCAGGCGTACACGAAACCATTGCCATAGAACAGGAAGAAGTATTTAGTTTAATGCTTAAGGCTTACAATGTTTTAGACTTGAATTTTTTGGTATCTGTTGTTCCCAAGCAGTTTATATGGAAACCTGACCCCTATAGTTCAAGTTATCCAGAAGTAGTACTTGAACAAACCCCAATAACCGAGGCGAACCTTTCGTTGGCAAAAGAGATTATATCTAAAACGAAACAAAAAGGGCACAAACCCTCTTTTATATCTAATCCGCCCAAAAGACTGAAAAAATCAAATACTCGCCATTTTTTTTCACAAATTAAGTATGAAATCAAGAAGCGGCTAAAGTTAGTGAAGAGTTTTTCCAGAGAAGAAAAAAAACGAGACAGTGTATTTTACTACAATCAATTGGGGACTCATTTTTACTACTATGATTTTGTAAAAAAACATTATCCTAAATCAGGAGACTATGATGATCTAGATAATTTAAAAGCATATAAAAAAATCTTCTTCCCTTTTCATTTCGAGCCAGAGGCTACCTTGTTGTATTTTAATCCTGATGTTGCCGAACAACTCAATACAATTCAACAAATAGCTAAACAGTTGCCGTTGGATACTGTTTTGTTGGTAAAAGAACACCCTTATCAACCTGGGTACTTGCTACAAGAAGAATATCAAACATTGCGAAAAAAAAATAGTAACATAGCATTTTTACCAGCCGAATTAGACTCTCACTCTATACTTAAACAAACTAAAGCTGTAATTACAATTTGTGGTTCGGTAGGTTGGGAAGCACTCATTAATAATATCCCTGTAATTGTATTAGGAAATGTGTTTTATGATAGACACCCAGATATTCATAAAGTAGCAAACTTTAAGGAAGTGAAAGAAGTACTGGATAGTAACATACTAAATATGCCAGATGATAAAAATACAATTGAGTATTTGGCAAAGTTTATTGCTCATAATAGCCGAGGAAACCCTTCAAATGAAAAGATTTTTAATGACCCTGAAAATATTAAAAATTTAACAAACTCCATTAAACAAAAGATTCAATATTTTTCATCAAAACAAGTTCATTTGAATAATTGAGGTACCTCTTACAATAAACTTACTGTGAACCTTGCCCCGATCATACTCTTTGTATACAAACGCCCCCTGCATACCCTGCAAACACTGGTTAGTTTGCAGCACAACCACCTGAGCAAACAGTCGTTGTTGTATATATTTGCCGATGCACCCAAAGAAGATGCAACCGAAGATGAATTAAAGGCCATTGCTGAAGTGAAGAAGATTATCTGGACACAACAATGGTGCAGAGAAATACGCCTTATCGAACGCAAGCAAAACTTTGGACTAGTAAAAAACATTGTAGATGGGGTAACCAATGTAGTACAGCAACATGGCAAGGTGATCGTTTTAGAGGATGACATAGTTACTTCGCCGGGGTTTCTTACATATATGAACCAAGCACTCAACCTATACGCCAGCAACCCAGTGGTTATGCAGGTCTCAGGGCATTTGCCCCCAGTGATATTGAACAAAAAAAATCCGGATACTTTTTTCTTCAAAAAAACAGCTTGTTGGGGATGGGGTACCTGGGCACATGCTTGGGCTAAGCTGAACCTTGACCCTCAGTATTTATTAAATGAAATAAATTCTTTGGATAAAGTTTCAGCATTTAATATTGACGATTCTTATAATTTTATAGAACATTTGGAAGCCAATATTGAGGGGCGAATGAATACTTGGGCAATTAGGTGGCAGGCAAGCGTTTTTTTAGAAGATGGTTTGTGCCTCTATCCTAAAAAATCGTTGACACGCAACATAGGTTTTGACGGAAGCGGTGAGCACTGTACCTATTCAAAGCTTTATCTTACCCAGCCTATGGCCACTAGCGTTGAAGTCGTGAAAGTCGAATTAACAGAGTCGGATGAAGCAAGAAAAAAAATAGCTACTTTTAATAATCAACAATGGCAATCTATATCGTTCATACAAAAAGTGAAAAGCAGACTAAAGAGATGGATAAAGTAAAAAATGTTTGCTTTATAAAAGTGTGAATATTTACTAGCTTTATATTTTTTGTTGAAAAACTACCAGCTTGTGAAATATTTAGCAAAATTATTGGAGGGTAGGGTAAGGGGAATATTTTCACTTTCAAGCACATCTATCTATTTTTAGAAAAACATCTTACATTATAATATTATCAAAATTACGTAGCCAACAAATAAGCACATGATTTTGAGCATTGGTTCAATATGAGGGTACTACACATTAATACCGCAGATACAGGAGGCGCAGGCAAGGCAGTTATACGTTTGATGAATGGTCTATTGAAAGCTAATATTGACAACAACTTGTTGGTGTTGTACAAATACCAAACACGGCCTCATGTCCATAAATACTCATTCAATACCCAGTCTTTTTTCAAACAATTACAGTTTTCGCTTAAATACAGGCTACACCAACACCACCAAAAAAAAGCCTTGCGAGGTAAAAGTCATAATTATGAAGTGTTCTCGTTTCCTGATTCGGTGTATAACATATTAAATCACCCCCTATACAAACAAGCTGATATTATCCACCTACACTGGGTGGCAGGTTTTATCGATTATACCTCTTTTTTCAAGCATTGCCAAAAGCCCATTGTCTGGACATTACACGACTTAAACCCATTTTCTGGAGGGTTTCATTATGAGGGCGATTACCATCATAATGAAATGGAGTATAAACTGCTAGATACTAAAATAAAGAACACGAAATACAAAGCGCTCAAACCTATACAAAAATTGCAAGTAGTGAGCCCCTCAAGTTGGATGCTTGATATAGCCCAAAATCGAAGTTTTTTCGATCGGTTTCAGCACATACATATTCCCAATGGCATTGATTTGAACGTATACCAACCAATGGACAAGCAGTTGGTACGCAAAAAACTTGGCATACCATCAGACAAAAATGTATTGATATTTCTTGCTGAGAATATTACCAATAAACGTAAGGGGTTTGAACTTTTAAGCAAAGCCTTGAAGTGTGTTGACCCAAGCACAAGTTTGGCAGTATTGGTAGGCAACCACCACGATACTTCTCTTGATTTTCCTCACCTTAAGTTTGATTATGTGCAGGAAGAACACAAGTTAGCTGAAATATATGCTTGTGCAGATGCTTGCATTGTACCCTCGCTAGAAGATAACCTGCCCAATACTATGCTAGAGGCCATGGCTTGTGGAGTACCAGTAGTGGCTTTTGACATTGGAGGGATTCCTGATATGGTAGTACCTTACAAAACAGGGTTATTGGCATCAGAAAAAAACTATCAAATGCTTGGTGAAAAATCAATGAGATACTACACAACGCCTTGTTACGTAGTGAGTTGGCGCAAAATGCCAGAAAAAAAGCATTAGAAAAGTTTTCTATTGAACAACAGACAAGTAATTATATAGACATATATCATCAAATATTACAAGCCAAAACATTTGAATACTACCCCTGATTTTCCAAAAAACGTAGGGTATTTATTGTTCAATACAACTAAAAGTTAGTGTAAGATTTTGTGTTTTCCTTCCCAATTGTATATTCATTCTATTTGTAAAAGTCCCGCATACTTTTTACATTTATTCATATAAAATAACAAATCTGTCCAAACTTAATAGTTTTACATACAATACCAGTCTCAATGAAGCATCAAGACATGGATACTGACAAAAATACCGATTTGTCAACTACCGAAAATGAAATCCGCAAGCATATTTTGCTTGTAAGAGATTTGTTGAATAAGATGGTAGTCGAAATATTAAAGAGGTCAAACACCCATGACCAATCCAAACTCTCTTCGCCTGAAATAGAGTATTCAATGAAATATACTCAAAAACTCAAAGATGCTGATTATGGATCGCCCGAATATCTAGCCATTCAAGACGAAATGAACGAAGCACTAGAGCATCATTATGCTTGTAACCGTCACCATCCCGAACATTTTGAAGGAGGCATTCAAGAAATGAACCTCATAGACATACTCGAAATGTTTTGTGACTGGGCTATAGCTTCACAACAACACCCTAAAGGAGACATAGAGCAAAGTATTGAAGTAAATCAACAGCGGTTTGGTTACTCTGATGATCTCAAAGAAATTTTGAGGAACTCTATCAAATTATTAAAATAGGAGAGTAGCTATTTTACCCCAAAAAAGAGGGCATTTTGGGAATGCTATCAGCGCAAGACATAACTAAAAGCAACTTTAAATTATGGGCGAAAAAAATTAACTTTGGTAAAAAAAGGTTTTGCCAGATAATTTTTTAAGCTTAAGGGATTATCTCTATATTGACAATTGAAAATTTGTGTATTGCAAAATTCCATAGATATGAAAAAAACTGTGACCGCAGTATTGGATGTAGGTATTATCCAAAAGAAATTAATTCTCTTTGATGAGAACTTTGAAGTGGTTGATATAGCTTCTGAGAAGCTGGCAAAAACCAAAGATGATGATGGTTTTGAAGGAGACGATATACAGTTGCTGAACCAGTGGGCTACCGAAACCTGGAACAAGCTTGTAAGCAGTGATCAGTATGATGTAAAAGCGCTCAACTTTTCGACGTATGGGGCAACCTTCATGCACATAGATGAAAGTGGCAATACACTTACTCCCCTTTATTCATATTTGAAGCCGTTTGATGAAGATCTCGAAGCACAATTTTATGGCAAATATGGCGAAAAAGTGAAATTTGCACTTGAAACCTGCTCTCCTCCTTTAGGTATGCTTAATTCAGGCTTGCAAATTTATTGGTTGAAGTACAAAAAACCTGAGGTATACAACCGTATTAAATATAGTCTACACTTGCCCCAATACATGGCATATCTTTTTACCAAAGAAGCCACTACCGAGTATACCAGTATTGGTTGCCATACTGGTATTTGGAACTTCCGTCGTCGTGATTATCACCAGTGGGTAAAAGATGAAGGCATTGATAAAATCATTCCTGAATTTAGCACTAGTCCTGTTGTAGGGCACTGGGAAGGACAAGGCAAACAAATACCAGTAGGGACTGGCTTACACGATAGCTCGTCAGCTTTGAGAACTTATTTACACTTGTTCGACGAAAAGTTTTTATTGCTAGGTATGACCGATACCTGGTGTATTACACTCAATCCATTTGATCACTCTCCTTTGCGCCCCGAAGATGTATCACAAGATTGTTTACAGTACTTAACCGTACAAGGACGTAGGGTAAAAGCATCACGTTTTTTCATTGGAAACGAACATGGCTACCAATTTAATCGCATGGCAAAACACTTTGGCAAGCCCCTTGATTATCATAAAAATGTAAAATTTGACGAAAGTCTATTTAACAAAGCTCAGGCTACCTCTAAAGGAGACGCTCGAAGCCTGGTGCCTCATTCTTTTGATGCCAGTGGAGCCCATAAGTCGGACACAGGAGGCGAAAAAGAATGGGATTTGTCCATATTTGAAAGTTTCGAAGATGCCTATCACCAACTAATGCGTGACCTGATATCGTTTTTTGAACCGGCCATTGCCATTGCTGCCAGAAAAGGATTGCCCAAATACCTGATTGTAGACGGAGAGTTTACCGATGATGAGATTTTTCTTCACACATTAAGTAAAGTTTATCCATCAGTAGAGGTTTTGGTACCCAATATGCCTGAAGGTGCAGCTACAGGTGCAGCATTACTGATCAATCAGTACTTAGATCCTCAAATGAAAAAACCAGAATTAGGGTTTAAAAAATATTAAAGGAAGGATCTGTTGGTTCCTAAAACCTTAATGTCTGCCAAATGATTTGATTGCACATGTTTTGCAACAATTGCCCGTTGATCATTCAAAACAGGATAGATATCAATAAAAGTAAAACGCTTTACTGATATAGCTGGCAATTAGAGGTATTGAACGAACTTATGAGACGGTAAAGTCTTTGTATGGTGATAGCTGCAAAGCTATCTAAAACACTACAACTGCCAGAGATAGAGTTCAATAAACCCAAGTTATTTTGGTATGATTACTTGTTACACTGTTAATTAAGTTTATAGCTACTTTGCTTGAACAATCCTAAAACAAAAGAGGGGACTGTATTTGCAAAGAGCTGAAGAGCGAAGTCCAAGCTCAACACAGTTAATTTTGGTCAAATGCTTAATGAAAACTACGGTTTTTATCCAAAAATCTGTAGCTATTGTACCTACAGCTTTGTTAAGTCTTGCAATGTTAACTTCTTATGTGCGGGTACTTTCAGGCATTTACGAAAAGCACCAAAGTATAAACTTATTTTAACTTATGTAAATTTCAGATTTTTAGTTGTTGTTCAAAGATTTTTGTTAGTGATATGGAAGATTTAGAAATCAAGGGAGAAAGCGGGGTTTTTTATATCCCAAATGTCAAAATGGAAGTAAGTACCGGAACTTGTGAAATTTCGGGGGAGTCTTACCTAGAAGACACCGACGAGTTTTACAACACCATTATCAAATGGATAGAACAGTACCGGGCTGAAGTAAAAAAAGCCATTAAATTTAACTTTCGCTTGACTTATTTTAACACAAGCTCTTCGCGTGGTATTCTCAATGTACTGCGCACCCTCAAAGATTATGAAGATAGTGGAGCCGAAGTAGAAATAAACTGGTATTACCCCGATGATGACGATAGCATTGCAGAAGAAGCCGAGGACTATATGGTAAGTACTGGGCTAAAGATTAACATGTATTCTTTTGAAGCTGAAGATTAGTATTTGTTTAAATTATGTCTCTACAGACACCTTTTTTTAAGCAAACTCTTCGTCATAGGAATGCTCAAGCAAGGCTTGTAATAAAACAGAGTACTGTCTGAAGGCAGTGCTCTGTTTTGCTATAGTACCTTTTAAATAGCTTTGAGTGTCCGCTTTTTTTAATAAAATAAATGTAGTATTATACAGGGTTTTTCGATAAGTTATAAAGCACCAACTCTTGGTTTGATATGTTTACACCTAAAACTAAACAGCCTTCAGAAATGATGACGACCCCTGAATTAATTGCACAAACCAACCAAAGTCTACTGGCAGATCATCAACACCAGCTATACCATTTGCAAGAAATATTAGCAAAAAAGCAGATCGACATAGAGCCTGTTATTCAAAAACTGCAGGCTTTTCAAGTGAGCGTGCCCAGCTGGGCTTTGGGTACGGGTGGCACACGTTTTGGACGCTTTCCTATAGGGGGAGAGCCACGTAGTATTGAAGAAAAAATAGCAGACACAAGTCTTTTGCACCAACTTACAGGGAGTAACAATGCTATTTCTTTGCATATTCCCTGGGACACTTCGTTAGATTATAGCGCAGTTCGACAGTTTGCCCACAGCCGAGGAATCAAGTTTGATGCTATCAACTCTAATACTTTTCAAGATCATCCCCAACAAGTCTACTCATATAAATATGGTTCACTGAGTCATACCAAGGCTGAGGTAAGGCGGCAAGCCATTGAGCATAATTGCGAAGTGATAAATATAGGGCAGCAGTTGGGTTCTAAAGCTTTGACTACTTGGTTAGGCGATGGAGCCAACTTTCCAGGGCAAAATAATTTTAGAAAAGCCTATGAACGCACTGCCGAAAGTTTACAAGAAATATATCGATACTTGCCTACCCATTGGCAAATGTTGATAGAGTATAAGCCCTACGAACCTAATTTTTATTCAATGGTGATTCCTGATTGGGGGACAGCCCTGCTATTGGCGCAACAATTGGGTGATCAGGCGCAGGTATTGGTTGATCTGGGGCATCATTTACCCAATACCAACATTGAGCAAATTATTGCAAGATTGGCGGGCATAGGGCGTTTGGGTGGTTTTCATTTCAACGGGTCTTCTTATGGCGACGATGACCTCACCACTGGAGCTTTAAAGCCTTACCGTTTATTTTTAATTTTTCAGGAACTTGTCAATGCTATGTGGAGTGATGCTCCCACCAATGCGTCGGACATTGCCTGGATGATTGACGCCAGCCATAATACCAAAGACCCAATAGAAGACTTAATGCAGGCAACCGAAGGGATATTAATAGAGTATGCCCATGCTTTGTTAATTGACCAAAAAATGCTTGAATATATGCAGGAAGAAAATGAGGTGGTGCAGGCACAAGAAATATTGCAAGCAGCTTTTAGAGTTGATGTGCGCCCATTGGTAGCAGAAGCCCGCTTCAGAAACAAGGCTTGTATCGATCCACTTACATTTTTTAGAGCTCAACGTATACGGGCAGCGTTGATTGAGAAAAGAGGAGTTGCTTCGCGTGCCACTGGTTTGTAACTTTTTGTATTGGTATCTACGTTTAAAGTAAACGAACGCATACGAACTACTTTAAATACACTTATGAAAAAATCAGGAGTATTGTTTATACTTATAGCAATAAGCACAATCAATTATGTTGGCTATGCCCAAACCAACAATGACCGCTCATCAACAAATTATTTCTTGTTGTCGTTTGACCAACACACCCACCCAAACAAGGCAAAGTTATATAAATACCAAAACAGAGGTTTTTTGCACATACAAGATGTAGTCAATGCCATGCGCAAAGAGATGATAAAGCCCGAACGCTCGCCAGAGTGGGGGAGCGCCAGAGGTACAAAGAAAAAATATAGAAATGGTTTGGATTTGTCTAAACCTATTGCTGCCAAAGCTGGTGAAACCTTTTGCTTTGCAGTGAAAACTGATGCCTTGCCATCAATCTATCTAAGTGGCTATGTTACCCAAAATACGCCTAACTTTAGAACCAAAGATAAACAAAGAGAGCTACTGATCATTACCTTGCCTCAAGATACTAACAATCACTTTTTTGATGATCGTGGCGTGGCCACTATCCGAGTATATGGTTATTACAAAAACGAGAAAAAAGTTTTTGGTACCCTTATTATTAGTCGGGTAAGCCAACATCGCTATCAGGAGTTAATGGCTGCGACAAAATAATATAAAACGACGATTAACGAATAGAGATTTGAGAGGTACTATCAATCGTTGAACAAATGACCTTGACCAGTATTCGTTAATCGGTATTTAGCCTCTTGAGAAGCTGGTTTGACTAAAAGAAGCAATAGTATTAAGTAAGCCTTAAGCTACCCCATCTTTTTCTCTTTCATAGCGCTCTACGTCTTCTTCTGAAATACCCAGCGAAACAATTGCTTTATTGTATATCTCTTGCTCGTTAGAGTTACCTTCCTGATCATCGTCGTCTGAGCTATCGTCCGATTTTAATAGTTTAAGTAACCAGTACAAAGCTTTTACCCTATCTTTATAGTCAAAATTATTAAGTGTAGCATACACTTTCTCTACAAAAGCCTCATCAGATAGTTCTTTGGCTTGTGTAATTACAAATTTGTATTCCTCAGCGGTCAAATGATGCTCTTCACTGGTCAGGTCTACAAGCAAACGTTTTTCTTCTGACTGTAACACGCCATCAGCTTTGGCACCCATCAACATGAGCCCAAATACGGCTTGGTTGTAGCTGAATTCCCCGTTATTCATAAATCAAATTAATTTTGGTAGACATATTAGTATACGTTTATTATAATAAACGGATTTTTTTGTGCAAAAAGATGTTGTTTGTCTGTGGAATTTATCAGGACGAAGGCTCAGCACTTGTTTAACCTTTGCCAAAATATGGTTAACTGCCCAATCCTTGATTTCACAGGCTGCAAAATTAATATAGTTCCGATAAATCTCTATTTATAAATGAGGTGTTTTTTATAAAATTACTGAAAACCTGTATTTTGTCAAGCGATTAGTGATTGTTTTAACTATGTTCAGGCAATTTTACAAGGTTTATAGCCACCAAATGAGTAGAAAGTGTAAGGCAATTGTTTGAAGAGCAAATACAAGAATTTCTTCACATATTTATTGATCTTTTCGCAACACTGATTGTGTTGTAGAACAAAAAACAGTAGTATGTGAAGGGTGTACCAGCTGTACTCAGCCTTAAGTTTGTGGTTGTTAAGGAATGTTGAAAAGGAGTAGTTAAAAATGCTGGTGTTTACCTGCTCTACCCAGCTTTTTTTAAAAAAGTACCGTCCTCGCCTCGGTTGTGTGTTTTCACCAATTGATAAATCCCGCCATTCGGGGGCGATCGAAACTCTAAAATAAGTCGTTTTTTAGGCTTGTGGATGGTTTGATTTAGCTGCGCAGAGCTCGTAAACTCGGTTGTAGAGACATAAATCAGGGTGAAAAATAGTAGGGTAGAGTAGTGTTTACCCTGAAACCTGTGAAGTAAAGCCATAAAACCGAAACTACTATTTGCTTTAGTTTCGGTTCAGCGTACTGTAGTAGGTTTAGACAAAATACAGTGATGGATTTTCAAGTTGGGCGCTTTAAAGCCTAATCTCGAATAGCTACTACCAAATCTTTGAATGGGTCATACTCTACCTGATTTACTTTAAGGTATACCCCCTTATTAAGTACAATAGTGTCATGTTCTTCGTGAGTGAGTACCGCTTTATTGATTACTTCAAACAGTACAGGTTCTATGCCTGCCTCCGGAGCATTTGCTGCAATGTTTACCTCACCAGCCAAACGGTGGGCGTGCCCCGTTACTTCGCCATACGCCAATACCAATTTGTTGACAGGTGTCATAGTAAACGCTTCCAGGTTAGCCTGGTCAAGCCTAAAAATAATAACATCGCCGTGGCGGTATACCTTGCTAAACTTTCCCAAGTGGTTCTTAGTGTTCATCATATTGTTATTTTGGTTTGTTAAAGCCTCAATATACACAAATATAAGCAGAGCTTCAAGTGGTAAGTGGCGTTCCTATGTGCCACTTACCAACACCACCATCTCCTTGTCGGCTTTGGTTACTTGCTTATAAAACTTTACCATTTCCGGGTACTTTTCTTTAGGGAATGTACCAGCATTGACTACCATTTTACGAGTATAGGTGATTTTTCTGCCGTCCATGAACACTTTCATTTCATAAGATCCAAACTCATTGCTGAACTTTATTGGGGCAGGTTTGTATTCTGCGTGATACTTTTCAGGCACTTGATAATTAATACTGTCTACATCGGTAAAAGCATACACTGACGAAATATAAATATCGCTTGAACGGTCTTTCATTGTTGGGGGGACTGTCCGGTAACGATTCATCAGGTTAGGCTTTAGAAATAAACGCTTACCACTTTTAGATGCCAGCTTTCTTATCTTTAATTGCAAAGTTTCGGTACCTACTGGCAAGCTACCTTTCTTGAGTGCCAATTGATACTGACCTATTTCAAAACCAGTGAGTTGGAGATGCTCATACAGCCACTTTTTTTGTATTTCAGGTGCTTGGGTAGTTAGCCATGCAATGGCTTCACTTTGAATGGCCTGGTACTTTGTTTGTATTTTTGCCGTAGCATTACCATCAGGAGCAATGGTTACCTGGGCTTGACGGTGCAGGGTGTTTACGCTTTGGTCATACACAGGGGTACGGACTATTTTTCCCCCTTGAGGGGTAACCAGTAATGCCTCTCTATCTCCGGTAAAACTACCCATATAACCAAAAGATCCACTTTGACTGGTACACTCAAGCCAGATAGTATCTTTAGCCGTAGGCACACATAAAATCACGTGGTTGAACTGTGGCGACGGGAAATCTGTTTGGATGGATCTTTCATTTTTTCCAGCCTTTACCAAGGTATAAAATGAAGCAATACCTAACTGCTTAAGCAAAGCATACGTGTAGTTGCTCAACGCTTTACAATCTCCGTAACCCTTTTGGTCTACTGTCAGTGCTTTGAAAGGTTGCCAACCACCAATGCCTAATTGAATGCTCACATAACGAGTATTTTGTTGGAGGTAGTTGTACACAACTTTGATCTTATCTTCAATACTGCTCAGTTTTGCAGTCATCGCCTTCAGTTTCTGTGTTGTTTCGGGGCTCACTTCGTCTCGGTTGGCGTTGAGCTGGTTTATCCATTGCCCAAAACTATTCCAGCTTTGCATATTGCCCTTATAGCCCTCTATCTCAAAAGAGTTGGGTGCCAGCAAAAGTCGAGGAAAAGAAGTTTGTTTTTTATAAGGGATTGGCTGGGTAGCAGGCAATTGAGCAATGCGCCAG
The DNA here is from genome assembly GCF_000169175.1 of Microscilla marina ATCC 23134. Lineage (NCBI taxonomy): Bacteria > Pseudomonadati > Bacteroidota > Cytophagia > Cytophagales > Microscillaceae > Microscilla > Microscilla marina. The sequence continues at coordinate 254,006 of NZ_AAWS01000001.1, forward strand.
GTTTGTAACCCGTTTTTTTCAGGTGTTTTGGTGGCTTTCTCAAGGTTGATTGCCTTGTAACGAAAGGGGCGCTTGAGCAGTGAAAAAACGGTAAAAGACGACTTTTCTACGGATATTTTTTGGCTGGTTTGTGGGTGCCAACCCGGAAAAAACAGCAAGCCATTATAAGTTTTGGCATACTCACACTTGATTGTATAAGGGTAAGTATTGTGCCTCAACTTGGCGTATTTTATGCGGTTGTCGGTATACAAAGAAAATCCATCGGCTGAGCTATAGTCTTGAATGTCACGCTGTTTAAGCCTACGTACAAACTTTCCATTGGCATCATACACCGCTGCTCGCATGTAATCAATGCGGCTAAGTTTGTCATAAAATACGGTGAAGTTGGCAAAATCGTCTCCTGTCTCATTCAAGATGGTATATACATACGATGTTGTAAAAACACCCTCGCCAATGCTTTGTATATGCAGGTGGCTTGAATCTTTTCTTACTACTATGCTGGCTCCTTTCAATAGGTTAGGAGAGATTTTGGCAGCAGCATATCGAGGCTGATCAGCTCGGGTAAGCTGGGCTATGCTGCTTTGGTGAACAGCAAGCCCTAGCATACAAGCCAAAAAAACACTTTTCAATTGTTTCATTTAAATGTTTGGGCTTATATTTTTTTCAATACAATTTGTTCCTGTACTTTGTCTATCATCTGGTTATATAGTTCACGGAGCCCCAGGTACTCAGAGGCTAAAAAAACTGGTTTGTTGATAGCAAACCTTATAATCACTTGTACCTTATCTTTTTGTTTTTGAGCAATATAAATCAGTCTTCCTGCTCTTTTGGGCAAAGACACCACCTTTTGTTTAGGCATAGACTCCACTTCATAACCTTTAGGTATTTTTAGGGTAAAAAGATAGTTTTGCTTGAAGGTATAGCCAAAATCAATTGGTAGTTGCCTTGTTTTTGGCTTGAAGGGATTTTCGTGAAGGTCAGGGGCCACTATAGGTGTAATGTAAAACATATTGCCTGCCTTTTTGATATTGGCATCTTCTTTCAAATCCAAGGTGTACTTTGCCGTAAGTGGCTTGTAAATGTTTGTGCTATTTTGAAATTTATGAGAAGTTACAGCATACTCTGAACCTTTCCAGAATTTTTCAGCATATTTTTGAGGCTTTTGTTGGTGTAACTTTTTACGCTCATCATAAGCATTAAACCCTTTTTGAGTGACTGAAGCTACCGCTTTAGAGGTGCCATCTTCGGCAAGTGTAACCTCTACACCTACTTGGGTACTGCTTGGGGTGTTGCCCAAAAATATCCAGCTGCCTCCTTGGTTATTGACTGATCTGCCCAAACCATTCAAGCAACGGTAAGGCAACGTGCCTAAATCTAACAAAGGGTCAGTAGCATCAGCCAATATAGTTGTATTGGAATTAAGTTTTATTTGAGCAATCATATAGTTTAAACGATTGATCATGGGAGAACTACTAGGCTTTATTTTTCCATGTGAGCGCGTACTTAGTACTACTGGATCTGTCTTGATGCCTAGTTTTCGGAGCAACGAAACTAGTAAGAAATTAATGGCAGTAGCATTACCAGTTTTTTTGCGGTAAACAACATCTAAAGGTTCATAAACAAATATTCTTTTTTTCTTGTTCCAGGTCATATAAGACTGTATATGCTGGTAAGCCGCCACAACCCTTTGTGTAGTGTCTGAGTATTTGCTGCGGATACTGTTTGCTACCTCATCCAGAAAAGTGTTGAACTTAAGGTGGGCTCCAAAGTTCTCGTGAGTCAATAATTGATTGTTGGCAGTAGCCCAATTGGTATAATAATTTGTGGAGGCACCATTAGGAATGTTGACTTGGTTTAAACGAAACTCAATGCCTGGAGTGTAGTCTTTTAAAATAGTAATATAACTCTCTTTCTTAATAGCAGGCAGGTCTTTTACTGCCCAGTGGTAGTGGGTGGTTTTAACAGGTATTTGACTGTTCATGCCAGAAGCCTTTGTTTCGGTGATTCGTCGAATACTATAATTGATTAAATACCCTCGGCTAGCAACGTTGTACTTGACGAAATTAGGTACTTCCACTTTATACTCACTCCAGGCAACAGGAATACTCTTTTGAAAATACCAGCTTTTTAGGTTTCTGAAGTCTTTTGATTTTATGGTGTAGGTATACTCTATTACAGAACCTTCTTTTACCTTAGAAAAAGCCATTGTTTTTTGTTTCCAGTACTTGCTTAACTTTTGAGTTAAAACAGTTTTAGGGTCAAACTTTTGTTTGACAATCTTGTCATTTACTAAGTTGTAAGTATATCCACGAATATAGCGCACAGACTCTCCTCTAATACCACTTATGTAGTAAGGTATTTGAACATTTGACCATTTATAACCTGCTTTATTGATTATTTTTACTCTTACATGTCTAGTGTGTATTACCGACAGGTCATCGGTATCGATACTGGTTTCTCCCTTATCATACAGAATTACTGCTGTAGCATTACTGTCTTTAGGGTAGACTTTCATTTCCAGCCATTTCTTGTCTATTTTGCCCAGCCTTACTTTGGGAGCTTTTACTTTTTGTTGTGCATTTGTATTGATTACAAATACAAATATTGCCATAAACAATAGCGTAAGATTTCTCATTATTGAATCTGATATTAATTTTATCATCTGAATAGGTTTGATATACAAAATTATAATACCAGCATTACCTGAGGCAAACGGATGTTTTTATTAGATTTTTTTCAAATTTCTTTACTGTAAGGTAGGTAGAGAAGAGGTAAGAAAAAAAACTCCCTGTTTTTGGGGCTAAGCAGGGAGTAAGTGTTTAGCAATAAGAAAGGTTAAGCCTGAGACATTTGCTTCCAGGCACTTTCTACTGAGTTTACAGGCAGTTGGCAGGTTTTGTTATAGCAAACGTACACAGTCGTTTGCCCATTTATAGTGCCTCGGTTTTGTAAAAGTCCGAGTGAGTCTTGAGGTTGCAGTGTGCCAGCCAGTATTTTGTTAGGATAATAATATTTGTCAAGAGACGCGCGATACTCTTGAGCTTGTTCGCCTACAATTGCGACTTCGGCTGTAGGTTGGGCAAAATAAGTATACAAGGTAGCCCAGTTCGCGGCACTTTCGGGGTTTTCTACTATTATTTTCTGCATTTGCCCCAACATTTGTGACGCCTTTTGTTGATAATCACTTTGCTCATAGTAAAGTCCCAGCCAATATAGATTTTTGGCCATCATAGAGTTAGATGCAGGAATCACATTATCAAATAGTTCTTTTTTGCGGGCAATGAGTTTTTCAGCGTTGACATCAGTAAAAAAGAACAACCCCTCTTCTTTATCATAAAAATTTGCCAGGGCATAATCAGTCAGAGATTTTGCCTTTGTAAGCCACTGTTCGTCAAATGTTGCCTGGTAAAGGGCTATATAAGCATCTACTACAGCAGCGTAGTCTTCTAAATAAGCGTTAATAGAGGCTTTTCCATTTTTGTAACTATGGTAAAGCTGGTAGTTTTCTGTGGTTAGTTTTTCGGCAATAAACTGGGCGTTTGCCAATGCCAGATTCAATAGTTTAGGAGAGTCAAATACCCGGTAAGCATCTACCAATCCTTTGAGCATTAGTCCATTCCACGAGGTTAATATCTTGTCATCCAGCCCTGGGCGTATTCTTTTACTACGGGCTGTCAATAATCGCTCGTTCCACTGTGTTACTTTTTGTTTGAGGCTTTCTACGTCTATTTGGTGCTTTTCGGCAAAAGCCAGGTCTCCTATACTTCTATGCAGTATGTTGCCTTCTTCCCAATTAGCTTGACTAGTTACCTGATAATAGTCGGCTGCTATAGCAGCATCTTCAACCCCAATTACTTCATCAAATGCTGTTTTTTCCCATACATAAAATTTACCTTCTACTCCTTCACTGTCAGCATCAAGTGCTGAGAAAAAACCACCTTCTTCACTGGTGAGTTCCCTCGCCACAAAATCAACTGTTTGCATCACTACCTGTTGGTAAAGCGGGTTTTGAGTAACATTATAAGCATCAGCGTACAGGCTCAGTAACTGACCGTTATCGTAAAGCATTTTTTCAAAATGAGGAGCAAACCAGTCAGCGTCTACTGAGTAACGGGCAAACCCTCCGCCAATTTGATCATAAATGCCCCCTTTTGCCATCTCATTTAGCGTAACCTCAACTGTCCTTAAGGCCTCTTCTTTTTTGGTGATTTGATAATAGTGCAATAAAAACTGCCAAATAGAAGGCATAGGAAATTTAGGGGCACGGTTGGTGCCTCCACGGGTATGATCTACATCATTATAAACACTTTGAAACATTTTATCGAGATCTTCGCGTGCATAACGAATATCGTTTGGCTTCAGGTCATATTTTTTTGCTTCGCTGGTTGCAATGGCTTCCCGGTAGGCTTCTGCCGATTGTTCTAGCTCATCACGTTTGGTTTGGTATACTTCTGCCACATTTTGCAGCAGTTGCACCCACGATTCTTTGGGTAGGTAGGTAAGGGCATAAAAAGGCTTAGCCTCAGGCGTGAGCAATGCATTGAGCGGCCATCCTCCTCGTTGCCCCATAGCCTGAACAGCATCCATGTAAATGGCATCTACATCAGGACGTTCTTCTCTATCTACTTTTATACAAATAAAATAACGGTTCATAATAGCCGCTACTTCGTCATCTTCAAACGACTCTCGCTCCATTACATGGCACCAGTGACAAGCCGAGTAGCCAATACTTACAATGATGGGTTTGTCTTCGTCTTTGGCTTTCTGGAGCGCTTCCTCTCCCCAGGGGTACCAGTCTACAGGGTTGTAGGCGTGTTGTAATAAATAGGGGCTGGTAGCTTTTGCCAGTCGGTTGGGTGTTTGGGTATTTTGATGGCTCATATTTAGTCTTGTTATTGTACTTTGATTAAGCGCAAATTTTAGTATAGTTTTAGACTTAGTAAGTACCAAGGTAGAATTAAATATATCTAATGAGTAGGTGTAACTATTATACTATGAGTGAGTTACCTTTACTTGTAGCTAATTACTTATGGCTATTTCTTACTTTAAAGTGAAAGAACATGTCAAACCTACACAAAAGTTTCGGGGAAGTCGCTCTACTCCAAAAATAGCCCGTGAATGTAGCCCTTTTTTACCTAAAACAGCCAAAAATAGTTTTGAGGCACCATCAACTATTTTTGGCGAATCATCCCATTCAGGTGCAGCTTGAAAGTAAGCATCTATATGGTTGAGCCCCTCTATATTATCCAATCCAACTTTAGCATTTATTTGTGCCAACACATTGAGTGTGCAAAGCTCCATAGCCCTAAGCCCTTCTTCGGTAGATATTTCTGCCCCTAGCCGTCCTTGAAACTTAAATGCTTCATTTTCAATTGGAAACTGAATAGCGAGGTAGGCTATTTTGCCACGAATATTTACTGATTGGTAAGCTCCCCCCGGAGTAGATGGTTTGGGTAAACTTAAATTCAATTTTTTTAGATTCTCTAATAGGTTCGACATGTTTATTTGATTTACACTTATGTAGAAATACTATTTCTCCAGTCCTTCTTTTCTATCATCTGCACATTTTCTACGTGATGCAAGGTATATAAATATTTTTTCAAAAGCATCAATTCAACGTCGTTTACATCGCCTTGAAAGTCATTGATATAAATGGCATTGGCGCTATTAAAAAATACTTTTTCGGGAGAGTTATCTACGATCAATATTTTGCGTAGCGAGTACCCTCGCTTTCGTACTTTTTCTAGTTTTTTAAACCAGCAGCTAGGTTTTTGGCTGCTACCCAATGCCTGATGATTGTCCAGTGAATAATGCAAAGGCAAGTTGCCAAAAGTGCATCTTTTTCTACTCCATACAAAACTTAAAGGGATGCTTTGAGGGAAAACTCTCTTGACCACCGGGTTGACGTAGTTGCGTTGGGCAGACGACCACACTGCCAGCTCAAAATATTGCTGACAAGCATAAAGAAACTCTTCCAGATAAGGACGCTTGTATACATAATGGTATGCCGACAGCGTAAATGCTGGCTCAATGTTGATGAGGGGTGTCTTGGAAGTGTAGATAAGTGTTTCATCAAGATCAAGGATTAACAGTGTTTTTGACATACGGATTTGTTTGAGTAGGGGCTAAAGCATAAAAACTACCCAACAAAGAATGTCAGGTAGTTTTACTAAGCAAAAATACAGTGAGTAGTATTATTTGCTAATGATCAGTTTTAAACGGGTAGATAAACTTGTGCTACTTAGATTGATAAAATGTAAACCACTGCTCAGGTTTAGTGAGTTTAGCTCAATTGTATTTGCATTACTTCTTGAGCCTGTACCAATGGTTTGAGTATATACTGTTTTACCCGAAATATCAGTAATTGTCAGTTGAATTTCCTCGTCTGGCAGACTTACCTCTGAACTTATTTTTACATAATCTCCGTTGTTAGGGTTCGGAAATATGGTGAATCCCGCAGTAAATGAAACCTCAGCACTTACCATTTTTGAGTGTTGAAATTTACCATCTTTATCGTATACCTTGATACGGTAATAGTTAAAGCCATTGACTGGTTGGGTATCTATTGCATTATAGCTTTGTGTCAAGCCTTGCTTACCCAATGCTACTTGGTCACCTATTTTTACAAATGACTGTCCATCCACACTTTTTTCAATTTCATAATGACTTAGATCAGCCTCACTAAAGCTTGTCCATTTCAACAATACCTTTTTACCTTGTGGGGTGGCTTTTAGGGTAATATAATCAACTGGTAAAGCCGAGTATTTGATACCCATAGCAAATGTACCGCTACCCAGTTGAGAAAAACTGGTTACATTATTAATAATGGTTGTTTCTCCAATATCGGCGTTGACTGTGTTTTCACCACCCAGGTTTACCCAGGCAGGAGCTGATGGAGTTGTAGTGTGATAAGGCATCTCTGAATCTAAACCTTTTTTGGTGCTCTCTAGAGGCGATGTAGCGTCTCCTGGATCTTGTAATATACGGTAGTTGTCAAGGTTGACAGTGGCTATAGTACCTAAGCCTATCGTGGTTCCTGTTAATGCTTGGGTAGTAATACTTTCCACATCCAAGGTCAATGGTAACCCGATTTTTCCAGCAGCAAAGTTCAAGTCGTTATTGTCTTTATCTTTAGCGTACGAAGAATTGATAAAAGGATAAGGTGCCTGGTATACCCTGTAGTGGGCATCAAGCAATACGTTTACATCTGCCGACGCTGGAATGATTCTACCATCCACTGGAAGTGCGTTAAACCTCTCTATAATATATAGGGCTTTACCTGCATCATTGCTTGATGCGATACCATCTAAGGTAAGGTCAAGTCTAACTGGACCTGGGTAACTTGTTTCTTTTCCTATATAGTAATCGTAATAGTTGTTAGTGTTATAAAGACGACCCATTGGTCCATCTACGTACCCATTCCCTGTCAACAAAGCCTGAGTAGTAACATTTCCTGCCACGATACATTCTCTAAGGGTATCAGAGACAATATTGTTGGCTTTAAAATCGAGGCTGTTAGTAATCTCAGTTCTTGTCAATAAAGTTACGTGATTGGCAGATTTGTATACGTCTACGTTGTAGAAGCTTTCTTTATCAATGGGAACGAATACTACAGTGGGTGCCGAGGCATAGTTGTTACCTTGGTCAGTTACTGTTAATCCGTTTATTTTACCATCTGTATCAATGCTTGCAGTAGCTTTGGCTCCATATCCGCCACCGCCTTCTAAAATGACTTGGGGTGCTATGGCGTATTTTTCACCGTCGTCTACTCTTGTTATACTTGTCACTTTATCACCAGTAATGACAGTAGTAGCAGTGGCTATAGTTCTAAAGCCTTTAGACACTGTTTGCTCAAGGTTACTGGCAAATATTACCTTACCCGTTTTAGGCTCAAAAGTCCCTTCATTTTGCCACTTGCCCCATAGCTCTATAGTGTTGTTATCGTTAGAAGGGTTGAGCCTGGTGGCAGCATTTTTAATTGTTAAGTCGTTCTCAACCCTTATGTAAGAGTTGAGTTCGGTAGTACCATCTGAAATTACCAAATTGTAAAATGCGTTGGCATCTTCATCTGCTTCTCCTACTGTAGCAGTAGTACTATGAGTTGATGGTTCAGAGTAAGTCTCTGTAATACCAGAAGTAGCGTTGATCGTACGGGTAAGTGGTTGATTAAACTCAACAGTACCTCCTCCATGAATAAATTTACCTTCATTACTCCAACTGCCCCCAATAGACATCGTAGCGTTTGGGTTTTTTACTGCAATGGTAGTTTTAGCGCTTGCTGAAAAACTCTCAAGTATGGTCATTGGTCGTGCAAGTTCCAATAAAATGGGAGCACGAGAACTAGCCGGATTAAGCCCCGGGATTAAAGTTTCAATGGTCAAGCTTCTACAGGTGATAGGGTGAGCCACAGGATCAAGGTTCATTTCTACCAAATAGTTGGTAGGGGCAATCACTGCTCCTGGTCCTGCTGGATTGCTGTATTGCAATGCCATCAATTGGTAATCAATAATTACGTGTTTATCTGGAGTTGGTACTCCGTTGGGTCGCCAGTTGTTAGGGTTTTTCCAGGAGGTTCCAGAGCTTGAAGGTCCTCCATCCCAACGAACAATGTTTGGCTCTACCCAAATTACCAAACCATCTCCTGTATTATTAGGACTTTCTTCAGCGTCATAATCTTCCCCTGAGAATGTACCCAAGGCATCTTTAAACACGATGTGGTTCTCAATATTTGAACTGGTTCCTGTTCTTCTAATATTATTAGAGTTAAATGGGTTTGTGATGCGTGTAGGATTTTGTGGGAAAATCACATTGTAAATAGTGTCTACTACCGGGTTTGCCTGGTAATCGTGGGTTACACTTGCAGGCAAAGACTCTTCTGTACTATAAGCATTTACGTTATTACGGTGCACACTGTAGTTTTCTGGAAAAGTAATAAAGACCCCATTTACTGAGCCACCTGCATTGTCTCTGTTGTACCCATTGGTAAATATACCATCGCTAAAAGTAGCCGCAGGGTATACGTTTTTGGGCGTCAATACAATGGAGCTAATTTGAGCGCCAGTGAGGTAAGCAATGGCTGCACCATCTCCCTGGTTAGGGTTTCCACCCGTAGGAGTAATAGTAACTGTTGGAGTACCAGTATATAAACTCCCAGGAGTTACTACATTAATTTGACCAATCCGTGAGCCTTTTAGTGCCGTTACACTTGCTCCACTACAGTTACAGGGCGCAGCGTTTACTAAGCTACTAATGTCTACATCTCCACTATAGCCAGTACCAAATGCTTTGATGTTTACCCCTGCAACTACCCCGCCTACCACTGTTACCAAAACCTTGGCAGTAGTAGTACCACCAGGCACATCTATTTCGTGTGTACCATCACTACATGTACTACCTTTGGCATTAATACTTGCTTTGGCTATTTCATCAAAAGTTGGTCTAACCATTACTGCCGTGGCAGTGGCGTTTGTACCACCTCCGTCAATCCCACCATTAATTGTTACTGTAGGTACAGAGGTGTAGTACCCACCATCTATCACTGGAATGTTGGATACCGTAGTATGGGCTAAGATTGGAGTAGCCGCAGCACCTCGTCCAGTACCAGTTGTATCAGTAATAATTATATAAGGAGTACTTGTATAATCAGCTCCATTGGTTATAACATTGATGGCTGTAATTTCACCTACTGTTTCAGCCGTAGCTTTGGCTGCTATGGCACCATTGGCCACCCCAATGCCTATGCCAGGCTCAGGTGTCTGAATAGTGATGTTTGGTAAGCTGGTATTGGTATAGCCAGAACCTGGGTTGGTAATAGAAATACTTTGTACACTCATCGTAGCTTCTAAACTGGCATTATCTCCACCAACTGCCGTACCCCCCGAAAGGGCCACGGTGGGAGGGGTATCATAGTTTAATCCGCCAGAGTTTAGTACAACTTCATTAATAGCCATTGTAAGCGATGCTGTTGCCTGAACTGCCCCGGTTGGCAAGCTTAAAGTCACCTTGGGTGGAATGGCATAGCCAGTTCCGCCATTGGTTACCACTATTTGGGTAACTACTCCATTTTCAACTACAGCATAAGCGCTTGCAGTACCTGAATCGAAGGTTACTGTAGGAGCACTGGTATAATAGGCACCCCCTTGATTTACATTTACCGAGGTTACTTGTCCTGAAGATACATTAGCCGAGGCAGTAGCTCCGGGAGACTGAATGCTGATGTTAGGGGTAGAAGTATACCCTTGCCCAGGGTTGTCTACTGTAATTACTTTGATAGCACCAGAGAGGTTGGCAACCGCATTGGCAACGCTGGTAGGGGCATCTGTTGCTGTTGGAGGGGCCGGAAAGTTAATGGCTGGGGCTGTTTCATACCCTGCACCTCCTGCACCTAAGGTGAGTGATTCAATACTAAGGGTTGGGGTACAGCTGGCACCAGTACCTGGTCCACTGATAGTAATACCGGTTGGGGCAGAAGTGTACCCAGAACCTGGGTTGGTAATAGAAATACCTACCAACTGCCCACCTGAAATAACTGGGACAGCAGTAGCCTGAACAGTGAATATACCACCTACTATGGTTACGGTGGTGGTGTTATCATAACCACTACCTCCTACAAAATCTTTGGCTCCTGTAACTGTGCAACTTACCCCGGTAATGGTAGCGTTTGCACTATTGTTGGTGGCAGAATGGTCAATGTCAATGCTTGCAATAGAGGGCACCGTTACATAACCGCTTCCACCGTCAGTAACAGCATAGCCTACTACTTCAGCATCCAGTTTGGTAGAGGCAATGGCACCACTTCCTCCTCCGCCAGTAATGGCAATTGTAGGTGCAGAAGAGTATTTGGCTCCGGCATTAGTGAGGTTAATATTTTTAATACCAGCTTTTATTATCCCTGAAGCTCCGCTTCCGCCACCACCAGTAAAGTTTATCAGGTTGGGCAGTATACTATACTCCCCACCGTTGTTCATATACATACCTGTTACTGGCCCTTTGATGATAGCTGTAGCAGTAGCCTGGGTTCCACTACCTGGAGGGGCAATGGTTACATTTGGGGCTGCTGTATAGCCTCCCCCTTGATTACTCACATTTACTTTGGTAATACTTGCGGTTACTTCGGCTTTAGCTGTGGCACCAATTCCACCACCACCTACTACGCTCACCCCAGTTTTGGCGCTGTAGTTTTCACCACCACCACCTATAATAATAACCCCAGGGCTGAGTGTTTTTGCTGTAGAGCTTAAGTTTACTCCGTCTGCGTCAGTAAATTCGATCAGGTAATAACGTGCTTTGAGGGTTCCATTTACTTTGAAACTATAAGCATCATTCCCTGTTCCTTTTCTACTTACCTTGGCGTACTTTGATACCGAACCTATTACATTCAAGGTGCCCCCATCTTCTACCAGTAGAGTCTGAGCATTTCTAATTTGGAGCTGTGTACCCGCAGAAGTGCTTAACTCTCCCTTGTCTTTGATAGTAATATTTCCGGTAGTAGTTTTCAAATCTTCATCAAGCGTGATATGACGATTGTTTTCAATGATGACATCATTTAACACCTCAAAATTAGCTGGATCGGTAGTGATAGCACTTACTATGGAATACCTTACAATGCCTGGAGTAACGGTAGTCACTGGGCTTGAAGGTTGGGAAGTTTGGGAGGTAGTAAAGTTATTGGAGTTGTTATGCCCTGCGGTAGGCAGGTAAGCATTTCTGGTAAACACTACTTTGTTAAACTTGATATTGGTGGCATCGAGTTGGATAACCCGCTCTGCTGTAGTATTAGGTATAAAATAAGTGGTACTCGAAGTAGGTATCAAGCTACCACCAGTTACTTTAAAATTTCCTTGTACAGTGATAGGGCTTAAGTCAAAGTCTACCGACCCACCTTGCTGCTCATAGTCTCCTTGAATAACTAAAGGACAGGTAGAGCGAATCACAAAGCCACCGTTCAACATCAAAAACTTATTTTGAACGATTTGACTATAATAGGTAGCACCAGAAAGCCCTTGGGTAACCACTGTACCACTTGCTTTGTCAATAGTAAGGTTATACAAAGCGTTGGTTCTTAAACGAAGTTCTTGGTTTTCAGTACCATTTAATAAAACAGTAGACCCGGTAAGTGCCTCAAATATAGAAGAAGCTACTTCGCCCTGGTTAGAGCGTCCGAAGTTAGTAAAAAAGCTACCTGCAACATTTAAGTTACTATTGGTTCCTGCGTAAAATACACCACCAAGGTCTTTGTAAGATGATGCCCCCCCATTGATGAAGTCACCTCCAAGTGTCAGTGTTTTTCCATCTTCAAGGTAAGCCGAGCGGCGGTATTTTCTTCCGTGCCATACTGAGCCATCATAAAAATTGGTAGATGCAAAATACTCTAAGAAAAAATAGCCTCCGTCTAAGGTATAATCATCATCTATTAATAAGTTTCTGCTGCACGTACTAGGTACATACACATCAAAATTGGTAAAACCTGCACTACCTGGAATTTTACTAGGGTCAGGGTCAATTGCCACATAAGAGGTGGGGCTAAGCGACCATCCAAGGTTGTCAGGGTTTCCGTCAGCGTTTGAATCTGACCACTTTCTAAATATGGAGGTATTATTTTTATTTACTTTGTCATGGCTGCTTGCCATAGGAGTTCCTTGTGGACCTAACCAATAAATAGGAGTAGGGCCTGTCCAGATGATATTGCCATCGCCAGCCCCTCCGTCATGAAGTTCACCTGTAAGTGTACCACCAGTTGAACCACTGGTTTTGTACATAGTAATGGTGTAAGCACCACTACCGTTCGCGACGACATTTCTGAAGTTAGGTGTACAACCAGCATTAGTACATATAGATTGTCCACCAGTATCACCAAATGATATTTTTTCTATTTGTATAGTTTGCCCTGTGTTGATGGTGATAAAACTAAGGTAAAAACCGCCAGTGTTCATCGTGCAATAACTAAAAGAAGTTACAGGGTTGGTAGTAGCATCATTGTCGTGGTCTATGTCAGTGGCAAGCACTGAACCAGTATAACATTTGAAGCCTCCATTACTATGGGTGCCCCCTGTGTTGTTGTCGGTACCTACGCCAGTACCAGGGAGGGCATACCCTGTATTACTACCAGTGATTAACTCAAATAAAGTGTATACAATACGTACTGTAGAGCCAGAATAAGCTGCAATACGGTAGTATTTACCAGGAGTACCATCACGGGTAATGTTTACATTTTGATTGGCAGTTCCTAAAGATTCAATGCTTCCGCCTTTTCTTACCCTTAAAATAGTACCATAAGATGTACCTCCAGTACTCATTTTCAAAATAGAATTTGGGCTTAGTTCGAATTTGCCATATACATTAATTTCATCTCCGTAGTTATAAGAAGTAATATTGGTGTTACTTTGAGCAACGCTTACTTTGTCTCCGAATAACAACTTGCGGCTATTAAGGCTAAATGTTCCTTGGGTTATGAGTAAGTGTCCTAGAATTCGCAGGTTATTACTTACATTAATGGTAAGGCGACTGGTAGCATTGGCGGGGTTATAAATTACGTTTGGCATCGCCAGTCCTACCCCTTCCGAAGCGTTATTGGCAAAGTTTTGTAATTGGTCGCTTGTTCCATTTCCGTTGAGTCCTCTGATATCTTGACTAATTTGTCCGTTAAATACAATGATAGGACGAGATTGGTTGGTGTAGGCCGATGGTGATATTGAACCAATATACAAGCCTCCTCTGCTTTCTCCATCATTTGTTTCCGATGGGTAATATACATTCAAGTCTTCAAGGCTACCTCCCAGGTGCATTGTAAGATCTTCTTTGTTGGCTAAACCTCCGTGCCACAAGTCTAAACTTGCCCCTTTGTAACTAACAGTTCCTACATCTGCATTGGCAATAAATAGTTTGCCACGAATGTTAATGTCTGGATCATTGATTCGCCAAGACCACCCGTCTGAACCATTAAAAGTTTGGTGGGAAGTAGTGGCATTCTTTACTTCTACAGTTCCTTTGTTAATAGTAAAGTTTCCAGTACTTGCTAAAATTAAATTACCGCTCCCATCTACTACTCCAGATAATATAGGCATTCCACCATCAGTATTTCTTACAAAAAAATCGTTGCCTTTCGATACTGATTTATTTACCAAGATATTGTCGAATGCACCAGAAGTAAAACGATTAAAATTAAGGTAGGGGGCAAGAGCAGCAGATGCACTACTTACATTGCTATTGTTGTTTCCTGTAATATAAGAGTCAGAAGCACCCACAAAGTTGATAGTGAAGATTCCGGTAGAACTAGTCTGTAATTTGGTAATGGTTCCGTCTATGTTAATATTTTTCTGAAGTTCTACCTGTACTTGTCCGTTTACTATAACAAAATGCCCATTATTGGTGATATCCAGGTCACCATCAATTTTGGTAACGGGTGTTTCCAACATGAGTACCCCCTCTGTACCCCCTCCATTGTTGATAGTGACATTGCCAGCCACCTGAAGCGATGAAGGCGAGCCAACACCTGAGCCTGCTTCATTGTACAGGGCACCTCCGTTAATAGTGATAGAAGCAGCCAATGGGTCAGTAGCTTGTACAAAATTGCCGCTACAGGGGGCGTTACCCACAGCAGGGGCGTTGGCATTAGTTATAGCATCTATACAGTAATTGGCATTGTTTGGGGGGATCCAGCAAACAGCTGTACCGCCAGGTATCACTACCTCTGTGTTAATATCTGGTATACCATTGTCGGGTACACTGGCGTGGGTAGGGTCGGCTGCGCCACCACTTACCGTCCAGCTCCAGTTAGCAGGGTTGTACCAGTTTTTTTCTTTGAGGTCTGTATAAAAACCTCCAGCCATTGCACCTGCTCCTGGGTTCCACGTGGCAACTACTTGTGCCTTGATTTGAGGAATAAAAAGGAAGGTAATGGCAAAGACTTTAAGGACTTTAATAAAGCGTTGGAAATTCATAGAAGCAATAGTTATTTATATAAGCATTTGTTAGTTGTTACAAAACAAGGTTTGTTTGGCTGCTGGGGAAGGCAACTAAAAAACAAATATTCTCATTGTTTTTTAATGCAAGCATAAGGAAAGGGTTGACCTCTTATGTTTGCAAATCTAAACAATTTAAATGTGTATAATGTAGGGAAGCCCCTTTATGGGAAAAACGAAAAGGCTTGGGTATGTAAGTAATAGCACTTAATCCCCAGTTTTGAAAGGAATAACAAGTGTTTTTCCGTGTTTTTTGCCGCATGTAATATTGCCAAAAAAACGTTTTTGTGTGGTGTTTTTTTACACAAGTGGCTGCATTAAGTGCAGTAAAGTTATTTTTTACTTTGATAGATGTGCAGAAATTCATACAATATATTAATTAATAAGCTGTGTTAGTTTTATGTAAAATAATATACTTTGTCAGGAACGTATTTCTAATATCTGAAGTCAGGAGTTATAAAAATGTAATATAGGTTGATCCCATTATTTTCTATGTGATGTTGAATTAGTACTGCTTTACGGAAAGCAATTACTTTTAGTTAAAACAAAACGGAGTTAAACAAATTATATTCCATTTAACAGTTGTTTGATAGGAATAATTTGATAATACGTATTGATATTTTAATAATAATTACTATGTAGATGGGTATTTTACCTATACATGAGAGAATGCTATAAAATGTAACCGATGTTTTATTAAAAAAATATTTGTACGATTATCTGTAGGTAGATGCCTTGCTGCAAAAATATAAACCATTACTTTTGTATTTGATAAAACTTAGAATACAACTAACCAAATGAAGATATTGATCCTATTTGTGCAGGGTATTGTGTTATTATGCTGTGTAGGCTGTAGTGCACAAAGCAACAAGAGTGTGAAGAGTAACCTGATTGATAGCTTGATGAAAAGCCAGTCAGATGCTTTTAGGCAAGTATTGCAAAATTCCAAAGTGTATGAATTACAGGTAATGTATACCCAGATAAACCGTGATACAAACAACACCCCCAGCTTTAAAACCTACCAATATAACGTAGATAAAAATCGCTATTTTTATCCGGCAAGCCTGGTCAAGCTTCCAGTGGCTTGCCTTACATTAGAAAAGCTAAATAAGTTAAAAATAAAAGGCTTAAACAAATATACAGTATTTGAGGTTGATTCTGTACGTGCACCCCAAACACCTTTGAAAAAAGATACCACTACTGTTCATGGCAAACCTTTTCTTGCCCAAATGATTAAAAGAGCGTTTGTCGTAAGTGATAATAAAGCGTTTAATCGTTTGTATGAGTTTTTGGGGCAAAAGTACATCAATGAATCTCTTTGGCAAAAAGGTTATTATGATATAATGGTACAACACCGACTGGCTAACTCAGACTTTGACGAAGTATCGAATCGCTACACAAACCCTTTTAAGTTTTATAAAAAAGGAAAAGTGATTTATGAGCAAAAAGAAGCTTATAACGACATAGAATATCTACCGAAAGTAAAACAGCCGTTTAAAGGAATTGCTCACATCAACAAAGAAGGTGAAAAAGTGAATAAGCCCTTTAACTTTTCGACAAAAAACTATTTTTCACTTGAAACCATGCACCAAATGTTAAAAGCGGTCATGTTTCCTGCATCAGTGAGCCCTCAACAACGGTTTGATTTGACCGAGGCTGATTATCAGTTTTTGTATAAATGTATGGCAATGCTCCCACGTGAAAGTACTTACCCTGTATACAACAAGCCTGAGCATACAGATGGTTTTATGAAGTTTTTGATGTACGGCGATTTGTTTAAAAAAAAGGACTATAAATCAAAAATACCTGCTCATATACGTATCTTCAATAAGGTGGGACTTTCCTATGGTTTTTTAGTAGACAATGCGTATGTTGTGGATTTTAAGAATAATATAGAGTTTATGCTTTCAGTGGTAATCTATGTAAACAACAATCAAGTGCTTAATGATAGTAAATATCAGTACAAAGAAACAGGAATGCCATTTATGGTAAACTTTGGGCAGCTCATTTATGAATACGAACTTACCCGCTCGCGTAAGTACAAACCTGACCTATACCGCTTTAGAGTAGGGAGGTAGTTTGTTATATCTTCCAGTGCATAAATACTTTAGAATTTAATTGATCATCTTTTTTATATATAAAAACTCATTTTACCTTGATTACGGGTGAGATGACCAACTCATTACAAACAAATGACTTTGAATAAATCTATATTTTTTAGCCTTTGGGTTGTGCTTATATGTTCCAGTGCTTATGCTCAAACAGACAAGATAAATGACCTGCTAAAGCAGGGGAGGGTAGAGAACAGCAAAGGAAACTTCAACGAAGCAATTGCTATATTTCAACAAGCTTTAAAAATTGATAGTCAGCACACGATTGCCACCTATGAACTTGCCAACAGTTACTACTCTAACAAAGAGTATGAAAAAGCCCTTAAGTTCAGCCAAAAGGTAATTGAAAAAAATAAGAGATACCTTTTAGCTGCGTACCTGCTTACAGGAAGTTGCCTGACAGATATGGGTAAGTTGCCTGAAGCCAACGAAGTTTTTGAAAAAGCTGCCCAAAAATATACGCATCATTACCTTATTCAATATAACCTGGGCATTAATCATTATACGCTTAAAAACTATGACAAGGCTTTAAAGTATGCCCAAAAATCAGCCTTTATCAAACCAATGCATGCGAGTAGCCACTTATTATTGGCAGCCCTTAACGAAATAAAAGGCAGTAGAATAAAAGCGGCAATGTCTTATTATTTCTTTTTATTGTTAGAGCCCGGTTCTCCGCGTTCGGTAAAAGCCCTGGTAGAGTTAAAAGGCTTGTTAAAAATAATTATGAACAACGAAGGAGGATCAATCCCTTCTTCTGATCCTTTTTTAATGACCAAGCACCGCTTGGCACAAGTAGACCTTAGCCGTAAGCGGAACGAAAGTAATATGGATGAGTTTGTGAATAAAACCAAGTTCTTCTTTAAAACTTTAGGGAGTGTCAACAGAAAAACACCTTATCCATCGGTATGGGGCGATATGTACGCACCTTTATTTTATCGCTTGGGGCGTTCTCGTCATATCACTCCATATTGCTATTTTATTCATCAAAAAGTAATTACCAAAGAGGTGAGAAAGTGGAATAAAGAAAAGAAAAATCAAAAGTCTACTGTAGCCTTTCAGTATTGGATGGGTAAGCAGTTATCTTCATTGTAAAATTAAGCAAAGCAGAGAATATTTATCGTAATGGAGGAATCACAAGAATCAAAAACAGTATTGGGGATGATAGCCTTGGAAAGTGCCATTTTTCCCAAACCAGAAAAGTTTATTGAAGTATTTGAAGAAGATTGGGGCATCTCGTTAGACTTGTCAGACTTGAATAGCAGTGAAAATAATGCTACAGTATTACAAGTAGGTAATCAAATAGTAGCTTTAATGTTTATAGATAAACCTGTGCCTTGGGTAGACCTGGAGCAAGTGTGTAAACTAGCCTATTACTGGTCTGAAGCTGCTGAAACTCTCAAGCCACATCAGGCACACATTGTTGTCAGTGTAATGTCAGATGAAGATAGTGTGACCAAGTACAACTTGCTTACCAAAGTAAATGCATCGTTGCTTAAACTTTCGCCTGCTTTAGGGGTATATATGGGCACTCAAAACCTGGTGATGTCAACTGAACGGTACTTGGAAGAAAGTGAACTAATAAAGACCAATGCTTTACCTATTTCGTTGTGGGTTTACTTTGGTTTGTACGCCGAAGACGAAGGCAAAATATCGGGATATACTTATGGTTTGAGCGAGTTTGGCAAAATGGAGTTAGAAGTTAGTTACTCAGCGCAAACCCTGACCAATATTTACGGTTTTTTGTATAATATTTCTCACTATTTGCTGGCGCATAGCCCTGAATTGAAAGATGGTGAAACTATAGGCATGACTGCCGAACAAAAAGTAATGATGACCCACCAGCCATCAAGATATTTAGATAATGTAACTGTTATTGACTTAGAGTTTTAATTGGTCTACTGTCAAGCGTATGCAAAAAGTTCAGCACTTCTTGTTGAGATTTTTGCATCGCTTGTTGGTTTCCGTCAGAAGTGCCCCCCAATAAAAATTGGTACTGTGTGTTTAAAATAGATTTACGCCAACTGTTTGAGTGGGTGGAAGGTGGGGAGTCTCCAAACCAAAAAAAAAGATGCCCTGCTTGCTCGTATGCTACACTTTTGGCTTGCTTGGGTTTAAAGTTGGCCTCTAATTTATATAAAATTAAGCGCGCCATTTTTTCCGATCCCCACATTTTGTCATCCGTGCCAGTGAGCAATAGCAATGGGCAACGAATGTTTTCTACCTTAATCATGGCGTTTTTTAGTACCTCTACATTTTTCAGTAATGGCTCAATATATTTTTGATAAGTGACAATTTTAGCACTTTTATCTAGCTTTTTTACTGGAGCAAATGGCAGGGGTTTGTATTGGTAGCTCCATGGTGCCTGGGTAGGTTGGGGGTCACTGGAAGAGGTAATGCCTGGTAACAACAAACAAGAAGGCGAATAGGCAATAATGCCATCAATGTTTTGATAATAACTGCCATACAATAAAGCTAGTTCTGCCCCTTTAGAAACTCCCAACAATACTATCGAATGGTCTTTGTAAGCGGTATTTGTTTTAAGCCAGTTTACTGCTTTGGCCAGGTACTCTATAGGTATTTTAGATATTTTATCAGGAAGCACAGAAGGAGGCGCGACATAGGCAAGAGAAAACACGTCGTAACCTTTGCCTGCCAGCGCCAGCAACGATGCTTTAGGCAAATGACCACCCTCAAAACCTGACAAAGTAATGAGCACTGTTTTTTTGAGCACAGGAGTTGTTTTGGCACCTGTAGGTAACGTGTTTTTATATAGCTCACCTTTTATCCAACTTTCTTTGACAGGAATAACTCTTACGTTTTGATGTTTTTTTTTGCAAGTCATGCACAAAAACATCCCACATATAAACAATATATTCTTCATTGTTGTGAATGCATTTGAAAAACAAAAAACGCAAAACCTCACAAGGTTTTGCGTTTTTTAGGAAAACCTGCCAGTAATTTACAACAATATAGCTTATTTTGTTGCTTCGGTGGCATATTTCATAATGGTATTTTTACCCAGTTGGTGCATGTGTACCTCATCGGGACCATCGGCAAGGCGAATGACCCTGGCTGCACCAAAAAATCCGGCAAGAGGAGTATCTGCGCTCAAACCCATGCCTCCAAACGATTGCATGGCTCGGTCTACCACAGTCTGTGTCATACGAGGCGCTACAATCTTAATCATAGAAATCAACTCTTTAGCCCCTTTAGTACCTGCCTTGTCCATCATGTCGGCAGCCTGAAGCGTAAGTAAACGGGCTTGCTGTATTTCGCATAAAGATTTTGAAACATCTTGCCGGATGCTGCTAAACGCGGCAATCGGACGACCAAATGCTTCGCGTGTTGCCACACGTTGGCTCATGAGCTCTAGTGCACGCTGTGCCATACCAATCAAGCGCATACAGTGATGAATACGCCCTGGACCCAAACGCCCCTGGGCTATTTCAAAGCCGCGTCCTTCGCCCAAAATCAAATGACTTTTAGGCACCCTTACGTTTTCGAGCAATACCTCAGCGTGTCCAGCGGGTGAATCATACTCGCCAAATACAGACAATGGGCGTACTACAGTAACGCCAGGTGTATTTTTAGGTACTAAAATCATACTTTGCTGACTGTGGCGGGCTGCTTCTGGGTCGGTTTTACCCATCACAATAAAAATCTCACAACGAGGGTCCATTGCGCCCGAAGACCACCATTTACGCCCATTGATGACGTACTCATCTCCTTCGGCTTTGATAGAACATTGAATATTAGTAGCGTCTGAAGAAGCCACTTCTGGCTCAGTCATCAAAAAGGCTGAGCGTATTTTACCCGCCAGCAGTGGCTTGAGCCAACGTTCCTGTTGTTCATGATTGCCATACTTTGCCAATACTTCCATGTTGCCTGTATCAGGGGCACTACAGTTGAAAATTTCAGATGACCAAATCACCTTACCCATAATCTCGGCAAGTGGAGCATACTCTAAATTAGACAGCCCAGGGCTTACTTCGCCATAGTTGGCAGGTAAAAACAAATTCCAAAGACCCTTTTCATGGGCTTTGGCTTTTAAGTCTTCTAACCCTGGCCACACTTTCCAAAAGTTTTCGGGAGAGTGTGTCCAGTGGAAATAATCATTTTCTATTGGATAGACGTGTTCCTTCATAAAGTGAGTGAGCTTTTCCTGAAGGGATTTCATTTTTTCGGTATAGTCAAAATTCATAAGTTCTTTTTTATCGTCATTTTTTCAGTTTCATTCTGCGTAATAACCTTTGCAATGTTTATCATATTTGCAAGCTTAGTTGGGGGCCATGGTCAGTAGCCCTGACAAGGGCATTTATTCCTTTAAAAGGCGTTTTATGTATTTATGTTTGCTCTTTGAAAGGTCTACCACAAAGATTTACCCCTACATTTATGTACTTAACAAGTAGTTAACTATCTGTATGTCAGGAACAGGGTTTCTAACTATCAAGTTTGTAAACAACTGAAAATAAAAACTTTACAAACTTGATAACTACCTATGGAACAAGGTGTGCCTAGTACCTTGCACCTAGTTGCTAGAACCTTATTTGCACTCGTTTTAACCTTATAAAATGCTTATTATCAAGCAACTACGGGACTTCGTGCACTCCTAAATTCTAATTTGTAATTGAACCATTCGTAATTATAACCATTGTTGTTGCTCCATGATCGCTTCTCTCATTTCTTTTTTGAGCCTTTGTACCAATGTTTTTACTGGTACCACATCTTGAACAGACGCCACACCTTGCCCCGCTGACCAAATTGTTTTCCAAGCCTTGGCTTCGGCCTGTGCAGCATCCAGTTCCTCTCCAAAGTTGATTTTTTTCTGATGATGCCACATTTCTTTGGTAATGCCCATCGCCTCAAGGCTTAGGCGTAAGAAATTGGCTGGCACCCCTGAAATAGCTGCAGTATATACAATATCGGCAGTGTTGCTCTGGATAATCATATCTTGATAAGCTTTGTCTGCTTTGCTTTCGCTCACATTGATAAACCGCGTACCCATGTAGGCAAAGTCGGCACCCATTTGCAGGGCAGTGGCTATATCGCGCCCGTTGCTTATGCACCCCGACAGAATGATAGTTTTGTCAAAAAAGCTTTTAATTTCAGCCACCAATGCCATAGGGTTTACAGTACCTGCGTGTCCACCCGCCCCCGCGCTCACTAAAATAAGCCCATCTACTCCAGCTTCTATAGCCTTTTCAGCGTGGCGTCGGTTGGTAATGTCATGAAATACCAAACCACCATAACTGTGTACCGCTTCGACCACCTCTGCTACTGCCCCCAACGAGGTAATGATAATAGGTACTTTGTGCTTGACACAAACTTCTAAATCTGCCTTAAGGCGAGGGTTGGTATGGTGTACAATAAGGTTTACCCCATAAGGAGCGACTGTTTGCCCATCTTGTTTGGCTTGCTCCAATTCATTTTCTATCTCGGTTAGCCATTGGTCAAAACCCTCAGTACTGCGTTGGTTTAAGGCAGGAAAAGTGCCTATGATGCCGTTTTTGCAGCAGGCAGTGACTAATTGGGTACCTGAAATTAAAAACATAGGGGCAGCAATTACCGGGAGCGATAATTGATCTTTGAATAGATTGTTTTGGCTCATGATTGATGTTTTTGGTAGTAAGTAAGTAGCTTCTACAGCCTCAAGTCCTTAGGTGCCGATGCATATCGGTGCTATTAGCCAATAGCTTGAGGCTGGTTTGCAAGCCTATTACCGATTTTATAGAGTACTGATTTTTATCGGTTTATAAAATCGGTAGATAGAAGCCCCGACAGGGGCAAGCTTTAAGCGATATGTCGCAAGCTAGACCCCTGTTTAACTGCGTTGAGCTCATCACAGCAAACTGCTGTAGATTCGGTTCACAGGTAACTATACTTATGTATAATGTTGATTTTCAGTAACTTACAAAAAACGTGGTTAAAAGTAACAAGTCTTAGATGTCGATGCAATGAGTGATAAGCTACAAATAGGTATAACCCTCGTTACATCTATTGATTAAATGTATTGAATAATGCTTAAAATAGCTAAGGTGATAGCAACTATCAGGCAGTTGTGCCACCGTCTACTGGCATTATATGCCCTGTTACAAAGCTTGAGTTTCTGGCACTCAGCCAAGTGATTGCTTCGGCTATCTCTTCTACTTTGCCGTAGCGTTTCATCGGAATATTTGCCTTGAGTTTTTCTGCTTTATCGCCAAAAAACTGAGGCTGAAATAAATTAGTAAGTGTAAATACCGGGCACACTGCATTTACCCTGATATTGTGTTTAGCATATTCCATGGCTGCAGTTTTGGTCATGCCTACTACAGCGTGTTTGCTTGCCACATATGCCAGGTTATTGGGTAAACCACGCAAACCTGCTACTGACGATACATTGACTATATTGCCACTGCCTTGTTTCATCATTTGTTGAAGCTCCATTTTCATGCAATAAAACACCCCAGTTTGGTTTACCGCAATTACCTTGTCCCAACTATCTACTGGGTGCTCAGCGGTTTTTTTTTGGTTGAAATCTCCAATTCCAGCGTTATTAACGGCAATGTCTATTTTGCCAAATTGAGCAACAGTTTCATTGATTAGATTTTCTACTTCGTCGAGTTTGGCAACATTGGCCGTTATAAAGCTTGCTTTTCCTCCTGCTTCGGTGATAAGTCTCACCGTTTCTTCTCCTCCTTTAGGGGCAATATCTGATACGATGACTTGCGCCCCACCTTGAGCGTAGAGCAGAGAAGTAGCCCGACCAATGCCTGACCCTGCTCCAGTAATGATTACTACTTTGTCTTGAAACTTCATTTTGTGTTTTTCTGATTGTGTTATTTGAGGTGATTGTTTTTTATGAGCTATAGGTTAATTACAAAACAATCTCTTGTAAAAGCTATATTCACGCAAATTATAATACTATGGGGAAGCAACAAAATAAATTAGTATAAAAATACTAATTTAGCTTTTGATAAGTTATTTTTTACTAAAAATTGACTTGTAGCATTGAATCCTAAACGGACTGATGCAACTGCTTGATAACTTTGCTAATCTTTCGTTAAAACACCAATTGTTCTTTGGCTTATAGGGTGTTTTTCGTTATATTAGAGATGTTTCGTTGTATTTGTTCTTGATGATTAACCGTTGTGTATGCAGTAACATTTTTGTTTTGTTATACGCTATTTTCAACCCCCATTATATTTATGAAAAAATATGCTTACCCTACACCCCAATTTTTAGCTTCGCTCAAAAAAACTTGCGTTGTTATATTGAGTCTATTATTTACTCACTTGGCGCAAGCCCAGCAAAACTCTAAGGCAGAAGTGATAGACTCAGTCATGAACTTGCTTTATGCCAATAATCAGTTTAATGGTGCGGTGTTGGTCAAGGATAAGGGCAAGGTAATTTATAAGAAAGCCCTGGGTTGGAGCAATTTAGATAAAAGAGATACCTTAAAACTGACTACATCCATGCGGGTTGCCTCAGTATCCAAGCAGTTTACAGCCATGGCTATTATGATTTTAAAGGAAAGGGGTTTACTTGATTTTTCTGATTTGGTGCACCATTACATTCCAGCATTGCCCTACAAAAGCGTGACTATAGAGAACTTATTGCATCATAACTCAGGTCTACCCGACTCTTTTGGAGAATTAAGGGGGGTGACCCGAATGTTTGGTAGTACCAAACTCATTAGTAATGATGATATCATAGCTTATTTGAGTGCAGTACGTCCCAAGGTGAAATTTAAACCTGGCAAAAAAGCCAGCTACTGCAATACAGGGTATATTTTGCTGGCAAGCATTGTAGAAAAGGTAAGCAAAGTGCCTTTTGACAAGTTTTTGTATGAAAACATTTTCAAGCCTTTGAAAATGAACCACACCTATATTTATCACCCCAAACGTAACCATACCAATGTGTACAATACCAAAACCTACGATACTTTAGTAGTAAAAAGAGATACTATTCAGAAAAACGCAGATACTCGTATTGTAAAAAGTATTTTGCAAACCCAAGAGGTGATTGTGAGCAAAAAGAAACAAAGAGCTTATGGGTATTATATTGACCAAAAATATGGTTGGCAATTGCTTGACTATCATCCTTATGATGGCATAGTGGGCGAAAAAAGTGTGTGTACTACAGTAGAAGATCTTGCCAAATGGGATGAAGCATTGCATAAAAGAACTTTAGTGAGTGACCTTACCCAAAGAAAAGCATTTACAATGGCAGCTGTTACTAACAAAAGAAAGTACGGCTATGGTTATGGTTTTAAGATATATAGAAAAAAACCGCATGTAGTTTTTCACCATGGGCTTTATCGAGGGTTTAGAAGCTACCTGCAACACGATACCAAAGACAAAAGTTTTATTGTAATTTTGACCAATCGAGGGTTAGGGTATCAAATGTATCCTATTTATCAGATGATTGATAATATACTGTATGGGCGTAAATTTAAAATGCCTAAAAAAGATTGGGTTGAAAAGCGTACTACCAAGATGTTTAAAAAACGTTACTGGATCAATTATGATGAGCCAAATATAGGTGTGCTGAAGGCAAAGATAGACAAAGAATAGACGAAGGGGAGGGGTAGGCTTCTTGAGATCGAGCGAACTCCCCCATATTAAATGCTAAAGTAGGACTTGGTGGCTTGTGCTGTGCTATGTAAAATGAACTTGTGGTGATAACAAACGTTATTATATTTTGTTTATTTGGGTTATCCTTCCCTTCATAAATGTAAAAATAATGAAACTAAAAGATCAGGAAAAACAGGCACGAATAAGACAAGTAACTATAGATATTGTATCTGAACAAGGCATTGCAGGAGTAAAAATGGCTTCGGTAGCAAAACGTGCCGAGGTAGTACCCTCTACTTTGTATACTTACTACAAAAACAAAGAAACCCTCATTGTATCTACCTTTACCTACATAGCACAACAAATGACTGAAGAGCTTCACCTGCTCTTTGAGCCCGTCCAGCCTTTTCGTAAGTTGCTCTGGAACCTGTTTGAGCAAGCCATTGATTATAAGCTTAAGCATCATAAAGAAGATATTTTTTTTAAAATGTTTATTGTCTCTCCTTACTTTGACAAAGCAACTCCTGAAACAAAAAGAGCCCTTGAGACTGCTGCCCGGCAGTTGATGGAGTTTGGCAAAGAGCAAATGATTATAAAAGCCGAAACTCCCGATATGGTACTTATTGCTGCTTTAGATGGCATCATTGATAAATTGGTAGATTATCATTACAAAAACATGCTTACATTAGATGAAGCCATTATCCAGGCAGGGTTTGATGTTTTGTGGGATGCTGTTACTTGACCTTATTTACAATGCTTTTGGCCTAACGGCGAGCCACCCTTCGTTTAGTTTATCACTTATCTCTTCTTGAGTTTACCACATGATTTGCGTTAATTTGCCCAATTACCTGCTCATATATAGCAATATAACAAGTGGCAAGCAAGCTGTTTTGGGACACCAAACCTTGCCCATTCTTTTGTATTTACTTATAGCTTACAGTGGGTAACTAACAACTTGAATTAACTAAGTACTATATCTAACAAGCAAGTATAATTGGTTTACTATGCGTCAGCTCTACTTATAGCTTATTGCACCAATATGCATTGGTATCCAATACTTGCTGCTACTTAATATACTACAACCACGCATTATATCATGAAACGAAAAAAAATATTTTATGTAATCCTCTTAACACTGGTAACAGCTATTTCTACCTTTTTATTTACACATGCTGCTGCTACTACTTATGCCGTTGGCTTGGGAGTTATTCTATTGAGCTTAACAGTTTTGTGGTTGGTGAGTCTCACAATTAAAGATGCTTCTATCATTGATGTATTTTGGGGGTTAGGTTTTTTTATCATTGCCTGGCTATACGGTTCCCAAGTTGGTTTTGAGCTCTTAAGTACGCGCAACTGGGTATTGCTTATGATGGTTACTGTCTGGGGTTTGCGGCTTACTATATACCTGGCCATTCGTAACTTGGGCAAAGGCGAAGATTATCGTTATGTGGCTATGCGTAAACAGAACGGGAAACATTTTTGGTGGATTTCGTACTTCCGGGTATTTGTGTTGCAAGGCTTCCTTCTCTGGATGATTTCGGCAGTATACTTACCTGCACTGTCCGTTTCTGGAAGTTTATTATTGCTCGATTATCTTGGGATTTTGTTTTGGAGCATAGGCTTGTTTTTTGAGGCAGTAGGCGATGCACAATTGCGCAGATTTAAGCAAAATCCTGCCAACTACGGCAAAGTTATGGACAAAGGTTTGTGGCACTATACCCGACACCCCAACTATTTTGGTGATGCGATGGTGTGGTGGGGCTTCTTTATGTTTGGCTTAAGCCAATGGCAAGGGCTATATTTTATTTTTTGCCCATTGATCATGACCTTGTTTTTACTCAAAGTATCAGGAGTAGCTTTGTTGGAAACCAAACTTAAAAAAACCAAACCTCAATATGCCGAATACATTAGAAAAACACCTGCGTTTATACCCGGTTTGCCTAAGAAATAAGCAATATAAGGGATGACCACCGAAGCCTCATTGAGCATAGCTGGGCTTGATGAAGCAAAAAAACTGATCCAACATCAGTTTTTTTGCTTTGATATGTCCTTTGTTTTGTTGGAAAACTAAATTTAAACGAGCCGTTTTTTTACTTCATTTTTCACTATTTTTGAGTCGCTATAATGGAGCTACATTACTGTTTAAAGCAATGTAACAACTTCATTGTGAGCACCCTACCCATTGCATAAATTACTCAATTGACATGTGAGACGGACAGGAATTGATATATAAACTATCGGAAAATACACATAACACACGATTTAAATGGATAAAAGCACGCATTATATTTCCAGCGAATGGCTTTCGCTAGACCAGGTAAAACAGGTTTTGAATCAACAAATTGCCCTTTCTGACAACGCCCGTGAACGAGTTGTGCAATGTAGAAGCTACTTAGATAATAAGCTTGCCAAGGAAGATACCCCTATTTATGGCATCAACACAGGATTTGGTTCTTTGTGTGACCAGGAAATAGACAAAAAAGACCTTGCTCAGTTGCAGGCAAACCTCGTGAAATCGCACGCTTGTGGTACAGGCGATGAGGTTCCTCAGGATGTAGTAAAAACGATGCTTTTACTCAAAGTACAGTCTTTGTCTTATGGGCACTCTGGCATAGCGCTGGAAACCATACAACGCTTGATTGATTTCTATAACCACGATGTTATTCCAGTAGTTTATCAGCTGGGCTCTTTGGGGGCTTCTGGCGACTTGGCTCCTTTGGCGCATATAGCCTTGCCTTTGTTGGGTTTGGGTGAGGCATACTTTGAGGGCAAAGTACAACCTGCTGCCCAAATATTGGCTCATTTTGGTTGGGAGCCCATAGAACTGCAGTCAAAAGAGGGGCTGGCTCTGCTGAATGGTACTCAGTTTATGAGTGCGTTTGGTACGATTTGTTTGCTGCGTATAGACCAATTACTGAAAGCTTCTGAAGTAATTACAGCCTTGTCGTTTGATGGGTACGATTGTTTGCTTTCTCCTTACAATGACCTTATTCATCAGGCACGTCCTCACCCTGGGCAAATACAGGTAGCCAAAAATATCAGAGAGTTGTTAGAAGGCAGCGAAATTGCTCAGCAGAAAAAGCCTTATATCCAAGACCCTTACTCGTTTAGGTGTGTGCCTCAAGTACACGGCGCTACTTATGATGCACTTAATTATTGTCGTGAGGTGATTTTGCGTGAAATCAATTCGGTGACTGATAACCCAAATATTTTCCCTGACGAAGATAAAATTTTATCAGGAGGTAACTTTCATGGACAGCCGCTTGCCTTGGCACTTGATTTTTTGAGCATTGCTGTGGCTGAGCTTGCCAATATTTCGGAACGCCGTACTTATACGCTTATTTCAGGCAAACGCGATTTGCCTGCCTTTCTGATTGCCAGCCAAGGACTTAACTCTGGTTTTATGATTCCTCAATATACTGCCGCTTCTATTGTAAGTCAAAATAAGCAGCTGTGTACGCCAGCTTCTATCGACTCTATTGTGTCGTCAAACGGGCAAGAAGACCACGTAAGTATGGGGGCTAACGCGGCTACCAAAGCCCTAAAGGTAGTACAAAATGTAGAACGAGTACTTGCCATAGAGCTTATGACTGCTGCCCAGGCAATAGAGTTTCGTCGTCCAATGCGTACCTCCAAAAAATTGGAAAAATTGATGGATGATTTTAGAGCAGAAGTGCCATTTGTAGAAGATGATAAGGTAATGTATACTGAAATAGACAAAGCCTTGAAATTTGTGCAAACACTATAACTAACAAATGAATAGCAGTGAGCAAAAAAGAAAAATATTTTTGCTTACTGCTAAAAAACTGCTTTTTTTGTTACAAAAAATAATACTATTGTCTCAACTCTTCCATATCTTGAAGGAGCTTTTCCAACTTACACAAAACCCGCCCATACATTAGTTTTACATCAAACATATAAATTCGCTTGCCAAAATAAGTAAGTACCAATGTAACAATTATAACGAAGGTGAGTGGGTATATAGGCACACCATTGATGCTATAAAATAGGGCAGGAAATTTGGCAGTAAGCCTCTCCAGTTCTCTTGCACTAAAACTGGAAAACCAGGTTCCGGCAACCATTAACAGAAAAAATACAGGGTAAATAAAACGATACATTCGGGTATAAGACGCGATGACCTGCTTAAGCTGCTGGTCAAACGTTTTGAGGTATTCGTAACTGCTTGTGCCCTGATCAATTTGCTGGAGCTTTTTGGCCTCTCGATAACTTGTAATTACTAACCAGTTTAGCAGCAAAAAAGCCGATAACCCGACATAAAAAGCTCCCGATATGGCATAGCCTACAAAGGCTACTACCGACGAGCCCATAATGAACAAAAGGTTGAGTTTAAATGCCCGGCGAAACTTAGTTACTATGTGTTGCGATTTTTTATTGTACAAGTCATTCACCCTTGGAGCGACCAATGCCTGATCGTCCAGAAAACCCTCTTTCCAGATTGATTCAATTGATTTTGCCATCTAATATTTTTTTTAATCGTTCTTTGATCCGTTTAATGCGCACCCCAATGCTGTTGGCATTGGAGCCTATAATTTCAGCAATTTCTTTGTACGATTTTTCTTCCAGGTAAAGTAAAATCACTGCCCGGTCAACCTCTGAAAGCTGCCTGATGGCATCATATAGTTGGTTAAGCGACTCATGCTCAAAAGCACGGTTTTCCTCAGTAAACTCTGTGGGCAAGTAGTCTGAAGCAAATTGCTGGTGGCTGTTCTTTTTCTTTTTAAGCAAAGTCAAGCATACATTCAGCGATAGTCTGTATATCCAAGTAGACCATTTGGCGTCTTGCCGGAAGTTGTCACGGCTTCGCCAAATCTGAAGACATACTTCCTGATAGTAGTCTTCAAAATCTTCTTGCGTATTGGTATATGCCCTGCATATTTTGATAATGATAGGGGCAAAAGGTAAAATAGAGGAGGTATAAAAGTCGCTGCTCACTATAAACTTTCGGTTGTTTAACTGTTTAGTGTCTCAAGGCAAGTGTTTATTACAGCAGAAGTTAAAAAAAATGACGTAGTATAGGTTTATAAGCTAAACCGACTATTTGGCTGGTGGGGTGATATAAAATAAAAACTCCCTACTACCGATAGCATATAAAGGAAGCAGAGAGTTTTGTGTTGTCTAAATTGTCCTCTAAAAAGAGTAAACTTATGGTCTTAGCAGGATGTCGTGTCCTCCCTGGTTTGGACTAAATGTGATGCTTCTTTTATACTTCTTCTGTTTTTTGGGGACTAAATCAAGGCTTGTGCTTTTGTACTTGTCATAGTACATTTTCATCATCACAATAACATCCTTGTCTGGAATATTGTAAGCATTTTTTAGTTCACGCCAATGAGCTGCAAGATCTTCAAAGGTAATGGTAATAAAACCGCCATCGTGAGGAGTGATAAACCGGGTGTTACTGCTAAGTTTTTTTACGTTGTTTCGCACACACTGAAAACGAGGACCTTCACCAGCAAGCTTGGCTATACTATCAAAATGTTCGCGGTGTTCGGTCAGCTTTTCTTTAGACGAATGTTTACCTTGATCGCTAGGGTGTTGCTTGATGATATCCATCAAGTTTCGCCCACCAGTTTTCTCATGGTTTTGGTCAAAAGCATTGTAAATATGCGCATCATCCATGCCTTTGTTTCCATAATCAGCCCTATTATTTCTGCTAAGAGAATCTTCATTGTGTCCTCTGGAGTTGCGCATAGCACCATAGTCGAGGCTGCGGTCACCGCCTCGTGTAATGCCTCCTGGCACCATTTCGCTATACACCCCCTCATCTATAATCGCGGTGACATATCCATAGCTTTCTTGGGCAAAATTATAGCGTATGACCAAACTTTGCACTCCTTGTATACTGCGGTATTTGCTTTGCAACGAAACCGTATAAGGCTCAAACTGTTTTTTAACAATATTGCGATCTCCTCCACCTACATTGTTTTCAGTTACCCCATTTCTGTCTATTCCTTTTTTACTGTCGCCTGCCAGCCTCCACACGTTTTTCATAGACATAAAATTAGAGCTACCACCCGCATTTACCTTGGTAGTGCCTACAAACTGTGCGGCAGCTTTTATTGCTTCGGCTTTATCTTTAGCTACTCTTTGTAATGGCACCATGTAGCCATAGCCTTTAAAGATACCTTTCACTAAACGTATGTCAGCGTTTATTTTTTTATGAGGGATGTTTGACCCTGTAAATAAGCCATCAGCAGTTTTGAGCTGTAATATCTGGTTGGTAGTACCATTGTGTTGCGACAAACCTGATGTAGCATCACTTGCTTTCCTTTGCAGCGGAGTGTTCATCATTTTGTCGGCAGTAGCTTCGCGGGTAGTATCTACTACCTGCCCATTGACAACCCTATCGCCTTTTGGGGTGCCGTTTTTGGCATTGTCTATGGCGTGTCCTACTTCATGCTTAATGTTCGTTTCGGTATCTTTGCCAGGGGCAAAATCTATCTTATTGCCCTGTATGGTGGCTTCGGCACCTACCGATTTTGGAAACGAAGAGTTATGATTAAATTGAAGTTTTGAAGTGTCTGCTCCGTATTGCTCCCCCATAGATTGAGAGATAGATTCTGCCTTACTTCGAGTTTTGCGTTGTATAGGTTGTTGGTGTGCCCGGTGAGGTTTATAACCTTGTGAGCGTTGTACGGGTTGATGTTTTGTTTGTATAGCAGAGAGTTGTCCTTGTTTGGTTTGAGCAGCAAGGTCTTGTTGCGCCTTGGCTTGTACGACAGACCTGTCCTGACTATTTTCCGCATTTCTTTCTTTGTTGTTAGATTGAGTTTGCATAAATATGGGTTAAGATTTACTATAATTATTAGCAGGGTTAATTCATTAAATGAAATTAACAGAATGCGTATAACAAGCATGAAGAGTTAACTTTGTACTCTGCATAATGAATATTTTTTATAAATAAATTTTCTAGGTGCATTTGTTTGGTATATTTCACAGTAAGTTTAAGTAAATTTTGCGACATCCTATCCAACATTGTTGCACCAGAAAGAACACATAAATCTTATCCTTAAAACAAGCGCTTGGCTATGCCCTTGGTTAAGTTTAAACAAATTCAGAGTGATTTATGAAGCGATAGGGTACAAGGTGGTTATTTACTCATAAATTAGAGCGCTTGTTTGCTTCAAGGCTATAGGTGTGATGTTACCCAGAACTAACCCAATACTTTTAGTGAAAAACGTCTTTTGCGAGACTATTACCCAAAATCTGATTTACCCAACAATATTTCTATTTTTCCTGTATAAAATATGAAATAAATTCACGATCATTGGGAGATAATCATCTAAAAATTATAATTATGGAACGCATTGTAATTAATTGGTTAGAAACCAATTACGACGACATGGACTATGAAGAAGACGCCTACTTTTATGCCCTTCTCGACGAAGAAGATGAGCTTGTGTATATAGGGAGTGTTTATGAACAAGAGATTCAGGATGGTATTGAGCGCAATATGCGAGATTTCGATCTGAATACTGAAACTACCGGGATATTTATAGGGTATATCAACGGCATGACCTATGAGCGGATTAGTAAGCAAATTGTGGCTGATGCCAAATGTCTGATGATTCATCTTTACCAGCCTGAGTATAATACGCAGTGTAAAAAAAATTATACTGGGCGTTTGGGTTTTGAGATCATATCAAACGATTTGTTTGAAGAAACCAGCACTATTAGTTGCGGCGATGATGAGAGTTTTTGGGCAGATGGCGAGGTGGTTGAGTATGAGTAGATCTAAGCCATTTACTAAAGCAAAAAAAGCAAAAGACCAGGTCTTTTGCTTTTTTATTTACATATTTTTTGGTTGTCTTTTTTAAAAAAGACTATACACTTGTGACTACATTCCGAGTTTTGCCAAACGGAAACCTACACTCAAAGAAAGGATTCCTAAGAAACCTTTTACGTCGTTGTTTTTGTAAACACCAGTAATGGCAGGAACAGAATAACGCAAGTCAGCTTCTAAGCCCATTGGTAGGGTCATACCAATACCAGCTTCAACTGCAATGATGAAGGGTCTTACCTCAAAGTCTCCAGCATCAGAAGATAATAAATCTTGTGTACCTTCACTACTAATAGAAGGTAGATCAACACCACCTAATTGTGAATTAACTGTACCAGTAGTTTTTTGTTCAGCTCTGGTTACAAATATGAAAGAAGGACCTACATAAGCTCTCAAAGGACCTAACTTTGTACCAAGTAAGATGGGAATGTTAAAAGCGTCCATTGTAGATACGCTGTTGATGTTATTTGTAACAGAAGCACCACCTGCTGAAAAAGTTTGAGCATTTTTTTGTTTTAGTTTAAACTGACCGTAGTTAAGTTCACTTTGTAAGAATAAGCCTCCAAAGTTAATACGAGCAGTACCCCCAAATACATATCCTAAGCCCATGCCATCTTGGTCATTTTTAAACTCTACAGGGCGGCCTTGTGAAGTGTTAGCAGGAAAGGTAGTGTTACCTCCAGTCAATGTTATACCACCACGCAATCCAATGCTGATGCCTTTTTCATTACCTTCGTTGTTATTTTGTGAAAAAACAACTCCAGCAGTCATACAGATTAACGCGATAATTAATAAACCTTTTCTCATAAATAAATTATATTATGTTTTAAACGTGATTAAAATATGTGTTATAAAAAGTGTTTTTACTTTAATGTTACACAAAAGTAATATGTGATTCTTAAAGTGTATAATTTTAGAGCAATTATTCTTTCTGAAAATATGTATTTGATTATTTTTTTGTACTTTATTATAATTTAATTATACTCAATTACGTTTTAAACCCACCTTAATACTCTAATAAGCTTTTTTTGTTGTGATAAGTAGATACTGCTTTTTGGGAGTAAAAGTGTGATTATAACTTTTTATTGGTTTTTGTTATATGTAATATTATTAGTGAAATTCACACTTTTAAGTTAAATAATAAGTTTTTTAATCAAAAGCGCAAAAGTTAATTTTGCTGTGTGTGCTTTCTATATAGTAAAAAATGCCTTAAATAGACTTGGGAGTACTTTAATGCTAAAATATATAATTATGATATAAATGTATGAGGGGGGAGTAACTACCAATACATTGTCAGAATTGTCAAAGCCTGAATTTGGGATGAGCTATTGCCAGTAGTTTGGGTTAAATACTGTCTGTACTTTAGTCTGTATGATGAATGAGCCAAAAGTGAGCACTGTTTCATTGTTGAAAGTAAGCACACCCATGTTTGAATAGGAGAGAGCAATCAAAAAAAGCAAAAGACCAGGTCTTTTGCTTTTTTTGATTGATACAATTTGTTGGTTATTATTGACTATAAGCCAAGCTTTACTAAACGATAACCTACGCTTAAAGAAAGGATACCTAAGAAACCTTTGACATCACTATTTTTATAAACACCAGTAATGGCAGGTACAGCATAACGTAGGTCAGCCTCTAAGCCCATAGGCAAACTGATACCAACACCTGCTTCTACCGCAATGATCAAAGGCTTTACTTCTAGATCGCCAGCATCAGAGGTTAATAAGTCTTGCGTATTGTCTACGGTAGTAGTATTAACGGTGACACCACCCACTTTTGAAGTAACATCACCAGTAGTTTTTTGCTCAGCACTGGTTACAAACAAGAAAGAAGGGCCTATGTAAGCTCTCAAAGGACCTAGTTTTGTACCTACTAAAATAGGAATATTGAAAGCATTCAAAGTAGACTCACTTTTGATATTGTTGGTAGTAGTTGCAGGAGCAGTAACTGTGTATGCTTGATTATTTTTTTGTTTTAGCTTAAACTGGGCATAGTTAAGTTCTCCCTGTAAAAACAAACCTGCAAAGTTAATACGAGCCACCCCACCAACGGTAAAGCCTGCACCTAAGCCATCGCTTTCATTTTTAAACTCTATTGGGCGACCTTGAGAAGCATTGGCAGGGAAAGTAGTGTTGCCACTAGTTAAAGTTAAGCCACCACGTAAACCAACACTGATACCTTGTGAAAATGCAACGCTAGCAGTTAGGCATACAAATGCGATAAGTAATAAACCTTTTTTCATAAGTTAAATATTAAGTGATTTTATGCAATAAAATATCTGTATTACAAAGCATAAACTGAAAATACGCCCAAAGGTAATGTGTTGCCATTAAAATGCATAATTTTAAGATCATTTTTACATTTAAGGAGTTAAATTAATTACTTAGGGTGTTTTTTTTAAGTAAAGAATCAGCTGCAAATACCCTAAGCTAAAATTAAATTTTATCGGACTAAATAACTAACAGTCAATGTATAACTATAAATACTGCAAATATTTTTACAGAAACAAAAATAGGCTATTCAGTGATTTTTGAATAGATTTATGCCTGATGTAAGAATAAAAAAAATCAAGTAAGGTGTACTTGAAAAGTTAAATTTTTACTTGAAAAAGTTAATTTTAACTCTTCTGTTGTGCCTTTTGAGATTTACCTTTAAGAAGTAACTCTTATGTGGATATTTGCTGTACAAGGAAACCTGATAAAGTTTATTGATTGCACTTTTCAAAGAAATTATTTATTGAATAAAGAAACTTTTTTAGCCTGCATATTTGCCATATTTCAGGCATAAGCTTGACAACAGTACAGCTATTTAATTTATAAAATAACCTGGTCAGATGAAGTTTTACGTCTATATATAAAAATATTAAGTGATGTAGATGGTAGTGTTAATGTAAAGCCATCTTTGTGTTATTTTAATATTATTTCTCAAAAATGGTTTTAATTTTACCCTTGATTTGCTAATTACCATACTTTTTTCATAATTTTGCTATCAAATATTAACTCACTCAGAGTAAAATCACTAAAAAAATATTTTATGGCAATTTTAAGATTTCAAGCCGTTGAAAAAGCACAGAACCGATCAAGAGTTAGCGTAGAAGCTCCTTCTAACAAAGTATCTGACTATTATGGTATAAATGTGTTCAACGAAAAAACAATGAAGGCTACTATCAGCGCCGACATGTTTAAAAAATTGACAGATACAATTCGTAAAAAACAACGTATCAGTGGTGATGTTGCTGATGCTGTAGCTGCCGCAATGAAATCTTGGGCAATTGCTCAGGGAGTAACCCATTACACCCACTGGTTCCAGCCTTTAACCGGTACAACCGCTGAAAAACATGACGCCTTTTTCGATCTTTCAGGCGATGTTGGATTGTTTGGTAACAGCGAAGTAATGGAAAAATTTAAAGGCAGTGCCCTTGCCCAACAAGAACCCGATGCGTCTTCGTTTCCAAGTGGAGGGTTGCGTACCACCTTCGAAGCTCGTGGCTACACTGCCTGGGATCCTCACTCTCCTGCTTTTATTATAGACAGCAACTCAAGCAAAACTCTCTGTATTCCTACCATTTTTGTATCATACACTGGCGAAGCCCTTGACTACAAAGCCCCTTTATTAAAATCGGTTGACTTGATCAACAAAGCAGCAACTGGCGTATGCGAGTTGTTTGACCGTGATGTAAAAGAAGTAAAAGCTACTTTAGGAGTAGAACAAGAGTATTTCTTAATAGACCGAGCCTTATTTAACTCACGTCCTGACTTGGTGATGGCAGGCAGAACTGTATTTGGACACCAACCCGCCAAAGGACAGCAATTAGACGACCACTACTTTGGTTCTATTCCTTCAAGAGTAAGGGCATTTATGGCTGATTTTGAGTTGGAAGCCACCAAATTGGGTATTCCTGTACGTACCCGTCACAATGAAGTAGCCCCAGCTCAGTTTGAGTGTGCCCCTACTTTTGAAGAAGCGAACCTTGCCGTAGACCACAACCTTTTGTTGATGGATGTAATGCGCAAAGTATCTACCCGTCATAAGTTCAAAGTGTTGTTTCACGAGAAACCATTTGCCAACTTGAATGGCAGTGGAAAGCATAACAACTGGGCTTTGTCTACCGACACAGGTATCAACCTGTTGGCACCAAGTAGCAAGCCCAAAGAAAACCTACAGTTTTTGACTTTCTTTATCAATACCATCAAAGCAGTACATACCAACTCAAAGCTGTTGCGCGCCAGCATTGCATCAGCGGGTAACGACTACCGCCTGGGTGCCAACGAAGCCCCACCTGCTATTATGTCGGTCTTTATTGGAAGTCAGTTGGCATCAGTTCTCGAAGAGTTGGAGCACAACGCAGAGGTAATAGTAGAAAAAGGCGAAAACCTGTATATGAAGCTGGGCATTGATAAAATTCCACCAGTATTATTAGACAATACCGACCGTAATCGTACTTCTCCTTTTGCTTTTACCGGCAATAAATTTGAGTTCCGGGCAGTGGGTTCATCGGCAAACTGCTCTTCGCCTATGACTATCCTCAATACAATTGTAGCTGATCAATTGATTGAGTTTCGCAAGGAAGTAAATGAGGAGATGAAAAAAGTGCCTAAAAAAGAAATGGCGATCATCAATGTATTGCGTCGTTATATTGCGTCATCAAAAAGCGTAATTTTCGAAGGCGATGGTTATTCTGATGATTGGGTGACAGAAGCTAAAAAAAGAGGCTTGCCCAATGTAAAATCTACTCCACGTTCGCTAAAAGCGTACATCGATGAAGATGTATTGGCAATGTTTGAAAAGCATGGGGTAATGAACCGAAGAGAGTCAGAAGCTCGTTATGAGATGTTTCTTGAAAACTACATGCTTAATGTGCAAATTGAGTCGCGTATGATGGGCGATCTGGCAACCAATCATGTGATACCTACGGCAGTAAAATACCAAAACACTTTGATTAAAAATATCAAAGGTTTGAAGGAACTAGGCATCGAGACTGAAAGTACCGAAACGATTACTAAGACAATTAAAGACATTTCGCACCACATTAGTCAAATACAGACAAATGTAGAGGCAATGACGGAAGCCCGTAAAGAGGCAAATAACAAAGAAAGTGAAGAGAGAGCCTTGTTATACGACGAGAAAGTAAAAAGCTTTTTTGACAAAATTCGCTACCATGTAGACAAGCTTGAGCTCATTGTAGATGACGAAGATTGGCCATTGACCAAGTATCGTGAATTGTTGATGATTCGTTAGTAAGTACCAAGGCAGCATTAAACACACGTAATGAGTAGATGTAACTGACATATTATGAGCAAGTTACCCTTACTTATAGCTTATAGTTAATTACTTGCTGCTACTTACATCACTATAAATACATATTAAATATTGCCCTCAAATAATAAAAGGCTGCCCAAGGGTAGCCTTTTTACTTTTATCAAAAACCTGATGGTTAGGCAGGCACCAAGGTAAAGCTAATGCTTACATTGCCACTTTTGCCGGTTTCATTGCCTTGGTACTTTAGTTCAGCATTGCTAAACTCTACACTATTATAAACAAGTGCAGTACCACTTGCCGGAGTAAGGGTCAAGCTGGTTTTGTCGGTTGACAAAGCCCAGGTACCTGTAGTAGAAGTTCCTGTTCTGTCTACTAGCGTATAGCTTTTGGTGGTACCATCATCGGCCAGTGTCAAACGGTATTGTGTAAATTGAGCCGTTACATCCAAAGTACCTTCCAGAGCATTACTCACCTTCCAGGTTTTGTGTAGCTCAGTGTTTTCGATGGTAGGACCAGGGTTGTCCTTTTTTTTGCAGCTTTGGGTAAACACTGCTACCATAGCTATCAATACTAAAAATATAGAGACTTTTTTCATTGTGATTTTGTTCAATGTTTATCGCAGGAAAATAACAGGGCAGTACTGAGCTGCCCTGTTTTGGCAT
The DNA here is from genome assembly GCF_000169175.1 of Microscilla marina ATCC 23134. Classification (NCBI taxonomy): domain Bacteria; kingdom Pseudomonadati; phylum Bacteroidota; class Cytophagia; order Cytophagales; family Microscillaceae; genus Microscilla; species Microscilla marina. Next base: position 293,351 of record NZ_AAWS01000001.1, read on the forward strand.
TTACTTATTTTTTAACAATTCGACGAACGCTCAATACGTTGTTTTGGTTGTCAAAGATTTGTACTAAGTATACACCCTGATTAAGGTTGCTCAAGTCAATATTTGATTTTTGCGCACCTTGCAGGTTCTTCTTGATCATCACTTTTGAATCAAAAGTAGTAACCACTATTTTTGAGAATTTATACGTATTACTTTCTATGATCAAACTACTTGAAGTAGGGTTGGGGAAAGCCTTGAACGTAACATCAGTAGCAGTATTTACTCCTGTAGTAGCCCCAGTAGTAGTTACAATACCTACGTTTGACGGTTGACTGGCTCCATTGGCGTTTACTGCTTTTACTCGTACATAATATTTGGTGCCTGCACTTAAGCCAGTGACCACTTGCGAGGTACCTGTTACCGACAAGTTGGCGAAACCTACTACCAAAGCAGTAAATTTACTATCAGTAGACACATCCAGTAAGTAACTGTCAGCAGTAGCCCCTTGAGTAGCAGCAGTCCAGCTGGCAGTAAAACCTCCGTTAGTAATACCTGTGGCAGCGTTCAAAGTAGGCGCGTTAGGCTTGGCTTTGGTAAGATCAACCGTAATATTGGTAGTTTTCCAAGTACCTATCTGATACCCCCCATCTCTTGGGTCAGAGCTGTCAAACTGTCCACCTATGCCCACAATAGTAATCCCCGAAGTAGTTCCCTTCTCAAATACCTCATCATAAGTTTTTTTGGCAAGCTCAGTGTCGCCATCTATGCGTAGTTCCAGTTCGGTGTTTTCGCCTACAATAATAGTTACATCAAAGCCCGAACCACTGTAAGAAGCATTTCCTTTCCAGTCTGCCTTATCTTTAATGTCTACATTTTCAAGTTTAATCAAACGCGACTCGGTGTCTTCGCTCAAAGCAGTAACCACTGCTGCGGTTTGTAATGCCTTGCTGCCCCCTAGTTGAGTGATTTTAGATACTTTAGTTAGTTGCATCAAGCCATTGAAATGCCCTACTTCAGCATCAATTTCCAGCTCATCGCCTTCTGCCAGGGCATTTCTATCTGCCAGGTTTAGCTTACTAAAGTCGCTACTATTGATAAACAAACCAATTCCTTCTTTGGCAGCGTTGCTACCCTCAATAAGCGTAAACGCAATATTAGTAGTTTGTGTATTGGCTCCGTGTAGCACACCCTTTACTCTTACCGTTCCTTTAGTAATAGGCAAGCCGTTGGCGTCTACTGCATTGCGTAGCTCTTTGATAGTTTTTGCGGGCACGGGAGTGATTACCTTAGCCGACACTGCTACATCAAGTTGAGTGGCTCCGGTAGAAGCAAAAGTGACATTGCCACTTGGAGTGCCAGCTGCAGTAGCAGCAGCTACCCTTACATATACTTTTACATCAGCTAATTTACCAGTAGTGTTTAGCAAAGTCACGGTGTTGCCGAAAGTATTATCATCTAATGAAACTTCAAATCCAGTAGGAGCAGTTGCTATAATATCAGCCGTGAGCCTGGTGCCCGATACATTGATATATTGTGAGGCTGAAGCAGTACCAGCTTCATTGGTAAACTCTGTAAAATCCCTGTTTTTTGAAAGGATAGGGGTAGTGGCGCCCGCCACAAGTCCAGTTAAAGCCACTGTTTTGTCAGTTGCCCCTGTGCTGGTAATAGTCAAGTTGCCGTTAACAACCCCCTCGGCAGCAGTAGCCGCCAACCTTACCTGAACAGTTACAGTTTTACCATTAGTGACTGCCTTGGCTATAGTTTTAGGGCTCCCAAAGCTTGTCCCATTATCTACCGATACCTCATATCCAGTAGGTGCAGTCAGGGTTACATCTCCGTTCAAGGTAGCACCCGTCAAATCGAAAGTTTGTGCCGAAGAAGCAGTTCCAGTATTGGTTCCAAAGCCAGTCAAAGACTCTACACTAGTAGTAAGTATCGTGGCTATTTCAATTTTGATTTGGTCTACATTCCAACGTACCGCATTGTCAGTACTATTATATTTGAAAATAATATAAGCAGTACCACTAATGGCAGACAAGTCAATATTACCAGTAGATGCCCATACATCAGCCGTAGTAGGCAAGTTTACATTGAGTTCGGTCAAAGTAGCAGCAGAAGGATCGCCAGCGCCTGAGTAATCAGTAGAATAATATACCTTCAGGTAGTTGTTTACGTCTGTGGCGCCAAATTTTTGTCGAGCAAAGAAGCTTAACTGCTCTTTAAGTGTGGCATCAAAGTTAATTGGAGGCGAGATCAACCAATCGGTGTTATCTTTTGAACCACCATCAAAACCACTTATTTGGGCAGACTTTGTAGAACCATCTGCTCCACTTGAGCTGGTTGTCCATACCTGTGTACCTACAGTACTTACCACGCTCCAATCGCCCGACGTCAACGAACCATCTTCAAAATCTTTGACAACACCTACCGCTACGCTGGTTTTAGTAGTAAAATTTCCTCCAGGGATGGTACCATCAGTTTTATATTTAGGTCCACCTGTACCACCACCATAAGGTACTACTCTATATTCATAATTGGTGCCTAACGTCAAGCCACTTAGGGCGATGGTTTGGGTACCTTGTCCTACGCTAACTACTCCTGAATTATCTGAAAAGTCAGTATCATCACTTACTGTTACTCCATCAGTGAATGAGGGAAAGTCACCTGAACCTGAAGTTTTTACTTGTACAATATATCCAGTTGGAAGGTTAGCCCCGGTAGCGTCTGTCCAGCTAATTGTGGCTCCTTTTACTGTAACATTGCTTGAAGCTACCCCAGTTACGTGGTTGGTTGGAGTAGTAGCTGGAGTGCCTGCTGGAGTAACACTTGCCCAGTTGGTACCTACTCTTAACTCATCAATTTCTACCGCAGGTGTTTCAGAACCAGAGTCTTGACGAAAGAAGAAGCGATTGATTACACTGAGGGAACCACCTGTTGATGTTGTTAAGGTAACATTAGGTTCAGTTCCTGCAGCAAAATCAGAAGAGTTAGGGTTAACCCATAAATTAACCTTATCAGCATCAAGGTCGTATGAAACTACAATAAATAATATGTCGCCCACATCGTAGTTGGTGGTGGTAAATTGGGTATCACCAGCACTTGTTTTTCTGTTGATACCAACTTTATACTGGGTATTTTCTTTTTTCAACCAAACGGTAGCACCATAAGTAGTATTGTTTGATGCAAATCCAGCAAGGTATCCCCCTACTGACTTGGTGGCAGATGAAACATCTGTTACTTTTAATATAAAAGAGTAATATACCACACCCGCTGTTTTCTCAGTGGTTTGTAGTATAAGGTCTTTACCATTGGCAGCAAACGAAATTTTACCACCAGTAGAAGTTTTCAGTCCATTTACTGATAGGTTGCCGCTTCCTACCGTAATTTCATCACCACTGTTTATACCAGTCCAATTGGTCTGAGCACTCAGGCTAGCTCCAGTAGTGTAAGAAAATGTCTCTTCATGGGGCAAAGTTACCTGTGCCCAACTTACGTTTGTAGCAAGCATCAATACAGCCGCCAAAAGCCACATTGATAATTTGTAATTTTTTTTCATTTCAGGAATTGATTTTTTACAAAAAATGTAATGTATACTCAGTACTAAGGGCAAAATTACGGCTATAGGCTGGGCTTTTGGAGATATAAATATTAAACAATTGTTAAATATGTTTACTCAATTTGTTTTTATAAGTGTTTTGTTACAAAACAAGCTAAACCAGGTTCATCCTGCCACCAGACCTTGTTTGAGGCTATCTTGTTGAAAGCCAGTAAGTAGTATATATCGACTGAAAAAAATGCAAAATAAACGTGTAATATATTAACAATTAGCTGCTTCTTTTTTAGGTTAAAACTTACATAAGAAAGTCCTTGGTGAAGTAGGGAAGGTGTGAAAACATAGATTGTTAAAATTTAACATTTCCAAGGTTTAGATAAGTTAATTACCTAATGTTGGTAAAAAAAATACAAGGAAAAACGTCACAAAAGCGCGCTTATAGCGTAATAAACGCTTAGGTACTCCTCAAACCCACTTTCACTATTAAGAGATTGTTAATATTGGCATTAATGTTAAAATGTAACATTCAAATCTGAAATTATATACTAAATTTACTGGATTTGGTACACACATGAACTTTAATACAGGTTCAACATTACATTAAAATATGTCAACTTTCTCTTTATTTAAGAACAGCCTCATTTTCAGTGGGTTGATCATACTATTATATGCTTGTGCTCCGGCAAAACCCGATGACCCTACTCCACCTACACCTACACCAAATGTTGGAGAATCCAACAGTGTGCACCTTACATTGGGTAATCCTAGCAAGGCAAAAAAAGACATCAATGCGCCCACCAACTACCTGATAGAAAAAGACCAGTTTGTGCTGTCTTATAACCGCGATCGGGGACTAGCCAACTGGGTAAGCTGGCACCTAAGCCCTGAGTGGCGTGGCAGTGCTGATCGTCAAGACGATTTTCGTCCAGATACCGATGTGCCTGAAGCATGGTACAGGGTTACCCAAAACGATTATCGGGGTTCAGGGTTCGATCGGGGACATATTTGCCCTTCGGCAGACCGCACCAGAAGCGTATCCGACAACTCGGCTACTTTTGTAATGACCAACATGATGCCGCAGGCACCCAACAATAACCGTGAAACCTGGCGACTTTTGGAAGAGTATGGACGTAACCTCATCACGCAAGGCAACGAGGTATACATTATATCAGGGGTTTATGGGCAGGGTGGTACTGGTAGCAATGGAGGTACTACCAATACTATAGCAGGGGGTAGAGTAGTGGTGCCGTCTAATACCTGGAAGGTGATCATTATATTGCCTAATGGCTCAGACGATGTAAACCGCATTACCAAAGATACTCGAATAATTGCTGTGGACATGCCCAATACACAAAGCATAGAAGATGACTGGGGCAAATACCGGGTTTCGATAGATGACCTGGAACAAAAAACCAACCTTGATTTTTTGTCTAAAGTAGCAGTGGATATTCAGACAGTGATTGAGGCAAAGGTAGATATTGGGCCTACAAAATAAACGAGTTGTATTAGGTTTAGCACTCGTTTTTATATAAGCCTGCCAAGGTTTTTCGACAGTTTTGTGGAAACTTTGGCAGGTTTCTCTGTTGATCAAGAATGGGGAGATTGCCCTTATTGTTTAGTAAGTTTGAGCGCTTCATACTTAAAAAAATCAAGCGCAATGATGGTATAGTTGTGTTGTTTGCCTATATGGTTTCTTCCATGAGGAAAGGCTTTTACCTGAGTCCATTGTTGTATTTTTTTTGACTTACTTAAAAAACCATAATTATAGGCTGCCGCAAAAAAACGTAGCTTATGAGCATTAGAAGAGAACTTTTGCTGGGAATAGCGGTAGTTGAGTGCTTGATATAATGTATAAAGGTAGCGCAGTTGCCACGAAAGTTGATTGAGGCGTTTCACACGTTCACGACGAACATCTTTAATACTCGAAGCTTGGTAAAGGTAAACCTGAGGTATGGCTTTAGGTATGTAAGTTTTAGCATATTTTTCAAGAGTTTCGGCAAAAGATGGCTTCATTTGAAAACGCCCCACTGAAAAATTGGCGTAAGCCGCGCCGTTTTTTACATACAAAAGTTCCAGAAATAACGTTTCCATCTTGTTTTGCATGGCTTCAAACCTGAGCAATTCCGGAAAGCCCATTGCCAGCACAAAAGCCGCCTCGGCACTGTCGCTTGGCAAGTGTTTCTTGAGGGTTGCCCGGTGTTGCCAAAGGTATTCCAGGCTTTGTTGGTAGGTTTTGTCAAAGTAACGCATAATACGATAATGCGACTGTCCCCAACCCGTATGTTGACATACCACACATAATGTACAGAGCCAAAAAATATTTGTTAAATGCTTGAAAAATAGGTGTTTATTCATAAAAAACCGGTATAAATACTAACTTATAGCCACAAAAAAACCTTGTCAATCAAATGACAAGGTGTATGCAAATATATAATATATTTTAAATTCTATTTTAACCTAGTTGTCCAAATCATTGGCATAGAAGCTTAGTGGCTCCTCTATTACTTTACCCATAGCAAATTGAAATTCAAAATCAGTTTTCTTTTTACGGGGTTTTGTTTTTGTTTTCTTTTTATCTCCATTAGATTTAAACAGCAGGTTATTTTTGGTGAATGACAAAAGTTTTTTCATGAAATTATTCCCTTTATTTATTTAACACTATTTTATTTTTTTCAAATATGGTGGATTAGGACGATAATGTCGAATGTATTTTGTTGAAAAAGTCCTGTATGTGATATTTTATACTAAAAAAAAGCTTTTTTTTGACATATTATATTGATGTAACGAAAAATGTTGTTTTTTTGGTGCAAAAACTTAGATTAAATGTAACTTTTCAAAGTAATGTTGTTAATAAAGCTATAGTAAAGGTGGGAGGGGTATTACGCGGCACTTAGGTTTTTGCACATTGTTTGGTAGTTTGTTATTTTTTTGAAATTTAATCAGTTGAAAAACACAAAAAGCAAATAAAATTATGGAAATTTATCACCCAAACAGAGGAGGGGTTTATTATAAAGAGGTAAAAAGCTTGCTTGAAAAGGTAAAAGTAGCAGAAGTAGAAGAGCTGGAAGTAAACAATTCGCATTTTCCGCGAGAATTATTACAATTTACCCAGTTGCGTAGGCTTCGTTTGTTCAATTTGCACAAGTTCCCCAGCGAAATAGCAGCTTTTGAGCATTTAGAAGAGTTGCATATATTGGGTGGATATTCTTTCAATTCAGTTACTCCACCATTTAGTATTGACTTGCCCCACCTTAAGCATTTGTGTTTATCTAATAAGTATTATCAAAGCCTTGAGTCTGATGGATTTGCTGGTTTGCCTAACCTCGAGTACCTATGTATGAACGAGTTATACCTAGGTTTTTTTCCTGAAAAGGTACTGCTCTTAAAGCAGCTCAAACACCTACAATTAAATGCCTGTAGTTTTGATAAATTGCCCGACGATATTGATCGCTTGTCTCAGTTAGTAACCTTGAGCCTTGAGCATAACGGGCTTAAAAAACTGCCTGAAACCTTAGGTAACCTAACCCATCTGAAAACTTTATTAATCAACGACAATAAGATCAAAGAGCTTCCGTCAGGCGTTACCCGGCTTCTCCAGCTTACCCACATAGAAGCTGGACGCAATAGGTTGAGCAAATTACCCTCTGAAATAGGGGAGCTGCAAAAACTTGAAACCTTGACTTTGCCTAAAAATAAGCTAACCACTTTGCCCAGTAGTTTGCCTAATTGTAAAAAACTGACGTTACTCAATCTTGAAAACAATCAATTGACTGAATTGCCCAATGCAATAGGCAACCTGAAGCAACTCCAAACCTTGCAAGTAAGAAATAACCAACTCGAAACCTTACCTCAAAGCTTAGGTAAGCTTCGTTTGTTAACTACTTTTGATATAAGTGATAACCCACTTTTGTGGCAAACGTTGCCGTATGAGGCAAAAGGCTTTAGGGAATTGATGTTGCGTTTTGTATACGAACGAATATCGTTGAAGGCAACGGCTGCTTTGTCAGATCAGCTTCAGTATTTTGCTCCAGACCTGGCTAACCATCCTTTGCAACCAGATGCTGTATTAAGCATTACAGGGCGCACCAGTCTAAAAATTAAAACACTTAAGCCAGCCCTCGAAAAACAAGGCATTCGTTATCAAAAAAAAATTGACCAACACATTACCCACTTAGTAATAGGGCGTTTGCCCAAGCTCAATCTAAATGAGTTGCTTAAGCATCCAGTCACCTTTTTGAGCGAAGCCCAGTTAAATCAGTTTTTGCAAGAGCAAGCACCTCCCGACCCTTCTAAGTACTTACTTACCCAGAATGAACATACCCCCGAAGCAGTTAAAAACCTCAAAGGCTTGTTATTGAGCGAAGACTCAAGCAACGTGGTGTTGGCAGTGGAACTGATCAACAGTGGTGGCTTTCCCATGGCGTTGCATACCGAGTTGTTTATGGCGTATAAAATGGTGAATGATACCAAAGTAAGAAAACAAATAAAACCTGTGTTGGAAAAGTACAGCTCAGAAAAGGCCAAAGAAGCCATGCGTCAGCGAATGTCGTTGTACTCTGAGCACATAGGTGAAATAAGGTTAAGGCGCAATATCAACAAATATACAAAAGACAATGAGTTTGATGGGGCTAAAATTGCCCGCTATTTTTGGGAGCGTTATCGTAAAGGTATTTTGTACTTGTTTAGTTATGGTAGTAGTGAACAAATACAAGAAGTGTTACCTAAGGGCGATACCCTGGACTTATCGGAGTTAAAAATCAATGTTTTGCCCCAAGAACTGGCACAATGCACCCAATTGAAACATGTCATACTTAATGATTGCGAGTTTGCAAATTTCCCAAAAGTACTGTTGCAATTGTCTGGCTTGGAAACCTTGGCGTTGCAAAAAAACTATTTTTGGAAACTACCTCTTGAATTGGGGCAACTTACCCAGCTCAAAAAGCTTGACTTAAGTCACAATTTTTTTGATTCTTTTCCAGAGGTAGTGTACCAGTTGCCTGCGCTTAAGTCTTTATCATTTAAAACCTGGCACACGCCTGTCATTACTGCCGAAGTGTTGCAAATGATCAAAGAAAAATTGCCCAATTGTGTGGTAGAGAGCTAGGACATAATTTGATTGGCTAATCGGTTTTGTTAGCAGGATAAATCGCCACAATTTCTTTGAAAGATACCAGGTAGGGTAGAGTAGTGCGTTCTTTACTGAATGCCTTTTGGGTGTTTTCAGCAGGATGTATCAACACCCAGTAGTATTGATAAACTTTGAGGTCTTGGCAAATGTGTGGTTGGTTTTTGGGCAGACTATAGCGATTTATTTTCACCAATGGTAGCTTTATATTGCCCTTATATGCCTTTACTATATTGAAACCCTCGTGCATTTGCCATCTACGCCCCATTTTGCCTCCTTTCATGCGGACAGGACGACAAGGTCCCTTAAAACGTTGGTACCTGCCCAACACTATTACTGGTGCTTTGGCTTTGAGGTGGGTAGGTACTTGGTCAAAATTTAGGCGTACTTGCCCCATTGACTGGCAGTGAACCAATAGACATAAAACAAGTAAGCCAACATTTTTTTTCATTAGTGAATAATTTTAACACCAGGAATAGCCGCCTTGATTTTTTGAATATCACGACTTGAAATAGGATTGTATCTCAACCAGATTTCTTTTAGGTTAGAAAGCGTGCTGATATCGTCGGGAATATAAGTGATGCGGTTAAAATCAAGGTTAAGTACCTCAAGGCTGGTGAGTTTGAGTACCTCTTCGGGAAACTGTGAAAATTGATTTTTGCTTAAATTGAGTTCTTTTAGGTATTTGAGTTTGGCAATAGATTTACCAATTTTTTTCAGTGAATTACTCTCCAGGTCTAATACTCTCAGTTTAGGGATTTGAAGAATATCTCTGGGTATTTTTTCAAAGTTGTTACCTGCCACGTGTAGCTTACGCAAACGAAGCAGTTTGGCACTAAGGAAACCAGAAAAAGCAAGGTCAGGGTTATTGCTGAGGTCAAGCGTACGCAGCATAGGTAGCGAGCCCAGGCTTTTGGGTAGTTTTTTAAAATAGTTGGCACTTAGGTTTAAGTGTTCCAGTTTTTTGAGGTTTTTGATGGATGATGGCACCTCATTTAGCTGATTTTTGTTGGCGTCAAGGTGCTGTAGATTACGCAAACCTCCAATACTTTTGGGCAGCTCTACAATACTATTCTCACTTATGTTGAGGTGTTTTAGTTTTTTGAGGTTACCAATACGGCTGGGAAAAGACTCTATCTTATTGACAGAAAGGTCTAGCTTGGTCAGTTCAGAAAAGCCCCCAATATAACTGGGAATATCTTTAAAATCGTTGCTGCTCAGGTAAAGTGCCCGTAGATTTTTTAATCCCCGCGTTCGGGATGGCAACTTATTGAGCTTGTTAGAGTGTAGGTTGAGCACCTGCAGGTTTCTTAGCTCGCCTATTTCAGGGGCAATCTCCAGCATATAATTACGCTGCATATCCAGCTTTTTTAGTTTGGGCAGCTGACTCAATTGATTGAATATTCGGGCAAGTTTGGTGTCGTTTTTTAAGCGTAACCCTACTGCCTCAAGACTTTTTAAATCGGTAAATTCAGCAGGCAAACTTCTGAGCTTTCGCCAGCCAAAACTCAACTCTTTGAGGTTTTTTAGTTTCCTCAATTTCTTAAAAATCAAGCGAAGGTTAATGTGTGAGTTGTCAGTGAGGTAAAGCCTTTCCAGGGTTTGCAGCCTTACAAACACCTTGGGCAAACGACGGAGCTTGTTCCAGTTTAGATTGAGTTCTTTAAGGTTGGTAAGCAAAGCTATTTCGCTGGGCAAATACCTGATATATTGCCATTTAAGGTCTAATATTTCTACTTTGTCTGCTTCTTTCAATGCCTGAGATAATTTGTGGTATACGATTCTTTCGTCGCCTTTGTCGTTAAAACCTCCCTGACTAAAGGCAAGCGATGATACCAAAAAAAATAAGAAGCCTGTGATAATGATTTGCTTGATAACCGTTTTCATGGGGCGTTTTTTAAAATAAATTTAATTTGCCAAGTAAAATAGAAAAAATAAAATGATCCAAAAGAAGGTACTCTCTGTTTGTTCCGCCTTGCGGAATCTTTATTTCAGCTAATCTTTGCGTAGCCTTGGCTACGGAAGTCCCTTACAGGGTGACTTTTTGAAGAAATACAACGATCAGAGACGAAATTCACAGTGGATTAGCTGCGCAGAGCTTGACCTGAAGGTCTGCGGTTAAGTGAGTTTTGTAGTTTTACCAAAAATTGAAATTTGGTAAATTTAGCTAAAAACTAAAAATTTTATGCCATAGTGATCTAAATACGTTCATGCCCAAGGCATAGTATGCATTCTTACCTAAAATACAGGCAAAATTGATCAACTTCAACTTTTAGCTGTATAATTTATTTTCTTTGTAATCATATAAATTGTACATTTCTTTCAAAAGAAATAATTTTTTCAATTATATGCTTTGATCTACAGCCTATTTTTGTGATAATTGCGCAATTTTTTTTCCAGCTATTCAAGCCAGCCCTAAAACATAAATCTATTTAGGAATGGACAAAGAATAATTTTTCCCCGATAAGTCGGGGCTGTAAGCAGTTTGGAAGTAATCTTTCTACCTGATGCTTTGTTACTTTTTTTAGCCGTAGCTATGGCTATGCCTGCAAAAAGTGTCGCGCCTCAGAAGAAAATCTCTTCCCCGAAATTGGCTACTTATTTTATTTTTTCGCCATTCCTTAGAAAGATTGTCGATAGGTTTTTTTTGATGATGGACGGATCAAGTGTTTGAAGATCTATAAGAAAAAACAATCGTTTTGGGATGAAAATTACTACGACAAAACACAAAATTTAACTGAAGTATGAAAATTGGAATTATTCGAGAGGGTAAAGTCCCTGTCGATAAACGTGTACCTTTGCTACCTGAACAATGCCAGCTATTACAAAAAAAATATCCACAACTATCCTTTGCGGTTCAATCCAGTCCTATTCGTTGTATTGCTGATGAAGCTTATCTCCAGGCAGGCTTGTCGGTGGTAGATGATATAAGCGATTGCGACGTGATTTTAGGGGTAAAGGAGGTGCCGATTCCTCAGTTGGTGGAAGGCAAAACCTTCTTTTTCTTCTCGCATACCATCAAAAAACAAGCATATAACCAAAAGCTATTAAGAACCATCCTTGATCAAGGTATTCATTTGGTAGACTACGAATGCCTGACCGATGCCAACGGAAACCGTATTGTTGCCTTTGGACGATTTGCAGGAGTAGTAGGGGCTTATAACGGTATTTTGGGCTATGGCAAACGCCACCACTTGTTTGATTTGAGACGTGCCCATGAGTGTCGTGACTTGAAAGATTTACGTACTGAGTTTGACAAAGTAAAATTACCTGCTATCAAGATAGTGGTTACCGGAGGCGGACGGGTAGGCAATGGCATCACCGAAGTGTTGGAAGGGATGAATATAGAACGGGTAAGCCCAGCAGATTTTCTCAACAAAACCTTCACTTATCCAGTGTTCACTCAATTGCGTTCCAAGGATTATTATATACCTGCTGAGGGCAATACCTGGAACAGTGAAGAGTTTTATCAAGATCCTACAAGTTATCAGGCAGATTTTTTAAAGTATGCCCACCAAGCCGAAATTCTTATTTCGGGGCATTATTGGAACCCCGAAGCAGACGTATTGTTTACCAAAGAAGATATGACCAAGCCTGAGTTTAAAATAGAGGTGGTAGCAGATGTTACCTGCGACATTGAAGGCTCTATTCCATCTACTTTGCGTGCTACTACTATAGATGCACCCTTTTATGACTATAACCCGACAAATGGGCGGGAAGTCTCAGCGTTTAGCAGCTTCGAGCACATCAACGTGATGACAGTGGATAACCTGCCTTGTGAGCTACCTTATGATGCTTCGGAAGCTTTTGGAAACCAATTGATGGAGTATGTATTTCCTGCTTTTTTTGATGGAGACGCCCAGGAAATTATCAAAAGAGCATCTATTACTAAAGATGGAGAGCTCACGCCTATATATGACTACTTGAGCGATTATGCCAACGAAGAAACAGTATAATTTTGAGTAGTGAATAGTTGCACAAACCCCACAAAAAAAAGTCCCTTGGGAAATATTTCCCAAGGGACTTTTTAACTTTTATTCTTGACTCAGCCTTGTGCCCGTTAGGCAATTACGAATGATTCAATTACGAATTACGAATTGGGCGACGCCACTCGTAATTTAGTCCAGAGTCAGTTTGAGAATTACGAATGATTCAATTACGAATTACGAATTGGGCGACGCCACTCGTAATTTAGTCCAGAGTCAGTTTGAGAATTACGAATGATTCAATTACGAATTACGAATTGGGCGACGCCACTCGTAATTTAGTCCAGAGTCAGTTTGAGAATTACGAATGATTCAATTACGAATTACGAGTTGGACGATGCCACTCGTAATTTAGTCCAGAGTCAGTTTGAGAATTACGAATGATTCAATTACGAATTACGAATTGGGCGACGCCACTCGTAATTAGCCAAAGGCAAAGCTCCCTATGATCGTTTTACTCATTCGTAATTCGTAATTGACCAATTCGTAATTATTGTTAATAAGCCCTTTCCAAGCTCCCCTTCATATAGTTTACAAAAGACTTGTTTACCACTCGGTTGCCGCCGTGTGTGGGGTAGTTGCCCGTAAAATACCAGTCACCCTCGTGTTTGGGGCAAGCCTTATGCAAGTTTTCTACGGTTTGATAAATGACCTCTACCTCAGCCTTGATGTCATGTGACCGCACAATTTCGGCAATTTTCTTAGAGACTTCTTCATCAGTAAAAGGTGCGTATAGTTCTTTTACAAAGTTAGCCTCATGATCTTCACCATTGTATATTTTATAGTTAATCTTGTCAAACACTTCGTCCATCAGGTTTTCTTTGTCTCTTTCCTTCAGCAACGCGGTTACTGCCCTAAAAGCTACAAAAGCCCCCATTTTAGACATATCAATGCCGTAACAATCGGGAAAACGGATTTGTGGAGCTGACGACACAATGATGATTTTTTTAGGCGAAAGCTTGTCTAAAATGCGTAAAATACTTTTTTCCAGCGTCGTTCCTCTCACAATAGAGTCATCAATCAACACCAAAGTATCCACCCCTTTTTTTACCACCTCATAGGTAGTATCATACACATGCGCCACCAAGTCATCGCGGTGGGCATCATCTGCAATAAAAGTTCTTAGTTTGGCATCTTTGATTGCAAGCTTTTCTACCCTGGGCACCAGCGAAAGAATTTTTTCGAGGGCAGCCGGGTCAGTTACTTTTTCTTCTATAACCTTCTTTCTTCGGTACTCCCCTAAATACCTTTCCATTCCCTGCATTAAGCCCAAAAACGATGTTTCAGAAGTGTTAGGAATGAAAGAAAAAACGGTGTTTTCTAGGTCGTAATCAATTGCCTTGAGCACTTGTGGTACCAATAAAGCCCCCAATTTTTTGCGTTCAGTATAAATCTCAGGATCAGAGCCACGCGAAAAGTAAATGCGTTCGAAAGTACAAGATTTTTGAGGCTTAGGCTCAATGAATTGCTCAAGGGTATGATTCCCTTTTTTGTCGATAATAAGCGCATGTGCAGGAGGTACCTCCTGAATCTGATCATAGTCAACATTAAAGGCTGTTTTAATGGCAGGTTTTTCTGAAGCAGCCACCACCACCTCATCATCGGCATAATAATAAGCCGGGCGAATACCGTGAGGGTCGCGGGCAATAAAAGATGCTCCGTGTCCGATAATACCTGCCATAGCATAACCTCCGTCAAAATCGCGGCAGGCACGCTCCAGTACTCGTCTGATGTCAAGCTTCTCCTCAATAATTTTGCTTATATCAGCATTAGAGTAGTCTTGTTTATGTTGATCAAAAATTTCTTGGTTTACTTCATCCAAAAAATGCCCAATCTTCTCCATCACCAATACTGTATCCACCTTTTCTTTAGGGTGTTGCCCCAACTCAATCAACTTATTGAACAGCTCATCAACATTGGTCAGGTTAAAATTACCTGCCAGTGTCAGGTTGCGGGTACGCCAATTGTTTTGACGTAAAAAAGGATGGCAATTGTCCTTGCGATTGCCTCCGTGGGTCCCATAACGCAAATGTCCCATCAATACTTCGGCAGCAAAGGGGACATTTTCTTTCAACCATTTAAGGTCTTTCTGTTTTTTAGGACTTTTTTTGGCGTAAGAGCGGAATTTTTCATTGACCTTGCCAAAAATATCTTCTATTGGTTGATCTTTCACCGAACGGTAACGGTACATATACTGTTGTCCGGCAGGCATATCTAGTTTGGTGCAAGCCACACCCACACCGTTTTGACCACGATTATGTTGTTTGTGCATCAAAAGATACATTTTACGCGCTCCATAAGCAGGAGTCCCATATTTTTCAATATAATACTCAAAAGGCTTTTTGAGTCGAACTAAGGCAATTCCACACATGCTAAAAACAATTATTCAGTAATATTATGCTAATGACAAATCTAACAGTAAAGTTCCATAAAACCGCAAACTTGTAATTTTTTCGTTATTTGTTGCCATCGGTTTTCGGCAACAAAACGAGCCTGAAGTGCCGGAGTGTTGCCGTATATCACTACTGACTGTTAGTCATTCGCTTTCAACTATTACCAATGTACTGGTTACCCGACCGTTTTTTTTGAAAATTTGATTATAGAAATGGTCGCAGGACTTTTTTATAATCAAATGAACAGTTTTAGAGTTGAAGTAAAATTCGATCTGAAAAATACAGGTTTTAGTGAGACATATTTGTGGTAAATTTTATAGGAAAGCCCTGGAAATGGTAGAGGTTAACCGACAGTAGCCCAGAGTTTTTAGCTAATTTGCAAATATGAGAATGATAAACAGGTCAAACCCCTGCCTTCAAAACCAACACCCATTCACAAAAAACGTCAGTGACAAACAAAAAAACTTGAAATAGTACAAGGAGTGAGCTAAAAAACAGGGTTGGGGGTTGTATATCAATTGCTTACACCTTTGACTTTACACTTTCCTTCCTTACATTTGATCGTTTAAGCCCAACTATTAACCTATAAGAACATATTAATGCTGTCATTTATTGTACTCTTACCACTTTTGGTATGTGCCACCCTGCTTTTTATGCCTCATCACCAGGTGAAGCTATTCAAAATAGCCACTTTATTTACCACTGCTGCTCAGTTGTTGGCATCGTGTTGGGCATACTTCAAGTTTGAGACAGGTAAAAAGACAGTAACTATAAGCCAGGAGGCGGCCTATCAGTTGGTAGAAAAACTAGAGTGGATCAGGCTAGATTTAGGCAGCTTTGGGCAATTGTCTATAGACTACTTCATAGGTGTAGACGGGGTGAGCATTTCAATGATTTTGTTATCTGCCATTGTGATGTTTATGGGTGCTATAGCCTCCTGGAACATT
The DNA here is from genome assembly GCF_000169175.1 of Microscilla marina ATCC 23134. Lineage (NCBI taxonomy): Bacteria > Pseudomonadati > Bacteroidota > Cytophagia > Cytophagales > Microscillaceae > Microscilla > Microscilla marina. The sequence continues at coordinate 309,334 of NZ_AAWS01000001.1, forward strand.
CAGCAAAAACAAAAAGGCTATTTTCTATTATATCTGTTGCTCAGTAGTAGTGTACCAGGTTGTTTTGTTGCCCTGGATTTTTTCTTGTTTTATCTTTTCTTTGAGTTTATGCTCTTGCCCATGTACTTTCTTATAGGCATTTGGGGAGGGGTACGCCGCGAATATGCTTCCATCAAATTCTTTATATATACCTTAGTAGGTTCATTGTTTATATTGGTAGTAATGATAGCCCTCTACAACGCTACTATAGACCCCGCCAAAACTGCGGTACAGCTAAAGCTCGCCAATGAAACCTCTCAGGTAACCCCCGAAATGGTGGCAAATGTGCAACAACAATTGGCCAGCAATGGCATTGCCGCCAAAGACCAGGTACACACCTTTAGTATGCTACACATGATGGATCAAAGCAACTATGTAGCCAATGCAGCAATAGGTGTCAAAAGTTCGGCGAGTTGGTGGGGCTACTCCCTGCGGTTCTGGGCGTTTCTTGCTTTGTTTATTGGTTTTGCCATCAAACTACCCGTAGTACCTGTACACACTTGGTTGCCCGATGCCCACGTAGAGGCTCCCACCGCTATTTCGGTAGTGTTGGCGGGCATACTGCTAAAAGTAGGAGGGTATGGGCTCATCCGGATTGCCTATAGTATATTTCCCGATATGGCCTTGAGTTTTGCCGTCATTACTGGTTTTCTGGGGATGCTCTCCATTATTTATGGGGCGCTGAATGCATTGGCAATGACTGACCTTAAAAAAATGATTGCCTATTCCTCAGTGTCACACATGGGCTTTGTATTGATTGGGCTCGCTTCTTTTACCGCAGAGGGCATCAATGGTGCCGTGTTTCAAATGTTTAGCCACGGAATTTTATCGGCCTTGTTGTTCTTGTTGGTGGGAGTGTTGTACGATCGTACCCACGACCGCAGCATAGGCAACTATCGAGGCTTACTCAGCAAAATGCCTTATTATGGGGTATTTGTAATGATTGGTTTTTTTGCTTCTTTGGGTTTACCCGGGTTTTCGGGTTTCATTGGCGAACTGTTCACCATTTTGGGTGGTTTTGCCTCTCCTTACCTACCCGTTTGGATAGTAGTAGTAAGTACCTTTGGTATTGTGTTGGGGGCAGCTTATTTTCTCTGGACACTTCAACGGATGTTTTTGGGCAAATACTGGGTCAAAAACGACCTCGAATGGTCTCCTCAATTGCAAAATCTCACCCCCCGCGAATGGGTGATGCTGGTCAGCTTGAGCCTGATTGCCCTGATTACGGGTATTTTTCCAGGCCTCCTGTTTCAGCCATTGACTGATACCGTAAACGAGTTGGTAAACCACCTCACTACCTTTATGAAATAAGCCCAAATAACCACCTCAAAATCTTGAATGATATGTTTTCGAAATCGCTCATTGCCCAACTCAACCTTCAGTTAGACAACCTCTTGGGAAGCCTAAAGTATGTAGCACCAGAACTACTGCTTATAGGATGGTTTGTATTGGTAATCGTGCTTGATTTGGTTTTTACTACGCGCAAAAGCCTCAAACCTTACAAAAAACAAGGCTTATGGTGGGTGTCACTTGTGGGTTTGGGATTGGTCATTTTTGCCCTGTTTGCCCAGTTGTTGCTGGTGGGCAAAGACAGCAAGCCTGACTTATTTTTAGGTTTACTTACTTTAGATACGCTCAGCATTAAGTTTCGAATTATCATTGATTTAGCCGCCGTTTTTACCCTGCTTATTTCCCGCAACTCACGTTTGTTTGCTCCTGTTACTCCACTCAAAACTTTCAAATACCGGGGTGAATACTTTGCCCTTATTTTGGCCATGCTGTTGGGTTTGCATTTGCTTACCATGACTACCCACTTGCTCATGATGTATGTAGCCATAGAGCTGGTTTCGTTGAGTTCTTATGTGCTCACCATTCTGTATTTTAATAAAAAAGGTATTGAGGGGGCGTTAAAATACCTATTGTTTGGGGCTTTTGCCTCTGGGCTAATGATTTATGGTATGTCGTGGCTGTATGGGCTGAGTGGTGGTTTGTCTATTGCGGCATTTGTAGCAAATATTACTACCCCGGCAGCTATGCTCAACACCATTGCTGCTTTGTTGGTGTTTGCGGGGATCTTGTTTAAAATTTCGGCAGTGCCTTTTCATTTCTGGACTCCAGACGCCTATCAGGTGGCACCTACTCCAGTGGTCGCCTTCTTTTCTATTGCTCCCAAAGCTGCCTTACTTGCATTATTGCTCAAGCTAAACCCTTTGTTTAGTCGATTGTTTGCCGAGGCAGCCACCCAAGACTTTGCCCGTCAGGTTATTTTATTATTAGGAGCCATTGCCATTGTTACAGTATTAGTGGGCAACTTTACGGCCTTGTGGCAAACCAATGCGAAGCGACTGCTTTCTTACTCTACCATTGCCCATGTAGGCATATTGTTGATGGGTTGGCTTGACCTGCGTACCATTAGTAGCACTTACCTTACGTTTTACCTTGCTACGTATACTTTGATGAATTTTGGTGCTTTCTTAGGGGTAGAAATGGTGCCCGGAACTTTCAAGACAGTGAGCGTCCTTATGCCCTCAGGCATTTTAAGGGTATTGGGGTTAAACATCCGCTCATTGGTGTAAGTATGTTGGTATTGGTCATTGCCCTTACTGGTTTGCCACCTACAGTAGGTTTTCAGGCAAAGTTGTTTATATTTTCGGGCTTATGGGAAAACTACCAGGCACAAACAGGGCAGTCCATTTATTTGTATGCGCTTATTGCTGCAGCCTTTACTACCGCAGTAGCCCTATTTTATTATTTACGCATTCCCTTCTTTATGTTTTTCAAAACCGAAGAAACCGAGCGTTCACTTACTTTTTCGCGTTACGATCAGGTACTGCTGGTGGTTTTTGCCTTGGCTGTAGTGGTGTTGTTCTTCAGAGCCGATCTATTGTTTGGGTTGCTTCAGTAGTGTTTAGCTGTTTACAATTGTTTGCTTTTTCTGAGTGGCAACCTATGCTCTAAACTCCTTCAATCTCTGCCAATACAAAAGTGCTGCCCCCAGCAAAAACTACATCATTGATCTGTGCCTGGCTTTGCGCCTGAGTGTAAGCCTCCATAACCGAAGCATAAGCCAACCCTCTTAGCTCAAAACCTGCTGCCAGTTGCTTAAGTTTATTGACCTCCATTGCCCTGGGTATTGCTGGGGCGCAAAAATAGTAAGTAGCTTCCATAGGAAAAAGGGGCAATATTTTGTCTAGCACCTTATCTGCCATTGCCCCCAGAACAATATGTAATTGCTGACGGGGCAGTTGTTGCAGCTGAGTCATTACCTGACTCAACCCTGCTTCGTTGTGTGCGGTGTCACATATGGTAAGTGGAGCTTTTTTTAACACTTGCCAACGTCCCTTAAGCTGGGTGAGTTCCACGGTCTTTTGTAAACCTTCAATGATATGTTCCTGAGTAATTTGCCAATCGCGGTTTTGCAGTATCTCCAGTACTTTGAGTACGCCATTTATATTTTTTTCCTGATAGCTGCCCTTAAGCGACATAGTGATTTCAGGCAGGAAAGCCTTTCCATTTTTCTTCACCATTAACTTTCCCTGAGCCACATCTGCCCATTTACAGAAATACTCATCCTGAGCAAAATACAAAGGTGCCTGGTGTTGTTGGCTGGTGGTTTCAAAAACCGGAGTAGTTTCGGTTTGTCGTTCACCAATCACTACTGGAGTGTTGAGTTTTATAATACCTGCCTTTTCTTTGGCAATGGCCTTAAGCGTATTTCCTAAAATTTGCTGATGGTCAAAGCTAATATTGGTAATAAGACAAGCTTCGGGAGTTACTATATTGGTAGCATCCAGCCTTCCACCCAATCCTACCTCTATTACCGCCACATCTACCTTTTGCTGAGCAAAGTAATCAAGCGCCATGGCTACTGTCACTTCAAAAAATGAAGGACGCCAGCTTTCTATCTGAGTTTGATAACGTTGCACAAATGCTACAATTTGTGCGGGAGCAATGGCTTGCCCATTTACTCTTACCCTTTCGGTAAATGATTTAAGGTGGGGAGAGGTATACAAACCTACTTTATAACCCGCTGCCTGTAACACTGCCGCCAGCATATGTGAGCTGCTTCCTTTGCCGTTGGTACCTGCTATGTGCAGGGTGGGGTATTGGGTGTGAGGGTTGCCCAAATGGGCACAAAAACGACGAATATTGTCCAGACTTGCATTAAATGCTTTGCCACCAATATTTTGAAAAATAGGGAGTTGCTTGTATAAATAATCAAGCGTTTGCTCGTAGGTCATGTATTTCTCTCTTTGATGCTTTGGTTAGAAGCCTATTTTTGTTTGATAATAATGGTGAGCGTGCCAGTAGTATAAGTAGTAGGTTCTATGTCGGGGTTGAGCAATTGAAACTTGGCCGTTTGCCTGATTTGCTTTGCGTATTTTGCCACGATACTAGCTCCCACGGTAGCACTTACCCGACTGATACGTTCTATTTTGCCACCATCGTTTACAACTATCTTAAATACAATTTTACCCCTGGCGTTTGACTTATCTACCACTATGGGGCGTTGCAACCATTTCCAGCCCGATAACTTCAGGTTAGGGTCGCTGCCTACTCCTCCGTTGCCATTATACAAGGCATTATTATTTACAGTACCGTTACTGCTTCCTTTGTTACCCGACTCATTTTTGTCGTCACCCTTTTGTCCGGTAGAGCTTTTTCCTTTATTGCCCCCTTTGTCTTTATTATTGCTATCGTCTTTAGCTTCTTTACGTTTTTTGGTATTCTTCTTTTTTTGTTTTTTATCCTCTTTACCTTTGGCTTTAGTAGCAATGTCCGATTTGTCAGAAGTGACAATGTCGCGAGACGATTCGCTGGGGGTACTCACACTGGGGTTTACTTGGTCTATGGGTACATTGGCGGCATTGCTTCCTTTAGCATCTCTGCCTTTTACTACTTCCATACCAAAGGCAATTTCTTGTTTTTCCTTTTCCTTTTTTTCTTCTGTGTCTAGCGTAAGTGATGCGAGCAAGATAATTACTACTAAATGTACAGTAATGGTAAACAGCCACGCCAATATGCGACGACCCTTGCCGCCTTTTTGTTCTATATAAGGTATGTCGTTAGTCAATCTTTTCTCTTGTGCCATAGATGTTGGGTTATGTGTTGGTCGTAAAACAAATGGAGGGATTGGTATACCGCTGTGCAAACCGTGGAACAGTAGTGCAAGGAGTAGCAATCATTGAAACCTAACTAATCCTCGACAGTCTCTGCCTCAGTAGCAATGGCTATTTTAGCCCCTAGTTTATTGGCTATAGAAGCCACTTTTACCAAATATTCAACGGCAACGGTTTTATCTATATTAAGTACAATTTTAGGGTTTTCTATCCCTTCAAGCTTTGCCTTAAGTTTGGCTTCTACCTCTTCCAGAGTTACTTGTTGCTCATTGATGTAATACTCTAGTTCTTTGGTAATGGTAACCTCTACCTGTTTAGCAATCAGTGACTTAGACACCTTGGTAGAAGGCAAGTCAACGGGTACTGCCGATGGAGTCACAAACGATGAGGTAAGCATAAAAAATATGAGTAGCAAAAATATAATATCAGTGAGCGATGCCAGGCTAAAAGTAGTCGATATTTGATTTTTGGATTGTAAATTCATGGACGATACATTTTTTTAGTATAAACAGATGTGTTGTTGAAGAGAGGCTTGTTCTTGGGTACACCACCGCAAGCAACCCGCAACTAACTTGGCTCTTGGAGCAAATCCATAAAGTCCATAGAAACATACTCCATCTGGTGTATTACTTTTTGTACCTTAGTCATGAGGTAGTTATAGCTCACATTGGCAAGAATACCCACAATCAATCCTCCGGCAGTAGTAAGCAAGGCAGTGTAAATGCCCTGAGAAAGCACCTGAGGGCTTACAGTACTTTGTTGTGATATGCGAATAAAAGCCCCAATCATACCTACCACTGTACCCAAAAAACCCACCATAGGTGCCGCTCCGGCAATGGTAGCAAGCATCGCCAGGTTTTTTTCCAGGCGGTATAGCTCAATCTTTCCTACATATTCAATAGAAGTTTCAATGTTTTTGAGCGAACTACCCACCCGGCTCAAACCCTTGGCTACCATTCGGGCAATGGGGGTCTTGTTGCGTTTACAAATCACTTTGGCTCCCTCAATGTCACCATCGAGTACTTTCTTTTTGATTTGTTTCATAAAGTTAGCCGGGTTTTTCATTGCCCCCCTGATAACCACCAGACGTTCAATAAAAATATATACGGCCACTACCGATAAAAAAAAGATAGGATACATCCACACCCCTGCGTCGCCAATAAGGTCGAGCAAAGTAGGAGGGGCGGCAGGAGTTTTGTCAGCAAAAAATAATAACATGGTGTCTTTTTAGTAAGTTTTAAGTCATAAAGCTGCATTAAAAAACTCAAACAGCTTCTGTTTTTGGGAAATATAATAATTTTTGAGCAGGCCATCAACAAAGGCAAGAAAGAAACGCCCAAATATGATTCACTAAAAGTACTGGTTATCAAACGATTGGTAAAAATAAAGGGTTTTGGGAAAATTTCAAAATATAGAGACCTTTCCGTACCTTTTATGCTTGAGCAATCAACAATTGCCTTGATGTGTGGTATCAAAACAAAGTTAATTTGTTCAAACAATGCTCCGCAGTGATTTTAGTCAAAGTTGTTTGCTGTTTATCAGTTATTGATGAATTTAAAAACTATTTAATTGGGTGTTTAGGCGTACAACCGAAACACTTTTAAAAATAAAAGTGAGTACACAATCTTAATATAAAGTACTGGGTTACAGTATTTAACAAGGCAAATATTTCCTTTAATCAACTGTAGACTTCCATCTGCCGATTTTATAAACCGCTAAAAATCAACGTCCTATAAAATCGGTAAGTTGCTTGTAGAGCAGCGTCAAACTTGAAGCACCGATATACATCGGTATCTAAGACTTGTTGCTAAAAGCACCGATATGCATCGGCATCTAAGGACTTGAGGCTGTAGAAGCTATGGACTATTGTTCAAAGGTATGCTTTGAATATCACCTGTATAGCAATGGTAAACGTCAAAAGTTGAGTTTATAGTATGGAGCAACATAAGTAAGTTAACGTTGGGGAATAACCACTCGCGTTTTCATACAACAATGCCCAGCTTTTGCTCGTTATATGCCTGAATAAATGTAAATTGCCCCCTCAAAAGAATCATCTTTATTATTAAGAGAGTAGCACCTTACCCAAAGCTTTAATCAAGGGGCTGTTTCTCGCCGACTGTAACGTAGTGCAATGAAGGTATATATCAAACAAAATTTGACCGCTTATTTGGCAGCAATTGTTATACTGCTTATATCCATCCAAGTGCAGGCACAAGATGCCCACTTTTCTCAATTTTACAATAACCCCTTATACATTAACCCCGCATTGACTGGAACCACCGATGAAGCCCGGTTGATGTTTAACTATCGTACACAATGGCCTAAGCTTCCTGGCGAGTTTGTCACCATCAATGCCTCTTACGACCAACACATAGAAAAGGCAAACAGTAACCTGGGTATTATAGTGAGTCTTGACAAAGCTGGTTCGGCAGGGCTACGCTCGACCAATATCAATGCATTGTATGCATATACTCTAAAAATAAGCGACGAAATGGCAGTTCAGGCAGGAGCTTCGGTAGGCTATGGGCAACGTTTACTCAACCAATTTACCTTGGTTTTTGGCGATCAACTTACCCCTTTTGGTACTACTGGTCAAGCCAGTCAAGAGCCCAACCTTGCCAATCAGGTAGGGCGTTACCTTGATTTATCTTCTGGTATTGTCGTATATGGACGCAATTTTTGGGCAGGCATTGCCGGACATCATATCAACCAACCCAACAATGCGATGTCTACATTAGATCAAGACGCTAAGCTGCCTATGAGGTTATCGGCACACATGGGGCTAAAGATTCCCTTCTTGGAGTCGATGACCAACCGAAATGTAGACTATGAAGGCGCAGTAATGCCCGCCATTTACTATAGCCAACAAGGTAACTTTCGTCAGTTAGACCTGGGCACCAATGTATATTACCACCCAATAACCGTAGGTCTATGGTATCGTGGGTTACCCATCCAAGAGTCTTCCAATGGAGCCATCAGTGTGTTGGTTGGATTCAAGTATCAGAAAATTAATTTTGCTTATAATTACGACTTGCCAATAGGACGATTTGCCGGCATTACCGGAGGTGCTCACGAGCTCTCACTTTCTATAAAAATGGGAGAGTACCAAGGGCGTCGATACAGCCGTCGAAAACAGCCTTTGAGATTCCCTTCTATGATGGATTAGTTTAAAAGTACTTGTGTGGGTAAAAAAAATACTGCCCAAACAAGTACTTAAAAAAAGGTTATATGGTATGTTCAATGAATGATGTAAACAAGGCCTGATCACTTATTGTCTGTACAAATATAAGTAAGGTCATCCCTGAATTTTTCCTCACAGATAGTTTATTATACCAACCCATACAAAGCGTAGATGAAATGCTACTTTGTATGGTTTTTTTTATAACACACCTTGGCAGTCAATTGCCTTTATGCTTCATCGTCACCCACCACAAATATTAACCGCTTTCTCTCTTCTTGATTTATAAAAATGGTATTTAAGTATTGGGCAAAATGCGGTAAAATCTATTATTTCGGAATTAAATAGTGTGTTGCTTGTTTTTAGCAGAATAATATTTCAGTTATTTTGATGTTGTTTTGTTAAAATTTGCATACTATCCTAGCTTTATATTGTACTATTTTGATATATTTTTGTGCTATAACCCTCTGAACCTTATTTTTGTATGTATTTAATCACAAGAATTCTTTGGCAAGTACAAACCCCTTCATCAACTAAAAGTATTTAATCACTCAATTATTACTTACCTTTTAATGTATTATAAAATTATGTTGCACAACAACTACTGTTATTTTAATTATGATTATAAAGAATTACTCAAAAGCGGGCGTGTTTGGGGACTTTTGTTAGTGTTGATGTTGTTTGTTAGTGTAGGATTTGCTCAAAGAGCCTACATCGAGAAAGCTGATGACCCAAATGTAAATTTTTATGAAGTAAAAAAATCTGGAGAAGAATATTTTAAAACTCACTCTAAAACGATTAAAGGTTCAGGCTGGAAATTGTTTCAGCGTTGGGCTTATAACCACGAAAAATTGTATTACCCTAGCGGAAACCGTAAAGGACATAATAATGCCAATGTATGGAATGAGGTAATGAAGTTTAGACGCGTTGAAAAGCGTAAGCGTACCCAAGGTGTGAGCATGGTTACTCCAGCTTGGGAAGAAATGGGACCAAAAAAATGGAATGATGTGACTGGCCATTGGGCGCCAGGTATCGGACGCTTTACAGATATTTATGTATATAAGGCCAACCCTAATATTATTTATGTAGGTACACCTGCAGGAGGCCTATGGAAAACTACCAATGGAGGAGCTAACTGGACAGCAATGACCGACCATTTACCAGTGCTTGGGGTAGGAGGCGTGGTAACCGATCCGGCTAACCCTAATATTGTTTACATTTCTACCGGAGATAGCGAGCGTGCAGTAGATACATACAGTATAGGTGTGCTTAAGTCTACCGATGGTGGGGTTACCTGGAACACTACCGGACTTAGCTGGAACGCAGAAGATGCCAAGCGTATTTCTAAATTAATAATGCATCCTACCAATGCCAATATTTTACTAGCGGGAACTTCAGAAGGTTTGTACAAAACCGTTGATGGTGGAAGCACCTGGAGCGTAGTGCAAGCCGGCGATATACGTGACATCGAGTTTCATCCTACCAACCCAAATATTGTATATGCCACTACCACAAACTTTTTTAAATCTACGGATGGAGGTAACACCTTTGTTCAGGGAAGCGTAACCGCTGCCAGTAGCCGTGCCATTATTGAAGTAACCCCCGCAAATGCCAATTATGTGTATTATTGGACAGGTACTAAAATGTATCGTTCTTCGGACAGTGGGAACACTTTTAACCTGCGCAGTGCTCAAACCCCCAACACTACCTATCAGCTATGGTACAATATGTCCTTGGCAGTGTCAGACATAGATGCCGAAGAAGTACACATTGGAGCAATAGAGCCTTTTCGTTCGTTTGATGGAGGTGCGCAGTTTGTTAAATCAGCCGAATGGATGTATCCTAACAGTGTAGGATATGTACATGCCGATGTGCACGTTCTGCGTTATGTAAACGGGGTGTTGTATGTAGGTACCGATGGATTAGTGCTTAAGTCTACCAATCAAGGAGGTGATTTTATTGACATGACTGAAGGCATCAACAACCGTCAGTTTTATGGCATTGCAGTCTCTCGCCAAAATGTAAACAAGGCAATGGGTGGTTCGCAAGACAATGGTACTACAGTATATACCAATGGCAGGTGGCACGAGTGGCTAGGTGCCGATGGAGGTAACTGTGCCATCAGTTTTACCGACGAAAATGTGATTTATGGAACTACCCAAAACGGAAACAGCTGGTATAAGTCTACCGCAGGGGGTACTACTGGCTATACACATGTAAATGGTCCGGGATCTGGTGCTTGGGTAGTACCTTATGTAATGGATCATAATGATTCCAATACTTTGTATGCGGGTTTATATGGAGGCGTAATAAGAAAGACCACCGATGGAATGAATTCTTGGACTACCATTGGTAACTTAGGAACAAGTACTGCAGTGAATACTCTAGAAGTGGCTCCATCTAATTCTAACTACTTGTATGCTTCGGTAAAAGGTAGAATATGGAGAACCAAAAATGGCGGAACAAGTTGGGAAGAAGTAACGACTGGTTTGCCTGACTTATGGATTACCGACTTGGCAATACACCCATCTAACCCTGAGCAAATAGCCATTTCTTTTTCTGGTTATGGACACAACAATCAAGTATTTGTGAGTACCAATGCCGGAAACAACTGGACTAACATTTCCAGCAACTTGCCTCAGATTCCAGCGCGTAGTGTAGCGTATGAAGCAGGTGCTCACAACGGGCTATACATTGGTTTAGAAGTAGGAGTTTATTACAAAAACGATACAGGGGGATGGGTTTCATTTATGAATGGTTTGCCCAATGTAATTGTAAATGATATTGTAGTACACGAAGGCTCTGGAAAAGTGGTAGTAGGTACTTTTGGACGTGGTATGTGGAGAGCGGATAAATATGGTAGCAGCAATAACCCTGTAGCAGATTTTGCGGCGAGCAATACCAGTATTACTGTAGGACAAAGCGTTAATTTTACCGATCAGTCGTCTAACACACCCACTTCGTGGAACTGGACATTTACCGGAGGGACACCTGCCAGCAGTACCCAGCAAAACCCTACCATTGTTTACAATGTAGCGGGTACTTACAGCGTAAGCCTTACTGTGACGAACGCCCACGGCAGCGATTCTAAGACTATCAATGGCTACATTACTGTAACCGAAGCCGGGGTTTGCAACAACTATTGTGCATCTACCAGTAATCGCTCGGCTTATGAGCACATAGCTGGAGTAACACTAGGAAGCTTTACCAACAACTCAGGAGCAGCAAATTATACCGATTTTACGGCACAAACTATTGAAGTAACCGCCGGGCAGAGCCAAAGCTTGACGCTAACTCCTGGTTTTTCGGGCAGTGCATACAACGAGTATTTCAAGGTGTGGATTGATTACAATAAGGATTGTGATTTTGACGATCCTGGAGAGTTAGTGTTTGACGCAGGAGCCGCCAGTACCAGTGCAGTAAGCGGTACAATTGCTATTCCTGCCGGGTTAGATGTAACTACGCGTATGCGGGTGTCTATGAAGTACAATGCAGTGCCACAGCTTGTGAAACTTTTGCTGATGGTGAGGTGGAAGATTATACCATCAAGATTTCGCCTGAGGCTTTGCCTGAGTACTGTGAGTCTAAAGGAACCGATGTAAGTTATGAGTACATACAGCAAGTAACCTTTGGTTCTATCAATAATGTATCAGGTGCTAACGGTGGTTATGGCGATTTTACTGCACAATCGACCACGGTAGCTGCTGGCAGTGCAGTAAGCATTGGTATAACGCCTATTTTTACTGGTACTGTGTATAACGAAGGCTTCAGTGTTTGGATTGATTTCAATCAAGACGGAGTTTTTGACTACAATGAGCAAGTCTTTACCCAAATATCATCATCGGCAGTAAGCGGAACTGTAAACATCCCATTAACGGCAAAAAATGGCATTACTCGTATGCGGGTATCTATGCAATATGAGCAAGCAGCTACTGCGTGCCAAACGTTTACTTATGGTGAAGTAGAAGACTACACTATCAATATTGTAGGAGGCAGTGCTGCAAAACCTGCCCAAAGCGCCGTCAATCCTATAGGAGAAAATCAGGAAGAAAAACTGGTAGCTGCACAAATTCAGTTGTACCCTAACCCTACTTCGGGTAGGTTTACGTTGCAGTTTCCAGCCAGCAGTAAGTTACGTACTCAGTCGCCCGAAGACATAGCTACATTTGTACGTGTGTCTGATATGAACGGACGTATAGTAAAAATACATAAGGTAAAAGCTGCTGTGGTAAGTTTTGACTTGTCTACCTTAGGCAAAGGGTTGTATCAAGTACAGATCACTCGCAACGGACAAAGCATTATAAAACAAGTAGTGATCAGATAAAAAACGTTTTTTTTGTTAAAACTGTAAAAAAAGTCATCCTGGTATTTGGGTGGCTTTTTTTGCTTACGAAAAACCGTTAATAATACGATATATCGTGTTTAAAAATGTTATAATTTAACATTAAAAGAAGGTCGCGAAAAAAATAAAATATTTTAATTACTGATAAACAAGGAGTTATGAATCTATTTTCTCTGAAGTAAATTGTTGGTATCAGGTTTGAATTAATAATCAACAAAGATATTTAATAAGCTTTGTGGTTAGGAAAAGAAAGAGACTTTGCAATGCAGGGTCTTTTTTTTTAAATCATCACACAAATTGCATTGTATTATTTTGTAACAGCTCATGGATAAACCAATCAATTTGCATTCAATTTACGTATACCATGATTTTTAGGAGCCCTGCTATCCAAATAATTTTACTAAGTGACTATTAATGAAGTTATTTAGGGATGATTACTAAAAATAAAGGAAGTTGATTAATTGGATAAAAAATTGTAAGGGTTAATTTATAAAATGACAATTTCTAAGATAGATGAATTATGAGAAACCTATTATTTCCAAAAGAGAACTACGCTCCTTATATCTCTTTTAACCAGCATTCAGGTATTTTTGAGATTAGAGGAGAGTCTCATATGGAATATCCTCAACAATTTTATAAGCCTGTATTAGCGTGGCTTGAAGAGTTTTTGCGTCATAGTAAAAGCCCTATTGAATTTAACTTTAGGATGAGTTATTACAATACAGGTTCTTCGAGAATGTTTTTTGAAGTTTTAGCACTCTTAGAAGACAGAAAAGCACCTGTGGTGATCAACTGGTATGTGCATCACAAAGATGTAGATATGATAGATGAAGGAGAGAGTTTTCAGGAAGACTTCCCTCTGCTTGACTTCAATGTGATTGTTCAACAACAAGAATTAACTTTTGGATAAGATATTTGTTTCACCATTTATATGAATGATAAGCCCTCACTATTTTGTTGTTTTACAACAAAGTGATGAGGGTTTTTTGGGGTAAAGAAATAAGGTGTTGAGCAATTGTTGAATCAGGAGTATCTAAGTTGTCGATAGGTAGAAAAAATAAGATGCATAAATGCTTTTTCTGAAAAATATTTACTCATAATTATCTATATTTATAGAGCAATGCCTCCACCAGTTTTCGGTGTTTTTACAGGAAAAAACAAACACTTGATTTCCCTTCAACAACCCAGCAATTATTCACTTTTATTTCATTACCTACTTATAACTATTATGGAATTATATCAAAATAAATTTGTAAAGATTACATACGACCAGGAGGCAAGAATTTGTATAGGCAATTGGACAGAAGAAACTTCTACGGCAACTGCTGATGACTTTAAAGAATGGAATCAGCGTTTGGTAGAAAAAATAGAGCAGTACAAGCCTATGGGTTTTTTGGCAAACACGCTTAACTATAAGTTTATTATCACCCCCGACCTACAAGAGTGGTCTGCTACCAATGTTTTTGGCCGTTTTGCCAAGGCAGGTGTAATCCGTATAGCGCTTACAGTGCCCGAAGATTTTTATTCACAAGTAGCACTAGAACAGTTTGTAGATGAGTATGAGGGAAGGAGAATCAAAAACAGGTATTTTAGCGATTTAGGAGAGGCAAAAACTTGGCTTACAAGCCTACATTAATTGATAAAGCCAGATAAATACAATGCAAGTTGTATTTATCTGGCTTTTAGAACTTGTTTAACCTTTAGCATTTTACTTTGCCTTACTGCACCACTTATTTCCCTTTACCCTAAACCGCCAAGGCAGCAAAGCATCATCTCCGGCGTAATCAATGCCCACTCTGGGACCAGTTACTACCTCCTCCTTTGAATAAACTTTTCCCTGGTCTTCCAGCCAAATTTTATCCCCCAATAAATTCGTCATATCATCACTGGTACTAATGCCCAAGGCTTGAGTCAACATAGCGGGACCCGCCGTGAGGTGAGTACCTGGGTTTTTAAGTTTGCGCCTTGTTTTCATGAGGTCTAAACCCTCTAAAGGCTCTATAGCCCTTACCAGTACTGCGTCTGCCACGTCGGGAGCATTGGTTACTACATTAAACATGTGGTGCATGCCATAGCAAAGGTATACATAAGCCGTACCACCAGTTTGATACATCGTTTCAGTGCGTTTAGTGCGTTTGTTTGGGTAAGCATGACAAGCCTGGTCGGTAGCCCCACAATATGCCTCTGTTTCTACAATAATGCCAGCCGAAACCTGCCCGTCAACACAAGTATACAGTACTTTGCCTAATAAGTTTCGAGCTGCTTGCACCACGTCAGTAGTCAAATAAAAATCGTGGGAGAGTTTGGTCATAATTGTCTTACATTCATTTGGCTATTTTTACTTGGTGTTCATTGTTTTTGTTTACAACTACTACCAATAATTGTTGGGTATTGTTTGCCATCAGGTGTAGCAATGGAGTGGGTTATTTTTGCTATTTCACCATAAAAATTTTTGGGTGGCCATTCCTTAAATTTTTATGGAAACGTTGTTTACACACTCTTAACGCAACTTAATATAATGGTGTTTTTTAGGATGAATGGCTCCGTTGATTATGGGTGATTCCTGAGTGACTTTGTATTGAGGAATGGTGATCGAAAATATGGTTTCACCTTTTTCTGCCTTGAGCAGCGAAATCTCTCCACCCAGTTTAGAAATAGCTATTTTAGCCTTATAAAGTCCCAATCCAAACCCTTTGAAATTATCGGTACCCCGAAAAAACATCTCAAATATTCGCTCTGAGATTTCTAGAGGCATGCCACTGCCATTGTCTATAATTTTTATTTGATGATAATCACCCAAATCAACATAGACTAAACGAATATGTGGTGAGTCGTTGCCATAGTAAGAGTTGGCATGTTGTACTGCATTTTTCACAATGTTATCAAGGGCAATGTCCAGCATTTCGCCATCAGTTATAATCACCAAGTCTTCGTTGACATCTACCGAAAAGCTGGTGTTTTTATAGCCTTCTACCCGGCGCATGCTTCTTACTACCGACTTAAGATGTTTTTTAAGCTTGATGGTTTCAGTAGTTTCAGGTTGGTGCGACCTTATATCGCCTATTTCTACTATTCTAAATAGTAACAATTGCATACGGTTGAGCACTTCACGTTGCATGTTAAAATACATACCCTTGCGTTCGTCTTGTTCGAGCAAACCCACGTGGCACAGCCCTTCAAGCGACGACAAAGGACCTTTTAAGTCATGGGAAGCTTTGTATAAGAAAGTATCCAGCTCGTGGTTGGCGCGAGTGAGTTCATCAGCGAGTTTTTTAAGGTAAGCAGTACGGTCGTTTACCTTTTGCTCCAGTTCATCGGTGAGATTTTTTCTAAACCTTGCCCGGTTGTACAGCACAAACAAAGTAGCCAGTGCCAGCAAAATAACAAACCCCAAAGCGTAAATCGTAAGTTGCTTGTTGTTCAATATTACTGTGTTGTCGTTGGCTTTGCGTTGTAGTACTTTTTTTTCCTGTAACAAGTCTTTCTTCTCTTCCTCTTTTTTATTCAGGTCATAATAGGCTTGCAATTCGGCAATTTGCTTGAGTTTTGACTCGTTGTACAAACTATCATTTGCCCGGTTATAAAGCTTTTGAAAACGATAAGCCTGTTCAAAATCTTTTTGGGCAGCGTATGCTTCTGCCAAGGCATGCGAAGCATTCTTTACCCTGATACGAGACTTAAGCTCATTGGCAAGCAACAAACTTTGCTGGGCATACTGTATAGCCTGGGTGTATTTTTCAGTGGCGAGATAAATTTCGGCAATGTCGCTTAAGTTAGCACTTATACCATCTTTATTTTGTAGCATTTGTCTTATACCAAGCGACTTCTTAAAATACGCCAATGCATTGTTATACTCGCCCTGTTGTTGGTATACTTTGCCAATGTGCTCAAGCAAGTTGGCTTCGTTGGTTTTATAGTGGTTTTCGTGCGAGATGAGTTCAAAGGCTCTTTTGTAAAAGTCGAGTGCTTCTTTGTATTTCTTTTGTAAAAAATAGACTTCTCCAATATTACCCAGGTTTTGAGAAATTGCCACATTGCTTTGGGTGGTTCGGTTGATTTTCAGCGACATATTGTAGTATTCAAGCGCTTCTACAAACATTTTTTGTGCCTTGTAAATAGAACCTATGTGATCAAATGAGCTGGCAATGCCTGCTTGATCAGCTGATTTTTCTTGAATTTTTAATGCCTTTAGTTGGTACTTAAGGGCTTGTTCATAATAACCTTTTTGATAATATACCTGCGCCAGGCGGTCAAGCGTTTTGGCAAGTTCGGTTTGTACCAACGCCGGGTTTTCCTTTTGGAGAATATCCAATGCCCTCAGGTAATATGCCAACGCACTTATATAGTTGCCCTGTAGGGTATATACATACCCTATGTTGCTCAAGGCTCTGGCCATTTCAGGGCGAGCTTTGACTCTTTGAGAAAGGTTGACAGCTTCTTGTCCGTATTTTAGTGATTTGGTAGGGTTTGTTGAATGATAGAGTGTTGATAAACGAAGAAGGATTTTAATTTTTTTGCTGCCTTGAGTACTACCAACCCGTTTTTCCAAACTATCGGTTAGAATAGAAGTACTATCACTTTGCCCGTAAGCAAACAAGGTTGCCAATAAACCTACAAATGTGAAAATATACTTCATTAGATGTATTGAGACTTAATCCTGATAAGAATATTCAAAATCACAGTTCTTTTGTAACTAAAACAATTGCCACTAGGCTAAATTATAATAAAAAGTCAAAAACTTTAGTAAAATATACTGATTTTTATTTAAAAAAATACAATGTCTTGACTTTATATTTTTCATTCATTCAACGCCTTTATTTGCCAATATCTACCAGCCCAAATGTAAAGACAAGAATGATAAGACGGAAGAATGCCTTGAGCAGTTTCCATAGTACATAAAGGGCAAAATACAAGCCAATGGCAAAAGCAAAACTGAGTAAACTCCAGGAGATTACAAATGCTCCGGCTTCTATGATGGAAGCTGTTCCTCCTGCCCACAATGCCACCACCCCCAAGCCCATAAAAATCATGGCTATTCCGAAGAGAAACATGATGGCTCCCAGCACAAAGTTTTCTTCTATGCCAATGCTTTCTACAAAAGGCAACGCCAGTGCCACAAGAGTAATAATAGCCAAAGAAATAAACGCTCCAAAGAAACTCACCAACTGAAGCATCATGCCTGTGCCTATAAGTAAAGCCGCAATGAGTATACCTACGCCAATCCATACCATTGTAGGGGTTTGCTGGGGTTGAAGGGAGTGTTTAAACGTTCGCAAACGTTTATCGTAATGGTGTTGATGAGGTGTGGTAGTTCGGTGCAACGGTGGTCGTGTGTGTTTTCTGGGCAAAGGTTGGTAGTGTTCAGCGGCGGCTTCCTCTGATAATGTTTTGCTAGTATCGCTGGTATCCCATGTTTTGGGGGCTTTTGCTTGTAATGCTCCGTAAACAAATAAACAAATAAGAGATAAAAATAGTTTTTTTTTCATTGTTAAATATTTCATAGTCCCCACAGGGTTAGGTTCCAGAGGTTAGAGTACTAGTACACTAGGGACTAAATTCCTGATGAATTAAATTGTGACTCTACTGCCGTATCTTGTTCGTAAAATTTACGGTCTTTTGTGAATCCCTTGAATTTCCATTTCAAGGTTTTTGCAAAAAACTTGTTATAATACTGTATGTAATTCTCTATTCTTTGACACAGAACTTCTTTGGACTCGAAACTTTCCCGGCTTATGGCTTGCCTTTGTAATTTAGAAAACCAGTTTTCAATGGGATTCAGCCAGGAACAGTGTTTTGGGGTGTAAACAAACCTAACCCGGTGCGATTGATTTTCCAGAAACTTCTTACAGCTTTCCATTGACTTTAATATGCCTTTGTAGCCTTTTGTACCCAAATCACCCTCAAATTTAATCTTTTTCGCTACCCACTTCACAAGCGAAGCTGACATGTGAGTATTTAAGTTATCAGCCACTATAACCACCTCATCCTTCTCTTGATATTTATCTGTGAGTGCTTGAATAAAAACCAGAAAGTCATTTTCATCACGTGTGTCATTCAGCCTGTGACTAACTATATCACCTGTTCCTACGTCAACAGTAGCCATCAGGCAAGTAGTCCCATTTCGTTTGTATTCATATTCGGTTCTTAGATGCCCATTTTTCCGGATGATTTTTCGCTCCACAGCTTGAATCCCTGTTTTTTCGTCTACACTGGCTAAATTAATTTCCCCCTGAATTGCCTTAAAAATCAAGTCGCAAACCAGCCTCACACGTGTTTTGAAAGCTTCCCAATCATCTATTACAGGAAACATCCAATACTGATTTTTATGAGGACGTATGTCCCGTTTTTTTTAAAATCCGGCTTACATAGCTAGGGGAAATCTTCTTAACAATGCCATTTTCCATAGCGAAGGATGCCAGTAAATCTCGATTCCAGTGTGTAAAAGGTATATTAAAGTCTTTGGGCTTTTTACAAGCCAAGGCTACTAAGTTTTCCTTTTCTGATAAACTAATGCGCATAGGAGCACCAGAACGGGAGTCATCAGAAAGCATCCCTAGCATTTTTGATAATAGCTTAGGAGTGCTGCGTGTTTTTGCCTGCTCGTAAGCACATAACTCTTCATAACCAGTTAACCAACGAATACGCCATTTACGAACAGTATTTTGGGTAGTCGACAAAACTTCTGCTATCTTCATATTGCTCACGCCTTGATGAGCCAGCAAGATTATATTAATTCGCTGGAGATGGTGTTTGGAAGCTGTACGCTTATGCAAGTAAGATCTTAAAATAGATTCCTGAACAGTATTCAACTCTAATTTTTCTAAAGCTTTACCGCGACTCATTGTTAGTATAAATTTGTACCCCACAAATGTAGTAATTTATTCTTTACTTATTTAGTCCCCGTTGTACTAGTGTAACAGGAATGAAATAAATGTAATATTAATTATTATCTTTGGGTTGTAGCAAAATTTAGCAACCATGAACAGAGGCAAAGCATTACCCAAGTTAGAACTTAGCACTCGCCAGCATCAGCTTTTGAGTGCCTATCTCAATAAGCGAACAGTTCCAAAGCATTATGAACAACGCATTCATATTATCCTTCAGGCTTTTGATGGCTGGAGCAATCGTAAAATACACCTTGAATACACCCTGCATGTGATGACTGTGTCTAAGTGGCGTAATCGCTGGTTGGCTCACTACAAAGATTTGTGTGCCTATGAACTAGAGGAAAAGACTACGGGTGCACTTTTGCTTTCGAAGATGCTTTCGTTGCTTTCAGATCAGGCTCGTCCAGGCACCTCCTCACGCATTAGCTTGTCGGAAAAGGAGAGCTTGGTGGCATTGGCTTGCAAAAAGCCCGAAGATTTTGGAATACCTCTGAGTCATTGGAATCGGGAGGAGTTAGCTAAGTTCGCTATGAAAATGGGTATTGTTCAACAAATTTTTCCACGTTATGTGAGTAAGATTTTAAAAAAAGCGGGCGATTCATCCTCACAAAAATAGCTATTGGTTGTTTCCCAAAATAGATAATTGGGAAAGTTTTAAGGCTCAGGTGGAAATGATTTGCGACCTGATTCTGGAAGCCACTCACCCTCACCAACCACTTTTAAACAAACATCTAATAAGTGTAGATGAGAAGAGCGGAATCCAAGCCTTGGAGCGAATCATTACTTCAAATAATGGAAGCCAACGCTTGGAATATGAGTACAAACGTCATGGAACTACCTGCCTGATGGATGTAGAAAATGGAGAAATCTCTTAATGATACACGTAATGAACAGGATTTCCTATCTTTTATCAAGGTGTTGATAGAAAAATACCCTGTAAATGATGATATAACTATCATTGCCGACAATTTAAATACTCACATGTTTGCTTCTCTTGTAAAATGGGTAGCAAAACAAATAGATTTTCAGGGGGATTTGGGTGAAAAAAGAGGAGGAGGCATTTTAAAGTCTATGGTAAGTAGGAAAGCGTTTTTAGAGAACAAAAGTCATCGGATTAGGTTTGTTTTTACACCAAGGCATTGTTCCTGGTTAAACCCTATTGAAAACTGGTTCTCCAAAATTCAAAGGCAACTCATCAGCCGGACAAGCTTTACATCTAAAAGCATGCTGATTGTAACAATAGAAAGATATATCAATTGTTACAATCAGCATTGGCTAAAGCCTTTGAAATGGAAGTTCAAAGGCTTTATAAAGGAAAAGGAAATTAATATTATATTAACTTAGTTCCTAGTGCACTAGTTTGCCAAGCAGTATTATGACACTAAAAAATCTGAAGGAATTAGATTTGCGTTACAACCTAATTCCAGAATTAGAGCAGGAGAAAATCAAGGCATGGTTACCTGGTTGCAGTATTTCTTTTTAGTTGTTTCATCAAAATTTACTGTTTATTCCTTGGCAAAAACATCTTATATTTTTTATACAACTACTCAACTCAAGAAGCTTAATTTTTTGAGTAGAGTAGAAAAAGCCCGGATCCGACTTTCCGCACGTATGTTCGGGAAAACAAATAATTGATGTAATCACTTGATTGCAAAAGCATTATTTTTTTATGTCGACCAAAAGTTTTACTTTTTGGTATGCAATCATTTCCCATAAGTAAAAACCTTGACCACTTAGGGTTGGTAAGTGGCATGTGTGATCGTTTAAACTTGAGCTCTAAAATAGATGAGCTTTTACCTAACACCAATGGGCTTCATCAAGTAAGCACAGGTACTTGCGTCAAAGCCTTGATTTTAAATGGTTTAGGTTTTGCCGAGCGTCGCTTATACCTGAGTCCTCATTTTTTTTCTGATAAGCCTGTTGCTCACTTATTAGGAGAAAATCTAAGCGCAGAAATGTTCAATGATGATCGTCTTGGTCGTTGCTTGGATGATTTGTATGCCTTTGGTGTAAGTGAGTTATTCAGCCATTTGGCTGCACAGAGTTATGAAATACTGGGTTTGTCAGAAGAAGTAGACTCAGAGTTTCGCCACTTGGATGCGACCAGTTTTGGGTTGGAAGGGCAATATAATAGTGAACTTAACGAAGCAGAGGTTTCTTGCCTTCACATCACCCAAGGTTACAGCCGGGATCACCGCCCTGACCTAATCAGTATGCTAACTGGTAGTAGAAACTCCTCAGCATACTTTGCTATGGAGGTTGCATGGCATACAAGTGACCAAACAAGCTTTGGTCAAACCATTGATGATTATGTAGAACGTTTGCAGAATAATGGTCAGCCTATATGTTGGGTGGCAGATAGTGCCTTATACACTGAGGAAACCATCGGTAAAATCTCAGGTCGGCATTATTGGATCACCCGTGTTCCTTCCAAGCTTACTGCTGTTCAAGAATTACTCCTACAGGTACAGCCAGAGCATATGCAATTCTTCACAGAAGAAAAATTGAAAAACTACCGCTACCAGAAAGTATGCAACAGCTATGGAGGTGTAAGACAAGAATGGATGGTTGTCTTTTCTGAGGCAGGTTATAAGCGGGATGTTCATAGTTTGAAAAAACGTTACCTAAAAAAAAGCAGTGAAGAGCACCAAGACTTTATCAAGCTTTGCAAAAAGGTTTTTAGCTGTAAACAGGATGCAGAAAAAGCCTGGGAACAATTTTCAAAAAAGTGCCAGTACTTGTCAATAGAAGACCTGAATTTTCAACAAGTCAAGGGGTTTAAAAAACCAGGTAAACCTCCCAAAGGAGCTCAAAAACAGACCATAGGGTATCGTATTACAGGGTGTCCACTAACCAAACTCACACACTATGAACAACTAAGACAAAAACAGGGCAAGTTTGTGATTGCTTCCAATGATACAGCACAAAGGTGGGGGAATGGACATAAACTACTGGCTTACAAAGGACAATCTAATGTCGAGAAAGGTTTTAGGTTTTTGAAAGATAAAGCTTTCCTTGCTGATAGCTTCTTTGTAAAAAAGCCAGAGAGACTTGAAGCTATACTCATGATTATGGCATTGTCGCTGATGGTGTATGCAGCTTTGGAGAGAGAATTAAGAAAAAACCTGCAGCAGGAAAAGGAGTTTGTCCTGGATCAAACTAAAAAAGAAACTCAAAAACCCACAATGAAATGGATTTTCGAGTTTTTTAGAGGCATTCACTGCTTGTGGGTTAATCAAGAACAACCTATGCTCATTCTTAATATGAATGAGATGCATACAAAGGTCATTAGGTTACTGGGGCAAGAAGTTAGGAAATACTATCTCCTTGAATAAACGCCTCATAAACAGTGGTTTAATAAATTACTCGGTTTTAGCTACACAGGTGCGGAAAGTCGGCCGGATCAAAAAATTATTACCGAATACTGAGATTAAATTTTAAACAAAAAGTTTTAGTACATTGGCAAGCCTTGTTCCTGCGCGGGGGCAGGGCTTTTATATTATTTGAATTAAATTATAAAAAACATGTTTTTATCTGGCCATATTATCAGATTAGGTCTGTTGTTGTGCGTGTTGTTGTCTGTACCAGGTGTTGCTCAGGACACAAATAGTGAGGTGTTGTATTATAAGTGTACCAAGTGGTTGAAGATTGGTCGTCCGTTAAGTGAAAAAGCGACTTATAAGGTCAAGGGTGGAAGTTGCATCCGAGGACAAACAGTAAAAGATATCAGCATATATCCCACAAAACTCGGGACACTTCAGTTGACTATTACTACTCGTAGACCAAGCAAAGTAACTCACTTATATTATAAAGTGTTGCCTGCTCCTAAACCTCACCTGAGAGTAACTGACCAATGGGTAGAGCCCATTTCAGAAAAAAACCGCCCAAGGCATACAGATAAAATGGTTGTGTTTGTCAAGCCACAAGAGGTATTTCGAAGAGCCTACCCTAAAGATGCAAAATATAGATGTAATAAAGTGGTTTGTAAATTATATAGAAATGGGCGATTGATTAGGCAAATGACGTTTACGGGACAAACTGTTGACCTAAAAAAAATGCCTATTCGCTCTAAAGATAAAATAGTGATTAATGTGGAGGCAGAGCGTATCAATTCACGAGGCGTGCGGGAAAAGGTGGAAGTAAGCAATCCGAATTTTGAGTATGTATTCTAATATTAAGAATCAAAATAAAAAGCCCGGATCAAAAAATTATTACCCAATACCGAGATTAAGTTTTAAACAAAAAGTTTTGGTATATTGGCAAGCCTTGTTCCTGTGTGGGGGCAGGGCTTTTTTTCTTCCCTACTACAGGTTTTGTTGGTTTTGCTGCCAAACATTTACCGCAGGTGCTGAGTAATTTCAGCCTACCCAGAAATAAGGTGATGGGTGGCAACTTCTGACAAAAAATCCCAAAGAGTTGTTAAAGCAATCCTTGCCTTTTTGCAATCTCAGTTTTTCGCTCTAATTTGGTTAGCAAATCTTACTTGTACCAAAGAAACGCTCCTTACTCCAGGCTTTATCAGCCAACAATACCTGAGACGCTTGGGGTGGGTCGTTTTATACTAAATACTAAATACTAAAATTTTATGCAGAAAAACTACACTAAACCGTGGAAAACTACCAAGTTTTATTTACTCACCCTTTGGTGGGTGGCAGGCTGTATGGGCTTTGCCGGGGCGCAGGAGTTCCCCAGCAAAAATGTGATGAAGGCAGCCGTAAAACGCAAGGTACAAATGCGTCAAACCTCTTACCTCAAAGAGTATCCCATTCGCAACATAGGCCCCAAAATAATGGGCGGCAGGGTAGTAGACATTGAGGGCAGTCGCAAAAATGCAAAAACTTATTATGTGGCGTATGCCTCCGGGGGGGTATTTAAAACCACCGACAATGGCAACTCGTTTCGCCCTGTGTTTGACCACCAGGCAAGGCTCACCATTGGCGACATTGCGCTGGCTCCCTCCAACGAAAACATTGTGTGGGTAGGCACTGGCGAAAACAACAGCAGTCGTTCGAGTTATTCGGGCTATGGGGTATACAAATCGGTAGATGCGGGCAAAACCTGGCAAAACATGGGCTTGCCCAATACCCAGCACATTGGACGTATAATAGTGCACCCTACCAACCCCAACATTGTATGGGTGGCAGCCTTGGGAGCTTTGTATAGCAAAAACAAAGACCGAGGCGTGTACAAAACCACCGATGGGGGCAACACCTGGAAAAAAACATTGTATGTAAACGACGAAAGCGGCATCATTGACCTGGCAGTACAACCCGGCAACCCCCAGGTATTGGTGGCGGCATCGTGGGAGAAAGCCCGCCGTGCTTGGAGCTTTAAAGAAAACGGGGTGGGTTCGGGCGTGTATACATCTACCGATGGGGGCAATACCTGGGCTAAAACAACCAAGGGTTTGCCCAAGGCTGAATATATTGGACGCATGGGTTTTGATTTTTGCCAAAGCAAACCCAATGTGGTGTATATGGTCCTGGACAACCAGGAAGAGCTCAAGCGCAAGAAAAAAGCCCCGAAGCTGAGCATTAGTTTTGCCCAGTTGCGTACGATGTCGGCGGTTGACTTTGACAAGTTGAACAACCAGGAACTGAACAAGTTTTTGCGCGCCAAGCGTTACCCCCGCAGGTACAAAGCAGCCAACGTAAAAGCGGCGATCAAGGCGGGAGAGTACCAGCCCAAGGCGTTGACCACGTATTTTAAAAATGCCAACGACGAATTGCTCAACGCCACGGTAAGGGGCATAGAGGTGTACCGCTCAAACGATGCGGGTAAAAGCTGGAAAAAGGTGAATGCCCAGGACATGAACCGGGTGTTTAACACTTATGGTTATTATTTTGGGCAAATAAGGGTAGACCCCAACAACCCCGAAACAGTGTATACCTTTGGGGTACCTTGCCTCAAGTCTACCAATGGGGGCAAAACCTGGAAACAAATTGCGGCAAAGGCCCACTCAGACCATCAGGCAATGTGGATCAACCCTAAAGATTCAGACCATATTTTGTTGGGCAACGACGGAGGTGTATACAGCAGCTACAACGGAGGCAAGTTTTTTCGCCATGTCAACAATGTAGCCGCCGGGCAGTTTTATACGGTGCATGTCGACATGGAAAAGCCTTACAATGTATACGGGGGCTTGCAAGACAATGGCACGTATGTGGGGTCTTCGCGCCCTGACGAAGACGCCCGTTGGAAAAGACTATTTGGGGGAGATGGTATGTTTGTATCGGTCGATCCGCGCAATATCAAGCGAGTGTATGTGGGGTTTCAGTATGGCAACTATTACCGCAAAAACCAATGGAGTGCCCGTGGCAAACGCATTACCCCAAGCCACGAACTAGGCGAAAAGCCTTTGCGTTTCAATTGGCGTACCCCACTGATGATGAGTAAGTTTAACCCCGATATTTTGTACATAGGTGCCCAAAAGGTGTACAAGAGCATAGACCAGGGCAAACACTGGGAGGCGATCAGTGGTGATTTGACCAAAAACAAGCCCAACAAAAATATCCCTTACTCTACCATTACCTGTATAGAACAGTCTCCTTTGAGTTTCAATACGCTGTATGTGGGCACCGATGACGGCAACCTGCAGTTAACCCGCAACGGAGGGGGAAGCTGGCAGCTAATTTCGGCTAACTTGCCCGCCAACCTGTGGGTGAGCAGTGTTTTTCCATCTCCACACGAGAAGGCGACTGTGTTTGTAGCCCTTACGGGATATCGAAACGATGACTTTCAGGCGTATATGTACAAAAGCACTAATTATGGCAAAACCTGGGTAAAGGTAAGTGGTGACTTGCCCAACGAGGCGGTCAATCGCCTGATACAAGACCCGGTAAACCCGGCGGTGTTGTATGTGGGTACCGACCAGGGGGCTTATGTAAGTTTAAACAGGGGCAAAAACTGGCACTTGATTGTAAACAACTTTCCAAATGTGGCTACTTACGATATGCTGGTGCATCCTCGTGACAACGAGTTGGTGCTTGCCACCCACGGGCGTAGTATGTTTGTAATGGACGTAAAGCCTTTGCAACAACTAAAAGGTAAAACCAATGCCGCCGTGGTGGCTTTTGCTCCTCAACCAGTGTATTACTCAAGGGCTTGGGGCAAAAAATATGCGTCGTATGTAGAGGCTTATGAGCCCAAAGTAAGCCTGATGTATTATATAGGCAAAAGCACCAAAAATAATGTAAAGATAGAAGTGGTGGACAAAAACGGGGCGGTGGTGCGCAAGATCAAAGGCAAGGCTGCCCAGGGCTTTTATCGCTATCAGTGGGATTTGAAAACCAACAAGGGAGCGTATGTAAAGCGCGGAAAATACACCCTTAAGTTTAGCAATGGCAAAACTACCGCCAAGGTAGCGTTTGAGGTGAAATAAGAGGAGGAACTTTTTTTTAAAAAAACGAGGCTGCCTTATCAATTCCCGGTCAGCACCTTCAGGCCGTATTGATCGTTGAGTTGATGAGACAGCTTCACTTGGTTAAGCATTGAGAGAGGTGCCACCCCACCCTTGTGAGAGTGTTTGTTTGAGCGTTGAACGATGTGTTTGTGGCTTGGTAACCAAATTTGTAGTAGTTCCACCTCGTAGCTGTTCCAATTGCTGGGGGCTACAGGTGTGTTGGTAAAAGCTTTTGAAGCCTTGGTGAGTTTTTTTGTTGTTGTTCATTTCTATAAAGTTTTTATGGTTAAAACTTTAAGTGATCTGGAAAAAATAAGATGTGCCAATTTAAGAAAATATATTGTTCTCAGACAATTCAAAAAAAACGGTGCATAGCAAAGCTATGAGTCTTTTTTTTGAGAAGAATGAGGGCAATAGATACACTTTAATGGCTCAAATTATTTATGAAAGATCACTAAGCGGCAAAAAACTTAAGCCAGCCTGTTGCCGCTCCTATTATAATCAAACAAAGTTAAAAATTTTATACTATTCTTAGGTTGAAGCTACAAAAACTTTGCTAGAGCAAGTACTTGACGAACAGGTGCTTGCTTTTTTGTTGGGTACTACACCAATCTTCAAAAACCTTGAAAGTCAATCAATAAAAGTGTAAACTTGTAGCTTTGTATCAACAAAGGAATGGTGAGCAATTAAATTACCATTCTTGAGGTAGAGGTTTTGTTTTGAGACGAGGCTATTTTTTGCGCCCATAGCAGTGCTACGGGCAATAAAAATAACGAAGTATCAAGGCGAAAAATCACCTCTCAGAGTGTAAATTTATTTTTGAACAATTCCAAAGGCTTGCCGGACGGGGTGGCTGCTACCAATGGCTTTAAAAATTTAATGATCAATATTATGCCCACACTTTCTGATTATGAGGTTGTGATAGGTCTGGAGGTGCACGTGCAACTGCAAACCCAAAGTAAGATATTTTCGGGAGATGCTAACCAATTTAGTACTACTCCCAACACCCACATAAGCGCGATTACCCTGGCGCACCCTGGTACTTTGCCCAAGCTCAACCGTAGGGTAGTGGCGCATGCCATTAAGATAGGACTGGCTTGTGGTTGTCGTATTAACCAGGAAACTATATTTGCCCGCAAAAACTATTTTTATCCCGATTTGCCGAAAGGCTACCAAATAAGCCAGGACAAAGCCCCTATATGCGAAGGGGGGCAGGTAACGTTTGCGCTCAAAGACGGCAAAAAAGCAGTGATGCCGCTTACCCGCATTCACATGGAAGAAGACGCCGGGAAATCGTCGCACCCCGACGAAGGCGTTTACTCTTGGGTAGACTATAACCGGGCGGGTACCCCGCTGGTAGAGATTGTGACCGATCCGGTGGTTTGCCACCCCAACGAGGCGGCGGCTTTTGCTTATGGTTATTTCAAAGAAATTCGCAAACTGGTGCAATACCTTGACATATGCGACGGCAAAATGGAGCAAGGGTCGTTGCGTTGCGATGCCAATGTATCGTTGATGCCCAAGGGGAGCCAGGTGTTTGGGCAACGTACCGAGGTAAAAAACCTGAACTCGATGCGCAATGTACAGCGGGCGGTTACCCTGGAGATAGAACGACAGTTTGGGTTGTTGAGTGCTGGCGAGCAAGTGCTCAGGCAAACGTTGAACTTCGACGCGCAAAAGAACACCATTACAGCGATGCGTTCTAAAGAAGAAATGAACGACTATAGGTATTTTCCTGACCCCGATTTGGCACCGGTAATAATCTCTGATGAGTGGCTCCAAGAGGTAAAACAGCAAATGCCTGCATTGCCCCAGCAGCTCCAGGACAAACTCATGACAGACTTTGGGCTGAGTGCCTATGACGCCGAAGTGATCACCGAAGAAAAAGCTTTGTATGAGTATTTTGCTCAAACTGCCACGCTTACTTCACACTACAAGCTGATTGCCAACTGGTTGATGGGTGATATTAAGGAGTATTTGAATCAACATCACCTGAGCATAGAAGCCCTGCCCGTGAAACCCGCTGGACTGGCTCAATTGATTGCATTGATTGAGTCGGGCAAACTCAGCCATACTATAGCCTCGCGTGAGCTGTTTCCGTTGATGCTGAAAAACCCCGAAAAATCGGCAGAAGCATTGGCGCAAGCCCACCACTTGGTAGCCAACCAGGACACTGGAGAATTGTCGGAGGTAATCAAGGGCATTATTGCTCAGTTTCCGAAAGAGGCAAAGGCTTACAAGCAAGGCAAGAAAAAGTTGAAGGGCATGTTTATGGGGCAAGTGATGAAACAAACTGGAGGCAAGGCAGACCCTAAGCTAACTACCCAGTTGCTGGATAAGCTCATTGCTGAGGTAGAATAAATACACGAATCATTACCAAAAAGTTGTTAAACCAAATCAGATATTTCTTTTCTGTGGAGGGAATGGACAATTTTGTAGGGTGATTGTAATCTCAGAAATTTCTTAAAACAAAACATACAATGAAGTTTTTAAATTTATTGCATAAGCATCATTACCTGTGGTTGGCAGGTGTTTTACTATTGGCGGGTTGCCAGGGCAGCGGCAACAAAGACGTGAAAGAAGAGCAAACCAATGTGGCTAAGTCGGCAGATAAAGAAGGCATCAGAGCCCTTACCATCAATGGCTCGATAAAATCTCCCCCAAAAAATGGGGTGGTAGTACTTGAAAAACTGGTCAATCGAAAGTATACTCCAGTAGACAGTGCCCAGTTAAATAACGGCAAGTTTGTGTTTGAGGTAAAAGTCTCGGAACCAGAGTTTTATCGTTTGTTAATGTTCAAAAAACAACAAATATACATGCTACTTACCGATAAAGACCTGGAAGTAGTGGCTGATGCTACTGTTCCGGAGATTCCTTATACTGTAAAGGGCTCGCAAGACATGGCGTATTACCGGGAGGCAAACCGATTGGTAAATAAGCTGGGACAACAACAAAATGCCTTGGCAAGTAAGTATGTGTTGGCCAAAAAAAGCCAAAAAGCCGAAGCCGATGAGTTGTACAAGCAACTGATTGAACTACAGAAAAAAGGCATTGCTCAGGTAAAGGGGATGATTGATACCATTCAACCATCTATCGCGGCCTTGTATGCGTCTAACATTCTGAACCCCGACGAAGAACACGCCTACCTGACTGAGTTGGTAACCAAATTGCGAAAAAACTACCCCAAGTCGCGTTATGTCAAACGTTTGGCGGAGTACCTCAAGAGCATAGAAAAATGGACGGTAGGAAAACCTGCCCCGGAAATTTCTTTGCCATCGCCCGAAGGCAAGGTTATCAAATTGTCGGACTTAAAGGGCAAGTTGGTATTGATTGATTTTTGGGCAAGCTGGTGCAAGCCTTGCCGCAAAGAAAACCCCCATGTAGTAAAGGTGTACAACGAATATAAGGATCGAGGATTTGAGATTTTTGGGGTGTCGTTGGATAGAAACAAAAAAGACTGGGTAAAGGCAATCAAAGCCGATGGTTTGGAGTGGTTGCACGTGTCTGACCTTAAAATGTGGAACTCAGAAGCCGCACAGACTTACAATGTAAGGGCTATTCCTAAAACTTTTTTGATAGATAAACAAGGAAATATTTTGGCCAAAGACCTAAGGGGTGAGGCGTTGAAAGAACGTATTGGTAAGGAGTTGAATTAATTACGAATGGTTTAATTACGAATTTGAGAATTACGAATTACGAATGGGCGCGAGGCGAAGCTTTTTAATTACGAATTTGAGAATTACGAACCGACCGGAGGGAGCTCTACGAAGCTAATTACGAATGAGGGAGCTCTGCCTTGGCTAATTACAAATGAGCGCGAAGCGACACTAAACAACTATGGTCTACGGACTACCAACTCCGGACTAAATTTTAATTTATCATATTTGCGAAATTGATAAAATAATTGCAATAGACTTCCATCTACCGATTTTATAACCTGCTAAAAATCAATGTATTATAAAATCGGTAAGTTGCTTGTAGAGCAGCGTCAAACTTGAAGCACCGATATACATCGGTATCTAAGGACTTGTCGCTAAAAGCTTGACGCTGTAGAAGCTATTGACTAATTCGGATTGCGCATAAAAAAACAGACGTGTAAGCCATTTGCGACAGGCTAATGGCTAAAAGCTTGAGGCTGTAGAAGCTATCGACTAAAACTTTAAATTATACCATAAGCTGTAAACTATTACGGTTTTGTAACTAAAATATATAAAAACAAATGACTTTTGAAGGTACCGAAAAATACGTATCTACCCGTGAGTTGAGCGTGGCAGTAAACGCCTCTATTGAACTGGAGCGCCCGCTATTAATCAAGGGGGAACCTGGCACAGGCAAAACCTTGCTGGCTTTTGAAATAGCCAAGGCTTTAGACAAACGCCTCATTACCTGGCATGTAAAGTCTACTACGACCGCGCAACAGGGTTTGTACGAATACGACGCTGTATCGCGTTTGCGTGATTCGCAACTGGGCAACGACAAGGTAGAAAACATTGCCAACTATATCAAAAAAGGGAAACTTTGGGAAGCCTTTGAAACAGACGAACAGGTGGTGTTGTTGATCGACGAAATAGACAAGGCAGATATTGAGTTTCCCAACGATTTGTTGCTGGAGCTCGACCGTATGGAGTTTTATTGTTATGAAACCCAAGAGACCATCAAGGCAAAAAAACGCCCGATTGTCATTATCACTTCCAACAACGAAAAAGAGCTGCCTGATGCCTTTTTACGCCGTTGTTTTTTCCACTATATTTCTTTCCCTGACCCTACCACTATGGGCGAAATTGTCAATGTGCATTATCCTAATATTTCGGAAGAATTGATGGACAGTGCCTTGAAGGTGTTTTATAACCTGCGTGAGGTCAAAGGCATTAAAAAGAAACCGTCTACCAGCGAACTCATCGACTGGATAAAGTTGCTGCAATTTGGGGCGCAAAAGCCTGAAGACCTCGACAAGGTAGACCTTATCAGTGAAATGCCCCCTTATATGGGTTCTTTGCTTAAAAACGAACAAGATTATTACACCCTCAATCGTCGATACGGTGGCAATAAGTTTTAGCGAAGAATGAGAAGTATAAAATCAACCCATTTAAATGATGGTCAGGCAAACATTGGCAAGTAACTTTACTCCATGATGTTTGCCTGTTTTTTTTCAAGTAAACAAAAGTATAAACAAGTGCTAATAGTGTAAGTAATGGCAGAAATTATAGACTTAAGTCAAGAGATATTCGACGGGATGCCAGTATACAAAAGCCTGCCTCAGGTAAGAATGAGTGTACATAACACCCACGAAGCCTGGGAAGGCATAGAAAACCCCACTACCCAAACTCCTGCGGTGTATAAAATGGAAATGGGCGAGCACACAGGCACCCACGTAGATGCGTTTAATCATATGGCACCCCAACACAAAGGACGATCTATAGACACCATGCCCTTGTCTATGTTTTATACCGAAGGAATATGCCTTGATTTTTCGCACAAAGGCTTGAAAGAATTGATTACCAGCCAAGAAATACAACAAGCAGCCGAACAAGCCAGGCTGGAGGTTAAAAAAGGTGATACGGTATTGCTTTGCACCGACCACTACCGCAAACACTTCGGGACTGATAACTGGGGCAATGGCCCTGGCATTACGGCAGAGGCTGCCCGATGGCTGGGTAACCAAGGCATTGCTGCTTTTGGGGTAGAAACGATGTCGCCAGGTGTGCCCAAAGTTTCAAACAAAGAAGTACACCACATTTGTGGGGAGCTGGGTTTTACCCATTACGAAAATATGATCAATTTGTACTTGCTGCCAGGGCGGGGACGCTTTAGGTTCATTGGTTTGCCTCTCAAAATTCGTGGAGGTACCGGTTCTCCGGTAAGGGCAGTGGCCATTTTTGACAATTAATTTTAACCTATTCAAGTGGCGACTAACTAAAAATGCAAGATGTTTCAAGTTGATGATAATACCCGCCTGGGTTGCTTTATTGGAGGGCTCATAGGCGACGCTGCTGGGGCTATATACGAAAACCGCCCTCCTCAACCAGGTCAACAGTTGTCTTTGACTGCGCAGCCTTGGCAAACCACTGATGATACTCAGCTTACCCTTGCTTCGCTAGAGGCCATAGTGAAGTACAAAGGTGTATATCCTGAAAAAATAGCGGCCAACTTTTTGGCTTGGTACCAACAAAAACGCCTGACTGGGTTGGGTGCTGCTACCTTGCAGGCTTTACGAGGACTACAGGTAGGCGGACACTGGGCGTTGGTAGGGCGCAGTGGCGAGTTTGCGGCAGGCAATGGGGCTGCCATGCGCATGGCTCCCCTGGCTTTTGTACCTGGTATGATCCAAAACCGCCTCCTTATAAAAGACGTGTGTAACATTACCCACAAAAACGATGAAGCATATAC
The DNA here is from genome assembly GCF_000169175.1 of Microscilla marina ATCC 23134. Classification (NCBI taxonomy): domain Bacteria; kingdom Pseudomonadati; phylum Bacteroidota; class Cytophagia; order Cytophagales; family Microscillaceae; genus Microscilla; species Microscilla marina. The sequence goes on from NZ_AAWS01000001.1 coordinate 342,689, forward strand.
AGGGGCTTTGGCTATTGTCTTGGCTTTGCACTTTATTGCTTCTGGGCAATGGCACACTCCCCACGACTTGTACCAATACTTGCTCCCTCAATTGCCCGACACTAAGGTGCGTGATGCGCTCCAAGTGGCACACCAATTCAACCATCTCGACATTGAACTCTTTGCCCGTCAATTTGGCAACTCGGGCTATGTAGCAGAAACAGTTCCTTTGGCCATTTTTGCGGCAAGCAAAGTAAAGAAGTTGGGTTTTGAGGCAATGCTCACTGCCATTATACGGGCAGGTGGCGACACTGACACCATTGGCTCTATAGCCGGACAGTTGGCAGGTACTTACCTTGGGTTGGCGGGTTTGCCCCCACACCTATTAACCCAAGCCCGCCAATTGTCCGAGTTTGTTGCTTTTGAACAGTTGGCGGGGGGTAATGCCAAGTCTGGTTGAAAACCCATACAAACTTACTTGTAGTGGTCTTAAGGCTTTTGGCAAGACCAAGTTCTTCGCTATCGTTACCTGCTCTCTTGGTCAGCTGCGCTTAAGACCAAGAGGAGAGGATAAGCTTGATGATGGCTTTTAGATGTAGACATACAAAGAAGTTAACCCAAGCCCGCCAATTGCCTGAGTTTGTTGCTTTTGAACAGTTGGCGGTAGGGGAGAGTGATTAGAGCAAAAACAAAAATATCAACGGGAAAATAATACCTGCAATGGCAAGCAAATAACCCCTTTTGCGAAAGCTCTTTTTGCCACGGGTAATAAACATCCCGGTAATGGCAATGGTGAGCATAGCAATGCCAAAAATATCGGAATACCACACCCAGTTTTTGTTCAAGGTTTGGTGCAGTTTGGTCATTTCGGCAAGCACTACCTTTTTCTTAAACATATTCAATTGCCCTTTGCCTGTTTGCAGGTCTATTTTTGCCCGCCCCTTCTCATACCTTATTTCTAATTCTTTTTGCTTATCGCGAATGCGAAAACGCTCGTACTGGTCTGCCATTTTGTATTGCACCGAAATCTGTTTTACCAGTTTTTCGTCAATGTCTTGGGGGTTGGCAGGCAAACTCACCTGCATGGGTATTTCCTGATAAGTATAGCGGTAGGGGCTCCACTGATTGCGGTGGTTGAGGGCAATGCCCGAAATAGAAAATGAGATAATTAGCCCCACATAAAAATACCCCAGGTCGCGGTGTAAGCCTCTAAAAGTAATGCCTTTTTTCTTTTGTGTACTCATTGCTTGTATTTATTCTAAATAATGCCGCGCAATAAAGTAGAATTTCAGAGGTTTTTCAAGGAACAGGGTGGTTTTTAAAGCCATGCTTGTTACACCGCAGGGTAGTTCCATTGGGCAACATACACTTTATACATTCTTAAGGCATCATAAAAACGTTGATGGTCTTTGGCTGACAAGTTATACGCAAAGCTTTTTTCGTTGCGGTTGGTTTTCACGTTGAGGGTGTATTTGTCGTAAAAAGGGTTGAAACCTAAAGAAACCTGATCAATCTCTTTTAGGTAAAAGCGGTGATGCTCTACAGTTTCGGGACTTACTGATCGAATGATCAGTTCATGTGCACGAAGTTCAAGTAGGTTACTCTCTCTAGCAAAATTGGACAGAAATAATAAAGCCATTGATAAACCTGAAAGTATTAGCCATTTAAAAATGAAACTGACAATAAAAACTATCAGTATAAGCGTCCAAAGGCTCCTACATTTTGCAAGAAATCGAATAAACAGACTTCTTTTTTCATAAAATCGACTGGTAGTTTGGTGGTGTGCCAACACTGCTTTGCCTGTATGGGTGGTAGGTGGAGTTCCATCTGTTTGTGTGCCTACCTTGAGGGAGAGTTTAGACCAGTTGTACTGCTGTTGTTGTGCATCAATCAAGTACTTCTCGTAGTCTTGCCAAAACGAATCTTCTCCTTCAGGCGAAAACTCATGCCATAACTTATGGGCTTTTTCTTCTAAATTAAGATCACTTATCATAGTCATAGAAACGCACGCCTCACCAAGGAGGTTTCTTACATCAAGGCTACAGCTGGCTCAAAATTAGTTCATCCTCTATATTGGTATCATCGGCAAGTAAAAAAGCTTTGCTCAAAATCAGGCTCAGGATAGAGTCGCCCTCAAAGGGCAAAAATATTTTACTACCTTTGGCTTCAGCCGCCCTATTAGGTACAATACACAAGTACTGGTCGTTGGGCTTCATCAAAATATTAGCACTTCCGATGTTTATTTTATAAGTACGCAACTTCCCTTGTACCACCAAAAAATTGCCTTCAAACGAACAACAGTCGGCTATTTTCAAGCGTGGAATCACCCGTTCCAGTATCTCGCGGCGGTTTTGCGCCGATACTGTTTCCGACTTGTCGCCATACGAATACTCAAACCAATAGTCTTTATAATCTTCGGTACCATCCCAGTTGGGGTCGCTGCCAATGCTACACACCGCAATAAACAGGTCTATGTCGCGCATCGTTTCCGAAAAAACCAATTTGGGGACTTCATCTACTGCATACTCCAGGTCGGTAGTAGGGTTGGTAAACAAAGTACGCTGCGTAGTGGCATACTCGTAACTATCGCCTCCAAAAGACACATCCAGGGTTACTTCAAGGTCATAAGCAGGCAATTGTATCGTGGGCGAATCCAACATATACCCATACGCTCCTTTGTATTGCCAGTCGCGTTGTTGGGTAAGCGCCCAAAGTTTGTTTTGTTGTAAAATATGCGCTGAGAAACGGTTGGAATACACGCTGGTAATTCGTTCGGCTTCGGTGACTAAATACACCTCACGAAAAGCCTGTTTGAAGGGTTGCTTAAGTTCCTGGTCAAACATATAGTCGCGCCAGGCAAGCACTTCTTCCAGCGGGGCATTCACCGGATGCCATAGGCTTACTTCGGCATTATGGGGCACTTTTACTGGTTTATTTTCTACGTCTACCAATGCTCCATCTTTGCCTATAGCACTTTGGCGGTCACCCTCTGGTGTGTCAAACTGCCAAATGGTTTTGTGCACTATATAAGTTCCCAAAGGGTGCGCCCATAAATACTCCAGCCAATGGTCATAGTCCCATACCCGTTGGTGTCGCCAAGCGTTCTCCAGGCGGTGGCGTTGACTTTGCAAAGTTTTCTTGATGTCTTTAGCCGTTTCTTTAAAAGCTTTTAACTCCAGTTCATACGTTCGCTTTACTTCTGCAGGTACGCTTTTTTGTACCTTACCATCAGGTTTTACCCATTCTATCAGGGTTTTGTGGGCACTTTCCAGGTAGAGCTGGGCGGTATAATCGCCAAAAGCCTGTTCAAGGGTGCCATCCTTTATTCCAAACTCTGGCATCAACTGATCCAGTACGTCGTCTTCGGTCACTTTTATTTCAGCGCTCAACTGCTGTATACCTTTGTTCAATGCTTTGACAAATACCGGGTATTGGCTCTTATTTTTGAGCATAATGAGTTCCTGCATGGCCTCTTTGGTATTGATGGCCACTAGCGCGTTGATGCCTGCATTGCCTACCGATGCTGAGGCAGCTCCTTTGCCTCTTACTTTGGTATAAGCCCGGCTCACTACTTTGCCTATGGCAGCATATACTTTAGGGTTGGGTACCAAAGACCCCGCCCACAACAAGCCTTTGAGCATTTTTGATTTTAAACCACTAAACCACGATTTATCATTATTTACTTCCAGTACAATCATCTCCATGATTGTACCAAAGCGTTCATTATCAATGGCTTCTACAAAAGGGTTGATACTGTTTAGCCAGGTTTTGGTAGGTTTAGAGGTGCCCGCAAAATTGGTGAAATATCTAAATAGCTCATTCCAGGCTTTTTTCTCTTCTTCGGTGCCTAGTGCAGCTTCGTCAGCAGTAAAGTTCATTGAGTTGGGGTTAATGGTATAGTTAAACATGGGTCAAGCAATGCAGTAACAATCAAAGCATTGCTTAGGAATGGTGTAAAAATAAATTTCTATAGCTTAATAAAATATTTTGTTGCTAGACGAGGCACGGCAATATCCAGTGGATGTTGAGCGAGCTTGCGGGATGGTCGGCTAATAGCATCGCTATTCGGCTATTTTTTAACAAAGTATAGCCTCAAAAGATGAGGTTAAGAATGTAAATTTATTTTGGTACCATTCCTTAGCCTCCCACCAACTGAGTCATTTTCAAAAAACTTGCTACAGTATCTTGGCTAAACAATACTTCTTGCTCAAGGCTTTCTGCCTGGCTGTTGTCTATCAACACTATCAATTGATTGGTTTTGAAAGCTTCCCAAGCCCGGTAGGTTTCTTTTTCGGGGTCGGCCAATTCACGCTTAAAAGCATAAGTTTGCGAAGCATTTTTGTTAAGCACAGCCTCCACCTCGTGTTGGGTACCTTCTGCTTTGCTTTCAACTTCTATAGCTGCATTGTGCGTTGCCACCGAATGAGCCACCTTATATTGAATAAGCTCGGCAATGGTCATTTGTTCTTTGTCTACCTCTAAGGCAATTTTGTTCAATATTTTGCCTACAAAAGTTTCTTCCTGTACAGTGATTTTCATGGGACGTCTGCTATTTTTATTGAGCAATTTATCATTTTTTTGGCACAAGCGCAAACGGTTGCTCATGGGGGCATAATATTACATACCAAGCATTTGTTCTATTCTTCAACAAGAAAAACGGCTTTTTTGTTTTTCCAACCAATTGACCATCAATGCATTAAAAAAACACCCTTTTTTATTACAAAAAAATAAGAAAAAAGGGGGATAGATTTACTCCATAAGATGTACTTAGGGCAAAAGTTGCTTATAAACATTACATGATAACAAGGTATAGAAAATTATGACAATGATTCAAAACCAACCCTCAGGCAATTCTACCTCTTTTGTAGGAAAAATAAACGAATTGGAAAAGCTACTTTTCACCAATCCATCTACTCCCAGCGGAGACGCTCAAGTGGTTTCTTTTCAGAAAAAAAAAGCCATCAAAAAAATTAAAACTGTTTTTCGTCAATTAGACCAAGACATTGCCACCACTACAAGACAGTTGAATGGCTAAAAACATATATAATAGTTCGGGCAGTTACTTTTAACTGCAAAAAAACCTTTGCTCTTTGGGCAAAGGTTTTTTTATTTATATTAGAGCTTGTTTAATCAATAGTCCACAGCACCCACAGGGGCAAGCTTTAAGCGACAAGTCGCAAGTCCTTAGATACCGATATACATCGGTATCTAAGCTCGACTTTAGCCATTTATGATATTAGCTAAATTACTTCAGATGCCTCTAAATAATAATACGAACATTTTCTTACAGTCGTCTTTTTTACACGACTGTAAGAAATTAAATACAAAGGTATTGGTAATAAAACGCCTCAAGTATTAACGATGGTTGCGTCAGCTGGACTCAGCCTTATTTTGTTGGCGTTAAGAAATTTATGTAATGAAGCCGTTAAAACAGATCACCGACCGAGGTTACGAGGGAGTGTTTGAGCTGTTTCGGCGTAATGAAACAAATTTTAGCAACAACAAAATACAGCTGCGGGGTTTTTGGTTACTTTTTGACCTGGAGCAAAAAGTAACGGCTCTCAGATAATCGGGTCATTGATTTTAATTTAGGCGATTGCGGAGTAATTTTAAATGGCTAAAGTCGAGCTAAGGACTTATAGCTAATTACTTGCTGCTACTTATCAGTAAATACTTTCACTTAAAATCACTGCGGAGTATTGGTTTAATAGTTCGTAGTTAAAAAAGCGTAATCAAAAACGAATGAAAATACTTCCAATCACCTTGTTTTGCCTGTTGGTAAACTTTATGGCTATAGCCCAAAGCAATTTTATGATCAATCAGGGGCATACCGACGACCTGACTGCAGCCGATGTGTCAACAAATGGCGAGTGGCTTGTAACAGCGTCTAAAGACCAAACTGTAAAGCTTTGGAATTACCCTCAAAAAAAACTTCATCGAGTGTTTGCCCTATTTGGTGTTACACTGATCAAATCGATAGCCATCAGTCCAAAAGGCCAATACATTGCGGCAAGCTTTGGCAATAATCAAGTGAAGGTATGGGAACGAAAAACTGGCAAACTGCTATTCAAACTCAACCATAAATCATCTGTCATAAATCATATTGACTTTAGTGCCGATGGACAAACACTTGCCGGAGGTTTGTCTACGGGTGGCATAGTAAGGTGGCACCTGCAAAACGGGCAACAGCAACCCTTGCTAAGGGGGCACTTAAGGGGGGTAATCAAGCTTTTGTATAACAAAGATGGAAGCAAGCTCATAAGTGTAGACGACCAAGGTAGTATTTTTATCTGGAACCTGCGCCTCAACAAAGTAGAGCAAAAGCTCAATGTAGGCAAAGAAGCCATTTCTAATATTGCCTTAAGCGCCAACGGCAACACCTTGGTAGCCTTGCGCAGCAAGTGGATAGCCAAACAAGGCATTGATATATGGAACCTCAAAACCGGACGCCTGGTGGCAAGCCAACCTTTGGGTAGGCAAACCTTTACGAATGCCCTGGCGGTTGATCCAAAAAATAATACCATTGCCATAGCCAACGACAGGGGTAAAATATTACTTTGGCAGCTTCAGAATAACCAAATCACTCAAGGCAATACTTATGATATAAAATACGCCGCCACAGTATTGCTGTATGTACCCCGTCAATCTGCCCTGGTGGTGGGCATGCGGTGGGGTTTGCTCAATATCATCGACTCAAATAATGGCAAATCGTTGTTCAAACGAGGAACGAGCCGCAGCAAGATGAAGCAGGTGGCTTTTGCCAAGGGCAAAGTATTGATCAATCGGGAGGGGCAACCTGCTTTGGTATGGAACGGGAAAAAGTTTATTACCCTCGAAAAATCAACTGGTTGTACTGTATTGATGAGCCGCGACGCCAAAACCTCGGTGGGAGGGGGCTATGCACAACGTTATGTGGCTTGGGATAATATGACTGGGGCAATACAACGGAAAAACAAGGGGCGCTCTTATCGGGGACATAAAAAAATAAGTGTATCGCCCAAAGGAACTTATTATGCCCTGTCGAGAAACAGCCGCCGGATATACATATACAAAACAGCTGACATTGATGCTAAAGAACCCTTTAGGGTAATAAACAGTAAAAAGGCTGGCAAAATTTTTACTTTTAGCCCCAACGAAAAACACCTGGCATTGAGCGGAAGCAGTGCTGCGGTAGAAATATGGGACATCGAAAGCAATCAACGCCTTCAGGAACTCAAAGGGCATTATTGGGGTACTACCCAAACAGCTTACGACAAAGCAGGAAAATATTTGCTAAGTGGCGATAAGAATTCTGGAGTAGTTGTGTGGAACCTTGCCACGGGTAAGTACCTAAAAGCACTCAAAGGGCACCAGAGTGGCATTACCCACCTTTCGTTTAGCAAAAGCGACCGCTACATTCTTTCGGGCGACGAAGGGGGTGAACTGAGGTTTTGGGATGGGCGTACTTATAAATTTATCAAAACTTTTAATGGACATCAGTCGGCCATTGTAGCGGCTGACTTTACCGATGATGACACCAAGATTATAAGTGCCGACAAAAACGGGGAAGTGATTATCTGGGATGTAGAAACAGGGTTGAAGCTATTGAGTTTGTGGACGCTCAATAAGGGAAAAGACTATGTAGTGTTTACCCCTGATGGTAGGTACGACGGCACCCCACAAGGGATCAAAGAAGCCTACAGGGTAAGCAACGACTCGGTGTTTAGGTTGGAGCCCAACCATCCCAAACACGAAAAAGGATTGTTGGAAACTACGCTAAAGAGTAAGTCTTCGGAAAATGTAGTGAACACCCAAAGTTTTGCTTACTACAACATTGTATTGACAAACCCTGACGAGCCCAACGCAAAGATAGCACGCGAAACCGTTATCAATTACAACCAGGAAAGTCTGGTGCTCAAAGGACGTTTGCAAAACATTGACAACCAACAGGTAATCAAGGTAAAAGTAGACGGACGTCGGGCTACTTTTAATCGGAGCGACCTTACTTTTTCGTCACGAAGAATTTCGTTTTTAGAGTCACCCACCAAGGCGGTCCCTATAGAAGTGTTTACCAAAGACGGCAATGTTACCTCAAGGCTTTTGCGTATCTCTGCTACTTTAAATAACCTGAGCCAAAAGCCTGCCCTGGTAGTAACCCAGGGGCACCGCCTGGAGATTGTATCGATTGACTTTCACCCTAGAGGTAAATACTACGCTACGGCAAGCAAAGATCTGTCAGTAAAAATATGGGATCGCTCACTGGGGCAAGAGTTTCGCACCCTGCATGGGCACCGCGAGTTAATCACAAAAGTGGTCTTTAGCCCCAATGGTCAATACCTGGCGAGCATGGATCGCAACGAAGTGATTTTATGGAAGCACCCCACCGGGCAAATCATACGCCGAATAAAAACCCATGAAGGCAATATTTTATTTACTTCCGATAGTAAACGCTTGTTGGTTCAGGCGGTTACTCCAGCGTCGGGGTTTTCGGGCAACCTGGTAGCGGTCGATACCCGCAACGGCGAACGCGTCAAAGAGTACCATACCCTTGACTTGGGCAATGCTTCATCGCTGCACCCCAACAATAAATGGCTGTTTAGCAAAGGAAAACGCCTTCATTTGCCCACAGAAAAAGACCATGGGTATTTTGAAAACGAAGGTGCTAAAATGTATGTCTGGACGATGTCATCAGTGAGTGCTACCCACTTTACCGCTTACAATGTGCAAAAACAAGCCATCCAGATTTGGGCATTGAATGATCCCACCAAAGTGGCCACCGAGATTCCTTTTCCAATGAGCAAAGGTATTGGCAAGCTGCGCATGACGTATGATGGAAAAAAACTGGTGGTCGGTACTTTTTATTATCAACTGTTGGTATATGAGGTGCCTTCGGGCAAGTTGATCAGGGAGATTAAACTAAAAAAAGGCGTGATTTCGCAAGATTTAAAATTTAGTGTAAAAAGGTCTACCAGAGAGTTGGGCATTTTTCGCGACTTTAGCATTAGCCGCGACAACCGCTTGTTGGGGGTAAACGCGCACTTGATTACTGCCGGCCAAGAAGGCGACAACGTATCGGCTTATACTACGCTGGGGGTACGGTTTATTACCCTTAACAAGGGCAAAGAGTTAGGGGTTTTTGGGGGAGTACATGAGGGTATCCATAATTTTTCGGTCACCGCCAACGAAAAATACATCGCTTCTTCTCATTTTGGGCAGTCGCCAGGCATTCGTTTGTGGAACCTGCGCAAGGGGCAAGTAGATGGTTTTATGCCTGTAGAAGGAGTAGCGTTTAGCAACGCCCAACACGCTGTAGCTTTTGATAGAATGAACAAAACGATTAAGCTGTATACCCTGCCCCAACTCAATGAGGTATTCAGCATGGATATGAACGACCCGGTACAAAGAGTTTACCTCAGCCCCGACAGCAAAGTATTGGTGTATGAAACCATTCGGAAGGTGGGCACCACCAATCAATTTGAAGCATGGTTGCACCTGTTTGACCTGAGCGATTTGAAAGCCCCCAAATTGTTACGAAAAATAAAGACCAGGGCAGGCGGACAACACCTCATAGACTGGGTAAGCATCAGCCCCGATAACAAGTACCTGGTGACCAGGGGCAGTGAGCCCAAAGGCAACGAAACTATATTTGTGGTAGCCTGCCTTGAGATAGCCACTGGCCAATGGTTGATGAAATATGAAATGGACTATTTCCACGATCGGGTACTGGATTTTGTACCCAACAAACCCCAGGTGTTGTTGTCAAGGGTGATAGAGGAAAGTGGTACTTTCAAGAGCCAACTGGTAGCATTGGACTATACCACGGGCAAGGAGGTGCAAAAATTTATGACTGATTATGAAATCATTTTTTCTGCCCGCTTTAGCCCCGATGGGCAATACCTGGTAACAGGCAGTGGAGGGTATTGGTTGCCTCAGAATATTTTCTTTGATGTGGCGATATGGGACTGGAGTACCAAAAACCTGAATTGTGTAATGACTGGGCACGCCAACAACGTAACTCAGGTATGGTTTGGCGAGCAAGGAAAAAAAGTATACAGTGCCGATGACAATAGTATCATCAAAGTATGGGACATTGGTAAGTGCAAACTTGCCGGGTCGTTTTTGGGGCTCAACAAAGACGATTATATTATTTTGAACGCCGATAATTATTATAAAACCTCTAAAGGCAGCATCAAGGGCATTGGGTTTCGTTACAAGGGGCAACTCAGGGCTTTTGGGCAGTTCGACTTACGCTTTAACCGCCCCGATTTGGTGATGAGAGACTTGGGAGCGTCTAAAATTGTGCAGCGTATTTATTACAAGGCATGGAAGAAACGCCTGCGCCGCGCCGGAATGACTGAGGCAATGATGGCTGGCGACCTGAACCTGCCCGAAGTGATGATTCCGGGGAAGTTTGACTTGCCTACGGCTACTTCAGCGCCTTTTGTGAAGGTAGAAGTAAAAGCTATAGACCATCATGAACCCCTTAAAAATATTCAGGTATATGTAAACGATGTACCGTTGTACGGTAAAAGTGGCATTGCTGCCAGAGGAAAGCGTGAATTTACTCAAAAATTGAAAATAAGGCTCAACCGGGGGATGAATAAAGTAGCCGTGTCGGCAATGAATGAAAACGGATTGGAGAGCGCCAAAGAAACCTTCAATATTTTGTATCAGGCACCCCCCACCAAAGCCAAGCCTTGGCTGTATGTGTTGGCTATAGGAGTGTCTGAGTACCAAGACTCGGAGCGCAACCTGAAGTTTGCCGAAAAAGATGCCAACAACCTGATAGAGTCGCTCAGGAGTGCAGGCAATTACGACAGTGTAGTAGTAAGAAAGGTGCTCAATGCGCAAGCCACCAAAGCCAATATTATCAAGGCAAGCAAGGTGTTTGGAAAAAGCACAGTAGACGATCAAATTCTTATTTATGTGTCGTGTCACGGTTTGCTCGACGATCAAATGGACTATTACCTGGCTACCTACGATGTAGACTTTAAAAATCCGGCAAAGCAGGGGCTGCCCTACGAGGCTATAGAGCGTATGTTGGACAAGGTGCCCGCCCGTAAGCGTTTGATTATGATTGATGCTTGTCATTCGGGTGAATTGGACAAGGCAGAGGTAGAAGTAACTGCTGCCCCTGATGCTAAACTTCAAAAAAAACAAAAGGTGAGCATTGCTTTTAAGGGCGGTCGCAAGTTTATCAAACCCAAGGCTGGACTTAATAATTCGTTTGATTATATGAAGGCCTTGTTCAATGATGTATCCAACCGTTCGGGAGCCACTATTATATCTGCGGCAGCGGGTTATGAATTTGCCCTAGAGTCTAAAGAATGGAACAATGGTGTGTTTACCTATTCAGTAATGAAAGGGTTGGATTTTTCGGAAGGCAGTACCGAAAACGCCGATTTTGATAAAGATGGCAAGGTGACCGTATCGGAGCTAAAAGAGTTTGTGATCATCAAAGTGACCGAACTTACCAACGGCAAACAAGTGCCTACTACCCGCCGCGAAAACCAAAGCCTGGATGTGGTACTGTATGCACCTAAGTCTAAGGAGTAGCTTGAGTTTAAAAACAACGATTATTTAACAACTACAAAAAACAATACTCCGCAGTGATTTTAGTCTAAAAACTATTTAATTGGGTGTTTAGGCATAAAACCGAAACACTTTTAAAAATAAAGTGAGTATACAATCTTAATATAAAATACTGGTTTACAGCATTTAACAAGGTGAACATTTACTCGAATCAGCTATGGACTATCGACTAAATACTATGGACTATTGAAAAAAGTAATTACCTTGTATACCTACACCAAACTTTCGCAAAAATGAAAATATTAATCATTGGCGGCCACGGTACCCTGGGCAAGGTAGTGACTGATTATTTTGCCCAAAAACACGAGGTATTGGTCGCGGGACGTAGCAAAGGCGACCTTACTATAGACATTGCCGATAGCGCATCAATCGAAGCTGGATTTGCCAAGGCAGGCAAGCTTGATGCGGTAATATGCATTGCCGGAGAAGCTAAATGGGCGCACTTTGACGAACTGTCTGAACAGGACTACCACATAGGCATCAATAGTAAGCTCATGGGGCAAGTCAATGTTACCCGCATTGCCCAGCGTTACCTTCATCCGCAAGGCTCGGTTACGCTCACCACTGGCATACTTGCCGATGATCCTGTGCCTTTTACTACCAGTGCTGCTATGGTCAATGGAGCCATTCATAGTTTTGTAAAAGCAGTGGTACTTGATTTACAAAATGGCATCAGGGTAAATGTAGTGTCGCCAGGTTTGGTAGAAGCAGCCGCTGACAAGTACCGCGACTATTTTCCGGGGCATATCCCTGTTACTATGCAACAAATGCTCAGTGGCTATATTCGCAGCGTTGAGGGCAAAGGCAATGGTGAGGTGATCAGAATATATTAAAGAGAAGGTAGGGGTTATACAAAGCCGGGTTATCTTGTAAGCATCTAAATAATTGATGAAAATAAAAAGCTAAAGTAACAAACAAAACTCCTGGCTTTAAACTTTCGTTATGTATGCAGGTTTTCACCAGTTTAGATTTTATATTTGATTTTTAACTTTATACTTTCCCTTTAGTGATGGCATTGCGATCTGATGGTATGAATTCAAGACAAGTTTTATCAATTTAAAAATAAGGCAAAACACGAAATTTGCCTGCTTTGTTTCTCTAAGGCAGTCTACTTTTCGAGTTTCAACTAAGTATTAAGTACTAAGCATCGTCTGCCTGAAATATATTTATTATGAAGACATTTAAATTAATATTAAATAGTTGCCTGATGTTGTTTCTTTGGGCAACCATTCAGCCTTTGAGTGCCCAAACCAAACCCGAACGCTGTGGTACCATGCCTATGTATGAGCAACACCTTAAGCAGCGATGGCGTAAACAAGGGTTGCAAAGCTTTGAAAACTGGATGGCACACCAACTCAGCCAAAGAAGCACCCAGCGTACCCACTCTACTGTGTATACCATTCCGGTGATTGTACACATTGTACACGATGGCGACGAGGTGGGCTTTAATAACAATATTCCGGCCGACCAGGTGCTTTCGCAAATGATTGTGCTCAACCAGGACTTTCGCCGCACCAACCCCGATAAAACCGGTACCCCCACTGTGTTTGCCGATGTAGCCGCCGATACTGAGATTCAGTTTGAACTCGCAGTGCTTGATACCAATGATAAAAAACTCGAAGAGCCAGGCATTCATCGCTACGAAGATAAGTCGCGATCGAGTTGGTCGATGAACGACATAGAACAGATTTTAAAACCTGCCACCAGTTGGGATCCTTCCAAATACCTCAATATTTGGGTAGTGAAGTTTTCTAGCAGTGGTACACTGGGTTATGCCCAATTTCCTGAACAGTCGACGCTTACTGGTATTACTGTTGATCCCACCACCGACAAACCCGAAACCGACGGGGTAGCCATCAATACCCGTTTTTTTGGTTCTAACCATACCAGTGCAGGCTCTTCTTTTGATCTTGCCAATACTTTTGACCGGGGGCGTACTGTGACCCATGAGGTAGGGCACTGGTTGGGACTTCGGCATATTTGGGGAGACGGTGATTGTTCAGCAGATGATTTTTGTGCCGATACACCCAATGCGGGCAAAAATAACGATGGTTTAAACGATTGTTCTGAGGTGATAAACTCTTGTACTGATGACAGTTTTGACGATATGTATCAAAACTATATGGATTATACGGGCGACAAGTGCATGAACTTGTTTACCAAAGACCAAAAAGCGCGTATGCGTACTGTACTCGAAAACTCACCCCGACGCAAAGAGGTAGCTCAAAATGCCCGCTTTGTATTGAGCACTGATCAGTCTCAAGTATTGGCAAACAGTAGCCAGTTGTTTCCTAATCCGGCCAACAGCAATACTCAGCTGAGACTGCAAAACACCCTTACAGGCGAGGTAGACATTATAATAACCGACTTGAGTGGCAAGGTGTTGCAAAAGGCAGTGAGCCAAAAAAATGGACAAAACTGGAGTTATCAAATTGCTTCGCAAGTGCTTCCCAAAGGAGTATACATTGTAACACTCAGAATGAAAGATGGTAGTTTTAGCAAGCGTTTGGTAAAACAGTAAATATTCAATAATAGGCAACTGTTTTCTGATGTTTGCCAAATATTGGGCAAGGGCTCAAAGGTGTTTTTCACTTTTGAGCCCTTGTATGTTGCAGCAATAGGGTAACAGTCCACAGTGTTTAGTCGATAGTCAATAGTTGCCATTACGTAAACACAAGTAAGTGCAATGTGTTGATTTGAATAGTTTGAGTCAGGCCAAACCAAAAAATGTGGGAGTATTGTTAAAAAAATAAACCAGAAAAAACTACATTGAATAACAACCAACTAAAAATAAAGTAAATGGAAGAAATACCACGCATTATAGGAGCTTATGGTAATATAGATGCCGATACATTGATGATTTGTACGGCTGGCATTCACGGGAACGAACCTTTGGGGATAGAAGCTTTACGCAAGGTGTTTCATATACTAGAGCGCGACCAGCCCAATTTTAAGGGGCGTTTTGTGGGCATTGCCGGAAACAAGCGGGCGCTTGCGGCAAATCAGCGGTACCTAAGCGAAGACCTGAACCGTATCTGGACGCCTGATAAGCTGGAAAATGCAACAAACAATCGTTGTCAAACCCCCGATTGTGAAGAACTCAAGGAAATATGTCAGGTGTTTGACCAAATAGATTTTACGCAGTATCACCAAAAAATTTACCTTGATTTGCATACTACATCGGGCGAAAACGGGACTTTTATTGTGACTACCCAACTGGCTCAATCACATTACCTGACCCAACGCCTGGAGGCACCTGTGATTATAGGGCTGGAAGAGAAGCTTAAGGGCACCTCTTTGCGTTATATGCACGACCAGGGCTTTACTTCTTTTGCCTTTGAAGGAGGGCAACACCAAAACCAACAATCAATAGATAACCTGGTGTGGTCTATTTGGTATACCTTTTTGGGGGCGGGTTGCATTGCCGAAGATATCATTCCTGAGGAGGTAGCGCAATATACCCACCTGCAAGAGTTTACCGAAAATCTACCCAACCTGATGGAGCTGGAGTATTTACATTCTATCAAGCCCGAAGATCAATTTAAAATGTTGCCGGGGTTCAAAAACTTTTCTAAGGTAACCAAAGGGCAGCTGCTCGCCCACGACTGCCAGGGGGAGGTAAAATCGCCGGATGACGGTTACTTGCTAATGCCGCTTTATCAGCCAGTGGGCAGCGATGGCTTTTTTTTGGTAAAGGGTGCCCAGGCTGTAGTTGGTAACTGAGTGTAGGTGAATATAACTTAGACTAATTTTGCCAATACGCGTATTTTTAAGCGTAATACCGACTTTATGAAGTGTCACTGAGGTGTTTGACAAAACTCCTGGTGACATTTTTTTTTCGTCAGTGTCATATAAAAACTCTTAGCGAACGATCAACAACTCTTGTCTTCTTTTGCCCGTATGTTGTATTATTTTTATGATAATAAATTTGTAAATAAAATGAGTACATACACAGGTAATAGTACTTTATTTGGTAAATGCCCATAAAACTGAAAATAGTTATTTGCGGCATATATTGAGCACGTTATTTATTAAGCTAATATTAAGAATAAAAGATGAAAAAAATACCAGTTTTATTGATTGCCTTATTTGTATGCATAGGCATTACTTCGTGTAAAAAAGATGCTGATGATGCTACCCCTACTACTACCAATACAGGTGGGTCTGACACAACAAGTACTGGGACAGAACTACCTGAGGCATTTAAGTTATTTATAAATGACACAGAAGCCAAAGTAGATGGTGACTTTGTAGTGATTACTGCCAAGGGAGTGCCCGACCACAAGAGTCCTTATTGGGCTAGAAACAACGCTTTGTACGAGGCATACAATGGCTCTAATGTAAACTTTAAGCAAAACCCTAATGTAATTGCCGAACAAAACTTTACGTTTAGAATTCCATTGAACCCAGCCGAAGCAACTAACAAGGCTGCAACCCCTTTTGGAGCCATAGGAGTAACAGTGAACGGAGTAGCTATATTTAACCAATATGCGGCTCCTGGCGATGACTTATCGGCGGAGATTAATACATTTGATCAACACAATGGACATCCTACGAGTACTGGTATGTACCATTACCATATAGAACCTACCTATTTGACTACCAACAACAAAGAAGGCTTAGTAGGCTTTTTGTTGGATGGTTTTCCGGTGTATGGACCACAAGAAAATGGGAAAACTATAGTAAACAGTGATCTGGATATCTACCATGGGCATACAGCGGCTACCAAAGAGTACCCCAATGGCATATACCATTACCACATTACCGACAACGACCCTTACATCAATGGTCAAGGCTTTTTTGGTACTGCGGGAACCGTTACTCAATAAAACAAAGGCAACCCATGTCAAAAGTATATATAGCGTGTATCATAGTAATGATAGGGAGTTGCCAAGTGCGCAACTCCGTTACTATTCCTGACGTAAGTGTTGCTGCTACCCATAAGGCATTGAAGCGACAAGGAGGCAAGTGGTTTTATCAAAACAAGCCTTTTTCGGGAACTTTGGTAGAGCACTACACTACGGGCAAGGTAAAAAGCAAAAGTACTTATTACCAGGGCGAAAAACATGGGGTTTATAAAGGATGGTATGCAGGAGGGCAACGTTGGTTTGAACGAACATACATACAAGGTCGAAAACACGGCAAACAGCAAATATGGTGGCAAAACGGACAGCTTAAACTGACCGCCAATATCTACAATGATATGTATGAAGGAAGCGTAAAGCAGTGGTATTTTAATGGCAGGCTTTACCGCGATTTTAACTATAAAAAAGGAAAAGAGGAAGGACACCAGCGGATGTGGAAAACAGATGGACGCATCAGGGCAAATTATGTAGTGAAAGACGGTCGCCAGTATGGGCTTACCGGAGTAAAAAATTGTAAATCGGTCGCCAGTAAATAGCTTAAGTAATGGTTGAAAAATAAGGTATCCATTTCCAAAGGCTAAAAATAACGAAGTATCAGTAGTAAAGGTCATTTCCTAAATCGAAAGATTATTTTTTGTCCATTACTAAATACAATACTCCGCAGTGATTTTAGTCAAAGTTGGTGATCAGTTATTGATGAATTTAAAAACTATTTAATTGCGTGTGTAGGCATCGCCCCAACGCCCTTTTAAATAAAAATAAAGTGAGTTACTGGTTTACAGTATTTAACAAGGTGAACATTTACTCGAATCAGCTATGGACTATCGACTAAATACTATGGACTATTGAAACAGATGAAACAAAAATATGCACACTATTAAAACATTCTTTGGGCTTACTTTGATAGTAGCCTGGTTGGTTTGCCTACACGGGTGCCAACCCCAGCAAAGTAAAAATACAGATGAAAAACCATTGCCTTTTTACAACAAGAGCGATTTTACGCCTGAGTGGATTAAAAAGGAAGAGCCAAAATACCAGAAAATTCACACCATCGCCCCCTTTCGTTTTACCAATCAGGACAGTGAATCGGTAACCAACGAAACCCTCAAGGGCAAAATTTATGTAGCCAACTTCTTTTTTACTACTTGTGGCAGCGTATGCCCTCGAATGACTGAAAACCTGCGCATGATACAAGAGGCGTTTGATGCCAGCGATGATGTAAGGCTGGTGTCGCATACGGTAATGCCTTGGGTAGATTCTTTGCCACGTTTACGCAGGTTTGTAAAGCGTAAAAAAATAGATACTAAGATGTGGCACCTGGTAACAGGTAAAAAAGAGGAGATTTATACGCTGGCGCGCCAATCTTACTTTGCCGAAGAAAAGCCAGGGTTTGCCAAAGACGCAGACGAGTTTTTGCACACCGAGCACGTGATATTGGTAGATAAAAAAGGGAGAATAAGGGGGGTATACAACGGAATGGTACAATTAGAAGTAAAACGTTTGGTACAGGATATTAAAACTTTGCGGAATGTAGGGTAGCTTTTGCCCCGAAAGATTTTTTTAACACGTTTTTCTGTCGTTTGGTTATTTCAGTAGCTAAACTATGATGATGTGGAGGTTGCCTTTATTGGGGCAACCTTTTTTGTTGAATACTTCTGGTGAAGCCGAGGCAGGGCAAACACTTTGCTGTATGTAATTAGTTTATTATAAGCAGCTTAAGTATACTTGTAGCCTATAGCCTCAACAAGGTTCTAGGGACTAGGTATACCCTGTTCCCTAAGTAACTACACTTTTTCTATCATGTTGATTTTTAGCAACTTACAAAAAGCGTAGTCAATAGCCTCGACAGGGGGCAAGTCCTTAGATACTGATGCATATCAGTGCTTCAAACGACAAGTCGCAAGTCCTTAGTAACTCCGTTGAGCTCACGATATGCACAGGTATTCAAGACTTGCTGCTGCTTACACCACAACAAAACACCTGTAACTGTGTGCTTAGTATCAAATATTTTTTAAATTTGGATAGCATCGGTTTGAGAGGATGTTTAAAAGTGATAACCTTGGCTTAAGAACAGGGTTTGTCGCGCTGGTTTGAGTAATTTTAATTTTAGTCAAAAAAGACTGCGCTTCAAATTTAATTTTGAGTCATACAAAAACTCATTATAAAACATACTCTGATGGTGAAAACCACAAGCAATTTTTTTTCAGCAAACTTTAATGTATAATGAAGAAAGCAACCTTATTCTTATTTCTATGCCTGTTGATGACGACGCAGGGAGTGTATGCCCAACAATGTGCCCGATTGGACAGCCTTCGCCGTATCATAAGATTATCAAAAGACATCAAGGTGCATATAGATGCCCTTAATATGCTATCGGCAGAATATGCCAAAGAAAGCCCCGATGGAGCTGCCCTGGTGTTTGCCCGCAAAGCCCTCAACCTTGCCAAAAAATACAAACACGAAAAAGGAAGAGCCGATGCGTTGGTCAATATTGGACTGATTGACTACAAAGAACTGACCGAGTATAAAAAAGCCATCAAGCATTTTAAAGAAGCACTGACCATTTATACCAAGTTGGGCGACAAAAGCAAGGTTGCCGAAACCCAGGAGGTTATTGGTAAGTTTTATTTTGACTTGTTTTATTTGCGGAGCGATCAGGGTAACTACCGAAACGCTCTGGAGTATTACCAAAAAGCATTGGCTTTGCGCAAAGAACTGGGACACAAAAAGCAGATGGCAAAAATATATGAGGTAATCAGTGAGCTATACGGGCACCTCAACGAAAGCCAAAAAGCTATAGACGCCCTGATAGAGGCCGAAAAACTACTGGAAGATTTGGGCGAAAGCAAAACCAATAGCACCCGCCTTATTTCTAAATACAAAGCCAAGTATGAACAAATTCAGGCATTGGAAAAACGCAACCAGTATTACCTGATTGGAGGCATTGCGTTGCTGGCAGTGCTGGCTTTGGTGTTGTTATTTACGGCGATGCGTCGCAAGAAAGTGGCACAGCAAATGAAACAGCAAAAAGATACGGTGGTGCAGCAAAAGAAGGAATTGGAAGAGCAGGCAAGCACCATTGCCAAGCAAAAAAGTATTGTAGAAAACGCCAAAGAAGAAATAGAATCGTTTAGTTTGGTGCCCTCTTATGTGTTTGATGAAATAAGAGAGCAAGGGTATTATGAGCCACGCCAATACGACAAAGTATCGGTGTTGTTTGCCGACCTCGAAGATTTTACCAATGTGTCGCAGGGAATGGGGTCTGATAAATTGGTAGAAGAACTGAACGTTACTTTCAATAAGTTTGATGAAATATC